>CAKUZG010000007.1 GCA_934717805.1 uncultured Candidatus Saccharibacteria bacterium | reverse complement strand
GATAGCAAGTGGGTTTTTAGCAATTTCTCCAATGCTAATTCGTTACTCTCAAGAAGCTAGAATGTATACAATGGTTGCATTCTTTGGTGTTGTTGCGGTGCGAGCTTTTTATGAAGGATGGGTAGTTGAAAATAGTTCGAAAACAATTAAAAAATGGCGCTTTTTATATATCTTAACAATCTGTTTAGGAATTTGGACACAATATCTTTACGCACTTATTCCGATTTCTTTGTGGGTTTATAGAGGTTTTTTGGTTTACAAACGCAGAAAATTGGAACAAAAAAAGATTTGGCTTCGGCTTTTGAAGATTAAGAATAATCAAAAAAATAATATTTTTTCTGAGTTTTTTAATGACGGTTGGTTTAAAATACATTTAATTATTGCTATTTTATACTTGCCATGGATTCCATTCTTTATTATGCAAACAGCTTATGTTAAGGATAAGTTTTGGATTCCTGCCGTAGATTTTTCGACAATTCCAAACATGATTTCGAATTTTTTGTTCTACTTGGACGCGAATAAAACAAATGGCTGGCTTTCGATTATTGCAGTATTGATTACGATTATTGTATTTTTTACAATAAAAAGGGAGTTAAAAAATAAAGTTTTTGAAAAACATGTTCAGTTAATTTTGAGTATTGTGATTATTCCAACCTTAGTTTTATATTTTGCAAGCTTACCGCCATCAAGTTCAATCTTTGTGGATAGGTATTTATTGACGTCTGAAGTTTTTATTTCGGTAATTTTGGCAGTTGTAACCTATCACAGCTATAAAAATAAAAAAATATTTACGAGTTTACTGTTGGTGATCTTGGTAGTATTTTCACATGGCATTGGTATTTTTCAAATTGATTCACAACGAGGAATTTCGAAAAATGATGGTGAAATAACGGAAATTCGTCAAGCGATAGCTCAAATTCGAAACGAAACCAAACATGCAACTATAGCGGTAGGTGATTTTTTGTATTATTCAGCGGCTCAATATTCAACTAATGATAGTAAAATCTGGTTTTATGGTGAAGCACCAATTTATGGATCTGGGGATATGATTCGTTCGGATTTTACGCCTAAAATCGAAAAGGATGCATCGTTTTCAAAGAAAACAAAAGAATTTTACGTAATTGAAAAATATATCAATAATGAAGATAGTGTTCCAGATTTTGATAAATATAAACTTTCAGATGAAGAATTTTACAATAACTCTATAGATGGGAAACCTCTATACAGAATTTTTAAATTTGTTGCAAAATAGTCTTCACAAAAATAAAATAATATGGTATAATTTAAGAGTAAGCACCCGTAGCTCAACTGGATAGAGTACTTGGCTTCGAACCAAGCGGTTGCAAGTTCGAATCTTGCCGGGTGTACCATATTATCTCGCATTTGCGAGTTTTTTTATTTTGGTAAAAATAGGGGCTGTGCTATAATGAAAATATGAAAAATATAGTTTTCGAAAACTTAGAAATTTTTCAGAATATTGATTTTGGAAAATTTACAACAATGAAGCTTAGCGGTCGAGCAAAATATTTTACAGTTGTGAAAAGTGTTGAGGATTTTTCGGCAGCGGTACATTTTTTAAAAAAAGAAAATATTCCATTTTTCATTCTAGGTGGTGGAAGCAATACAATTGTTCGAAGTGAGTTTTTTCCTGGAATTGTAATTAAAAACGAAATTCTGGGTTTCGAGCAAGTTTTTGAGGATGATAAAAAAATCGAATTTAAGGTTAATTCGGGAGTTAATTGGGATGAATTTGTGCGATTTGCAGTTTCAAAAAAATTAAGTGGCTGTGAGGCTATGGCAATGATTCCTGGAACGGTTGGTGCATTACCTATTCAAAATGTTGGTGCTTATGGCCAAGAGATTGTTGATATTTTAAAAAGTGTTGAAGTTTTTGAACTTGAAACCGAAAAGATTAAAATTTTATCAAAAGAAGATTGCCAATTTTCGTATCGAGATAGTATTTTTAAAAGAGATAAAAAAGATAAATACTTTGTAATTTCAATAAATCTTGAACTTTCGAAAGGTCAGCCAGAGAATCCGAAATATGAGACCTTAAAACATGAATTAAAGAAAAAGGATATTAAAGAAGAAAATTTAACTTCTAAAGATGTGATGGAAGCGGTGATAGAAATTCGTTCAAGAAAGCTTCCTGATCCTGAAGAAATTCCGAGTGCAGGTAGTTTCTTTAAAAACGTTAAAATAACCGAGAATATTGCAGAAGACTTTCGAAAGAAATATCCAGAAATGCCCATTTTTAAAGTTGGCAATAATGAGTATAAAATTCCGACAGGCTGGCTGATTGAACAAGCTGGATTAAAAGGAAAAGAGTTTTTTGGAATGAGAGTTCACCCAGGAAGTGCCTTAGTTTTGACTAATATTTCAGCTAAAAGCTATGATGAATTAGCACAGGCAAGAAAATTGATTCAAGATAGGGTTTTTGAAAAATTTGGCTTAAAAATTGAACAAGAACCATTGGAGATTTAATAAAAAATAAAAACGGCATTCAGTTGTGAATGTCGTTTTTAGAATTTAAAAGAATTATTCTTCAGTTTTTTCTTCTTTAGTATCAGAAGTTTTCTCTTCTTTTGCTTCTTCTGGTTTTTCTTCGTTTACCAATTTATAACCAAGGATAGTTCCTTTTGCAAGACTTTCTTTTCCGGCTGCATCATTCCAGCGAGAGCTGTCTAGACCAAGAATCAAGAACCAAACAGGTGTTGCAAATAAGAAAAGGATAGACCAATAAGGTGATTTGCCAAGTTTTTTACTGATTTCGATAACTGCTATAACTTCAAAAACAAGCGAGATTATAAAGCCGACATAAGGGATAAATACTAGAAGAGATTTCCATCCTTCTTGACCACCAAGTTCAAAGAATGTCCAACGGTTATAGAAAGGAATCCAAGCTTTTTTAGCGTCAATTCCAGCCTTTTTAAAGATCAACATGTAAAAGATAGAGCTAACAACATAGCCTATAACCGCAGTAATCAACATAATAGTTAAAAATAGAACGATAGACATTCCAGCAATGGCATCAGTTGCATCTGCACCGTGGCCATAACCTCGATATCCGTATGAATAGTCTTCATAATTATACATTCAAAAATCCTTTCTTTGATTAATTTCTATAATGATTATAACTTAAAAAATTGAAATTTTCAAGATTTTTGCTTATAATAAGGCTTATGAGATTTTTAAATGGTGCAGAACTTCGTGATTTTATTAAAGAGCGTCAAGCTAAACAGGTGCGAGCATTGCGACAAAGCTGGCGAGTTTTTCCGAAATTGGTAATTTTTTATTCATCAAAAAGCCCAGTAACTGAAACTTATATGCGGCTTAAAGAAAAATATGGTGAAGATATTTTAATTGAGGTTGAGCGACGAAAGGTCGATGTTGAATTGATGAAAGAAGAGATTCGAAAGGCTAATCTTGATGAGAATATTCACGGCATTATCGTGCAACTTCCGCTCGAAAATGAAAGTGGCGAAAAGCTTTCGAGAGATGAAACTGAAGCAATTTTGAGTGAAATTTCGAAAGAAAAAGATGTTGATGGTTTGAACAATGGTGATTTTGTTCCAGCTACGGCGCAAGCAATAAATTGGCTTTTGGCAGGCTATAATATTTCATTAGAAGGTAAAAAGGTCGCCGTTGTTGGTCAGGGAAGGCTTGTGGGAGCGCCACTTTCGAAAATGTTTGAAAAATCTGGCGTGATGGTTTCGAAATTTGATGAATTTAATAGTGAAGAAATGATAAAAACACTTAAAGATTTTGATGTGGTTATTACAGCGGTTGGAAAACCAGGATTAATTACTTCAGAAATGCTGAAATCTAAGGCGGTGGTTGTTGATGCTGGAACAGCAAGTGAAGGCGGAGAGATTAAGGGTGATGTTTCGGATGAAGTTCGTAAAAATAGAAAGGATCTGACTATTACGCCAATAAAGGGTGGAGTTGGTCCACTAACTGTTGCTTCTTTGATTGATAATGTTATTGTTGCGGCAAGAAAAGTTGCAAATCAAAAAGGGCAACAAGATTTATAAACAAAAATAGACCTCGAAGTTGAGGTCTATTTTCTATCTGAAGCTCGATCGCCCCATTGAGAAGCGGTCAGCTTTAGAATTTTGCAGCTTTTCGGCTTGCGAAGTAGTAACCAAATGCAGTTACCATTGAACCTAGTCCAAGAACTGCTGATAGAGCATCTGAACCAGTTTCAGGTAGTTCTGAAGGAACGCTTGGTACTGGGTTATTTGGTGTTGGAACATTTGGTGTTGGGTTGTTTGGTGTTGGGCTTGGTGGAGTTTGTTTCTTTGGAATTTCCACTTTAGCGCTATCACAACCATCGTTGTTTCCAGGGATTGTTGGAGTATCTACACAAGCAGTGTTTACAGCTGACATTCCTGTTGCAGTTGCTTGAGATTTAATAATGATAGTTTTACTTTCACCAATTTTCAAAGAGTCAATCTTTGAGACCAAAATGTTGTTTTCAATTTTACCGCTGTCTGAGCTGATGAATTTAATGTTTACAGGAGCTCGGTCAGTTACAACAACATCTTTCAAATCAACATTTCCGTTGTTTGATACTGTAATTTCGTAGTTGAAATCAGTATTTGCTTCAAGTTTAGCAAATTTTTGATTGTTTACAGTTTTCTTGATAACGATTGAAGGTTTTTCGTCTCGTTTAACTTCAAAAGTTTTTACACAGTTTGAATTTGCATTCTCGCCATCTTTTGTAATAACTGTTGAAGAAATTGTGAATTTACCAGCAATTTCGATATCAACTGTTAATTTCGAACCATTGTTTACAGTCTTTTCGATTACAACTTTACCGCTTTCATCTTTGATGATGTATTTAACACCAACAAATGTTGTGTGATTTACAGTGTAAGAAGTATTGAATTCGAATCGTGTTCGAGAAATTTGGTTGATTGTGATGTTTTGACATACCAACTCAGGTTTGT
The DNA here is from genome assembly GCA_934717805.1 of uncultured Candidatus Saccharibacteria bacterium. Classification (GTDB taxonomy): domain Bacteria; phylum Patescibacteriota; class Saccharimonadia; order Saccharimonadales; family Saccharimonadaceae; genus Nanogingivalis. The sequence goes on along the minus strand of CAKUZG010000007.1, from coordinate 29,867 downwards.
TTGGTGTTGGTGTTGGTGGTACTGTTGGAGCTTTTGTTTCAAAAGATTTTTCACAATTTGCATTTGTGTTTTCACCATTTTTAGTCATGATTGTTGAGATAATTGTATATTTCTCAGTTACATCATTTGGAACGGTAATTTCAAATTTAGTGCCATTGTTGATTACTTTTTGAGCTACAACTTCACCTTTAGAATTTTTAACAACATATTTTGTTCCAGTAAATTCTGTGTCTTTTACAGAATATTTCGTATCAGCTGAATAAGTGATTTGCTTTTCATCTTTTCGAACAATGTTTAAGCTTAAAGCATCACATGTGTAAGCTGGAGTTTGAGGTTTTGGAGTATCACATTTTTTAGTGATTCGTACGCTAGCAGTGTCATTTTTAACTATTTTTTGATCACTTGCTTGTGCGATGTTTGTCAAAACGTTATCTCCACAAACTGGCAAATCTTTTTCAGCTGCAACTGTTGCGTCAAAACGTACGTAAGCGTCGCCATTTGCTTGATATGTACCAATATTGATTCCAGAATTTTGAATAATGTTGTCGCTAACTTTCAAGCCATTTGGATTTGAAGTGTTGTAAAGTTTTGTTGTACCTGCAACATAATTCAAACCTTTTGGTAGAATATCGCGAATTACCAAGTTCTGAATTCCTGCAGAACCTGTGTTTTTAGCGTGAATTTGGAATTGAACTGTGTCGCCACCTTTAGCGCTTACAGTTTCAGCCCAAGTTTTTTCGCTATTTGTTTTATTTCGAACTGTTTTTGCAAGATCGATGTCTGTTTTCTCTTGTGGTTGGCTAACTTGAGCTTTAACTTTAACAGTTACATAACCTGCATATTGGAAACATCCAGGAATTTTTCCGTCAAGTTTGCTGTATCCAAGAGTTGCACCAGTATTGTTTACGATGCTGTCTGGAAGTTTAGTTGAACCCATTCCATTGTTTTCGAAAAGGGCAGAACCAGCAACATAAGCCAAGTTGAAGTTATTATCACTTGAGAAAGTTGCTTCATCCCAAACTGTGTTAGGTTTTGCGTTTGAAGCTGAAACCTGACCTTGAACAGTTACGGTTTTTGCGGTTGTTGTTGGAACGTTAAGTTTCGCAACCACATTTTCAGCAACAAGATTTAGATTCGAAGCTGCGTTGTTGTGAACGTAAATTCGAACGTAATATTCTTTGCCATTTTGAACTTTCATGTTATTCGTCCATTTAGCATTTGAGCCAACTTCACGAATTCCAACGAAGTCTTTTTCGTCACCACCAATAACAGGGTTATTTGTGATTGAGTTAAATGTAATATAATCTGCTGGTTTTTCAATAGTAAATGATGGTCGAGATGGACCCCAAGCCATAACGGCAACTGGAGCAATAACCGCAGCCAAGATCGAACCAGAGATTACAGAATGGTTTTTAATAAAATTAATGAGTTTTTTCATTTGGTCCCTCATTTTCTCCCTTCTAATCTCCACTTTATTAGAAATTTTATTAATTATAAATATCATAATTCTGTCTGTCAATATTTTGTTTTTCTTCGCTTGCCGAATTGTTAAAACCTAACACAGAATTGGGTTATTAAGAGATATCAATGAAAAGCCAGGCGGCGGGAAACCGCCTAGCGTAAAAAGGAAAGAATAATTTCTTTCAATGTGCTAATCGTTAAAATTAACTAGTCGTCGATCGCAGGTTCGCTCATAGAGCCATTACCTGCAAAATTGGCAGAGCTACTTGGAGTTGTGACTCCATTAGCTCCGGCTTCAACTGAAGGAGTGGATTGACCCACCAAACCATCATAATGATGATTATCAGGAGTTGTTACGGCTCCGTTATCGGCTACTGTTGTAGTGCCGTTTGAATCCGTAACTGTTCCAGCTCCACTCCATTGAGACGGTTCGCTAATACGAGCATCTTGTGATGGAGCGGTTGAGCTTTGTGCTGGTGCAGATGGAGCGCTTGGAGCAGAGTATTTCTCAGGCAAGCTTGCTTGAGAAGTTTCTGAACCATTTGAAGTTCCATCGTTTTGACCACCACCAACTGGGGCTTTACCTTGACTAGCTGGGTCCTTACTTGGATCCTTCTTTTCAACCTTGCTTTCGCTAGGTTTGCTTGGCTCACTAGGTTTACCTGGTTTATTAGGTTTACCTGGTTCACTTGGTTTGCCGGGTTTATCAGGTTTCCCTGGTTTATCTGGTTTTGTAGGAATCTCTACTTTACCCGTTTTAACCCCGGGGATGCTATTGCTTTGCATCACTGTGTTACCACAGTAAACAAGCACGCGATAGCTGTACTTCTCAGTTGATCCTTTCGGATTTGAAACTTCAACGTATTCTTGTCCGCTGAGGTTTTGTGAGTTTTCGCTTACTACTACGTTACCTTTGTTATCTACGCCGGTAGCATAGTAGTTTGAGCCCTCTTCCATTTTCTTAGAAGAGGTTTGACTACGAGAAAGGAAAGCTTTTGTCTGATAGTAGACATCTTTTCCTTTTTCGTTGTAGTAAAGATTTCCATCTTTACCTTTTTCTAGCCAGTCTTTGACATCAGCGTTAGTATCAACGATGCCGAAAGTCATGGCTTTTTCTTTTAATGCCGTTACATTATGGCTCATGTATTGAACCATCTCATTAACTGCATCGTCAGCGTTGGCTGAAAGAGAATCCTCTTTCGAGCCGTTTGCGAACACCTTTTGTTGGGTGTTTGCGATTGAGCTGTCATAAACGACAGTGTCGCCGTCGACTTTATAGTCGACAATTTGAAACTCTTCTTTTGGAAGAACTAGGGAACTGACCGTTTTGTTGTCGGCTGCTTTAACATCGTTAACTTTATGTTTGCCGTTGAACATTCCTAAAACTAGAAATACAATCACAATCACGATAACAGCTAATCCGACCATAGCCCAATTGTTACGAACAGGAGTTTCTTTCTGAGGCTCAGCTTCTTCATCAAGCTCTTCGTTTTTAATATCACGTAGTGCTTGGAGCTGGTCTTCAAGATACGCCACTTTTTCGTCCGAAGGCTTCTCGGATGCTGCCTTACAAACTTTTTCTAGCCATACTTTTTCTTCGCTACTATTGCATAGCTCTTCAAGCTGTTCTAGAATTTCGTTAATTTTTTCTGTAGTCATCATTTTTTTGCACCATCCTTTCTGTATAGATTTTATTTATTTTGGCCAAAATAAATAATGACTATTGAGGCACGATTAATACCTCATAATAACCCAATTCTTGTTAAGCTTCATTGACAAATCGTAATGATTATGATATGTCAACTGCTAGAATTATAGCACAAAGATATTAAAAAGTCAATACCTATATAATATAAAAGCAATAAGCGCAAGCGGTTTGTTTTTACAAATAAAAATACCCCAAAAAATGGGGTAGAAAAGGAAAATTTTAAATAGGAGGGAGGTTTTTAAACTCTTTTTTGCCCTCTTCTTTTTTTGGGTCTGAAGGTTTTTTTGCCTTCTTTGTCATTTTTGCTATTTTCCGCTTCATGTAAATCTCATCGTATTCTTCGAGAAAAACATCTTTAAGCTTTGAGAACAATGAAGGTTTTTCGCTTTTTTTGACGCTGTTTTCAGTAGGCGTAATAAAGTACGCCAACAAAATTAGGAAAATTCCAACAAACCAATAAAGTATTGTGGGAAGTGCGTTTAAAATCAATCCTATGGCGACTAGAGCTTTAGTGAACATCCCAGCTTTTTGCCAGAATGAACAAATCTGAAAATACTCGTCCAGCTTGACTAATATATAGAGCGTCGCGAGAACGAGTGCTCCATAGACAACTGCTAAGTTATCTACTGCGCCTAAAGTGACAACGTTAAATAACTGCATGAAAAAAATAACAGCATGCATCAAGAGGTTAATCATATCAACCCCTCACTTTCTATAAAATTTTCCAGTATGGAAAGGTACTAGAATGCCTATATAATAACATAAAAAGCTTTAAAAGTCAATATTTAGCATTTTCAAAATAAAAGAAAAAAGCTCCAGAACTGAAGCTTTTCGATATAATTTCAATTGGTGGGTGATTAGGGACTCGAACCCCAGACCCTCTCGGTGTAAACGAGATGCTCTAGCCAACTGAGCTAATCACCCGAACAATTACTATTTTAGCAGACAATTTATTTAAAGTCAACAACTTTTTTTATTTTTTTGAAAAATAAGGAAGGTGTAATGCTTAAAATGGATTTTCAAAAAAGTTAACTGGGTTATAAACTGGTGTGGTAAATTTATGTGGTGGGGTTTGAAAAAATAGCTTAAATATGTTAGAATAGAGTGAATTTAAGAATTGAAGGGAAAAAATGAAATCAGAAAATATTCGAAATGTAGCAATTATTGCTCACGTTGACCATGGAAAAACTACTCTGGTGGACGGATTATTAAAGCAAAGTAATACATTCCGCGAGAATCAGGCTGAAATGAGCCAAACACTCCTAATGGATTCTGGAGACCAAGAGTCGGAGCGCGGAATTACAATTACCGCAAAACAAACCTCAATTTATTATGGGGATTATAAAATTAACATTATCGATACGCCAGGGCACGCAGATTTTTCTGGCGAGGTTGAACGCACGCTAAATATGGCTGATGGTGTTATCTTGGTTGTAGACGCTCAAGAAGGACCAATGCCTCAAACAAAATTTGTGCTTTCGAAAGCTCTTGAACTTGGTTTAAAACCTATTGTAGTTGTGAATAAGATTGATAAACCTGCGCGTCGAATTGCTGAAGTTAATGATGAAGTATCAGATCTATTCTTAGAGCTAGCAACGAATGACGATCAACTTCTTTACCCAACTTATTATGCGATTGGGCGTGATGGTAAAGCTTGGCCTGAGGTTCCAGAGAATCCAGAAGCTAAAGCAAATTTCGAACCTATTTTTGAAGCAATTATCAATGAAATTCCAGCGCCAAAAGTTGATGTTGACGGTGATTTTCAATTGCTTGTAACATCTTTAACGTATGATAGTTTTTTGGGTAAATATGCTATTGGACGAATTTCTCGTGGAAAAGTTAAAGCTGGAGAGCAAATTGCCTTAATCAAGCGTGACGGAACTGTTAAGAAGTCAAAAATTGATAAGCTTTTTGCATATCGAGGGCTTCATCGTGAAGAAATTACAGAGGCTTTTGCGGGTGATATTGTTGCAATTACAGGCGTTAGTGAAGCTGAAATTGGCGAAACATTAGCAGATGTAAATAATCCAGAAGCTTTGCCGACAATTGAGGTTGAAAAACCAACACTTTCGATGTATCTTGGACCAAATACGAGTCCAATGAAAGGTCGTGAAGGTGAATTTACAACTTCTCGTCAGATTGGTGATAGGTTGAAGAAGGAGCTTGAGACAAATGTTTCACTTCAAGTTAAAGAAGATGGAATCGGTTTTATTGTTTCTGGCCGTGGCGAACTACACCTTTCAGTTTTAATTGAAACTCTACGTCGCGAAGGATTTGAGTTCGAAGTTGGTCGTCCGCAAGTAGTGACAATTCAAGAAGATGGTGTTGAAAAAGAGCCAGTTGAAGAATTGATCATTGAAGTTGCTCCAGAGTTTGTGGGTGCAGTAAGTCAAGAAATGGGAACTCGCCGAGCAGAAATGCGTTCACAAGAAAGTTTGCCAACCGGCGCAACACGTTTAACTTACATTATTACCACTCGTGCAATGATTGGTCTTCGAAACTTAATGTTAACCGCAACAAAAGGTACTATTATCATGAATAGCTTACCTCATGGTTATCAAGAAATGGGGGCAAAAATACCTTCGAGTCGAAACGGTGTTTTAATTGCTTTCGAAAAAGGAACTTCAACTCCATACGCACTTCAAAGCGCAGAAAGTCGCGGAGAATTATTTATTGGCCCAGGAACTGAAGTTTATGCCGGAATGATTGTAGGCTTAAATAATCGTCAAGAAGATCTTGAAATTAACGTTGTGAAAGAAAAACACCTTACAAATATGCGTTCAAAATCTTCTGATGGTGCAGTTCAGCTAACCCCATATACTAATTTAAGCCTTGAGCAATGTATTGATTTTATTGAAGATGATGAATTGCTTGAAGTTACACCACAAAACTTGCGCCTTCGAAAACGTTATCTAGATTCAATTGAACGTAAACGTATGGCAAAAGCGGCAAAATAAAACAATTTGACATTTTTCTAAAAAATATTTAAAAATCGCCCAAAATTTTACGGGCGATTTTTTGGAATTTAAAAGTCTTGACTATTTTTCACGACTTGTTCGAACGTTTACTGAATAAGCATCTTCAGATTGATTAACTCGAATAACTTTAAACAAAATGTTTCCTTTCTATAATCATTTTTTTATTTTTATGTTTTTATTTTTGGATGATTATGTTCATATAATAACATATTAAAAATAAAATGTCAATACATTTTTCAAAAAAAGTTATTCAAAACGTTGAATTTTAACCTTAAACGTGATAAAATTAAGTTAAAATTTGCAAAAAATAAAAAAGGAAACATATGTTTAACAAAAAAACTATTAACGATATTGATGTGCGTGGAAAAGTTGTTTTAGTTCGCACAGATTATAACGTTCCAATTGAATATTCCGAAAATGGTGAGCCGAATATTCTGAATGATTTTAGAATTAAATCAAGCTTACCAACACTTAAAAACCTTATTGAGCGAGGCGCTCGAAAAATTATTATTATTTCACATATGGGTAGACCAAAAGCAGTTGAAGGAATTTCGGATCTCGATGAGCTTGAACATCTACCAAACGGGACGCGAAAGTATTCACTACGACCAGTTTTTAATCATTTACGGGAACTTTTAAAGGCTGAAGGTTTAGATTTTCCGATGAATTTTCATACAACGCCGATTTTTTCGCGTACTCGATATTCGGTTTCTATGAAAGATGCTGATGACGACTATAAAATTGAGATGCTTGAGAATTTACGTTTTTCGAAAGGTGAAAAATCTAATTCGTCAGATTTTGCGGATGCGTTGCTGCAAGTTACGGGAGCGGATTTATTTGTACAAGATGGTTTTGGTGTTATTCATCGAGAACATACTTCAACGAGTGGAATCGCAAAAAAACTTCCAAGTGTAGCGGGATTATTGCTCGAAAAGGAATATTTAACTATTTCAGAAGCTTTTAAAAATCCAGAAAGACCGTTTGTTGCAGTTATGGGGGGTGCGAAAATCTCAGATAAACTACCTTTAATTGAAAAGTTTGTTGAGCGTGCAGATAAAATTATTGTGGCTGGCGCAATTGCAAATACTTTTTTGAAATATCTTAATGTTAAGGTTGGAAAAAGTCGCATTGAAGATGGTCAAAAGGAAGTTATCGAACAAATTTTTAAATTAGCTGAAAAAAAAGTTGGTTTTGAAGGTCTTCGAGAGTTTATCATTTTGCCAGAAGAAGTTGCTGTAGCAAAAGAATTTTCGAAAGATGCTGAACGGGTTGAAAAACGAGTTATTTCCGTTGATGAGGATGAAATAATTCTGGATTTGGGTGAAAGAGCAATTCGAAAACTCGAGAGTGAAATTTCGAAAGCTAAAATGGTCGTTTGGAACGGAACTGTTGGTTATGCTGAGTTTGAGAACTTTGCTGAAGGCTCGCGCCGAACATGTTTGCAGATTTCGAAAGCAACAAAGAATAATGGTGCTAAATCGATTGTCGGCGGCGGTGACACATCGGCTTTCGCTCTAAATTGGTCAAATCAAAATCCTGAAATTGCTGATTTTTCACTAATTTCAACTGGTGGCGGCGCAGCTCTAGAACTAATGAGTGGTGAAATTTTGCCAGGATTTGAAGTTTTGGAAGACAAAGCATAAGAATTTACAAAAATAAAATAAAATGTTAAAATAAGGGTATTATGAACAAAAAACTTGTTATCGCCAACTGGAAAATGAATTTAAATATGCAAGAGTCGAGTATTTTCTTGCATAAATTAAGTGAAAAAGTTCAAGCTCACCGTGGGATGGAAATTATTCTTGCGCCGTCAACTTTTACACTTCAATCTTTAAGTCTGCAAATTAACCATCGTCAATTTAAACTTGCCGCTCAGAATTTTTATTGGCGTGACCACGGTGCTTTCACTGGTGAAGTTTCAATTTCTCAACTTCGAGGAATTGTTCAATATGCGCTTGTTGGCCACTCTGAAAGGCGAAATATTTTTCACGAAACGGATAAAGATATTCGTGCGAAGGTTGCAGCAGCCATCAGAAATAATATTCGTCCGATTCTTTGTATCGGTGAAACTTCGGATGAACGAAATCATGATGAAACAAATTTAGTACTAAACGACCAGCTATTAGGTGGGCTTGCGAATGTCTCGAGTGAAGATATTTCGAAAGTCATCATTGCTTATGAACCAGTTTGGGCGATTGGAACCGGAGTAAATGCTAATCCAGACGATATTCGAAAAGCTGTAAAAACTATTCGAAGTCAAATTAAAAATTTATACGGCGCTAAAACTGCTGAAGAGATTCAAGTGGTTTATGGTGGAAGTGTTCAGCCGGAGTTTGCGGCAGATTACGCTAAGATTAAAGGTGTTGATGGATTATTAGTCGGTGGTGCAAGTTTGAGTGTTGAAAAATTTGCACAGATTACCCAAAAAGTTTTTGAAACAATAAAATAAAAGGAAAAATATGAGAGATATAGATTTTGAAGAACTAGATAAAGCAGTTGGAAGCTATCTTGAAAATGGAGTTGTTCCAAGCACGCAAAACAATAATACTTTTTCTAATACAACAAATCACTTCGAAAACCAATCAGCTCATAGAGAGATGGTTTTTGCCCGAAAAGCTCCGAGGTCTGCATACCAACTTCATCAAAATACAGAAGAAAAACACAATGGAAATAGCAAAAAAGATATTCAAGATATAAAAATAGAGAAAAAGCCAACTTCAAAGAAAACTAAAGTTAGAATTTTGGATGATTTTAGTGCTCCGGTTCCGCCAGAACACCATCGAGATAATTTTGGTGTACCTTTTTCTCAAAAAGAGGCTAAAATTGCTTTCGAAAGTCCAGTTTTGGAAACTTATGGTGGAGAAAAACCAGTTCGAAATATAAAAAAGATGGAAAATTCGCCAATTAGAAAAAGAAACGTTATAAAAATGGAAAAACGTTCTGAACAAAAAGAGGTGAAACCGCTTCAAAAAGAACAACCAAAAGAACAGTCGAAAATTAATACTGAAGAAAAACCATCAACAATTACAGATCGGGCTAAATTTTATGCAGGTGTTTACAATATTGGCGAAGACGATAGTGGTTTAAGATTTTTCCACGGCGATCGAGCTATTGAAGTTCCAGAACGAAAAAATATTAAGCCAGTCGTGAGTGTTTCAAAAATTGAACCTGAGCCAACTTTCGAAAAAGTTATGCCAGAAATTGGAGATAATCACGAAAGCGAGAAGAGTATTGTTCCAATTAATAAAGAAGAGGGCGATAAAGATTTTTCGAAAACTGAAAGTCGGGTTATTTTTGAAGATAAAAAAGATGCTGAAGAAAAAGAACAGGCTAATAAAATAGATGTTAACGAGGAAAAAATAGCTCAACCGGTAAAAAAACCTGAAAATCATGATAAGGTTATTATTCAATCTGTTGATAAAAATGTAGATCAACCCAAAACGCCTTTTGTTCAAAATCCTCAAATTGAAAAAAGACCTTTGGGAATGAGGCAAGGTCAGCAGAAAAACTTTGAATTTAAGAAGTTTACGCCGAGCCAAAGCCAAAAACCAACAATCGTTAAAGAGCTAAAACAAGCTAAATCAACTACACCTATTCTTGCGAGCGATGAATATTCAGCTCCTATAAAACGTCGGAAAAAATCTGGCTGGGGTGTTGTTATGGCGATAATTGCGATATTAATTTTTGGTGCAGCGGCTGGATTTGCAGCTTACTGGTTTACTTTTCAATAAATAGAAGAATAAACAGGTTTAGGTCAAGCCTGTTTATTTTTTAGTGAAGATATGTTAAAATATTTCTTATGAATGCACAAGAAATCCGAAAAGCTTATTTAGAATTTTGCCAAAAAAATGGACACAAAATAATTAAACGCGCTTCTTTAATTTTAAAAGATGACCCAACAACTTTATTTACTGGAAGTGGAATGCAACCACTTTTACCATATCTTTTAGGTAAAAAACATCCAGATGGAGTACGCCTAACAGATAGTCAAACATGTTTGCGTGCACAAGATATTGATGATGTTGGAGATAATCGGCACACAACTTTTTTTGAGATGTTAGGAAATTGGTCTCTTGGCGATTACTTTAAAGAGCAACAAATTCGGCAATTTTTCGAGTTTCTAACAGATATAGTCGGATTAGATCCTTCGAAAATATACGTGTCTTGTTTTATAGGAAATAAAAAATATAATATTCCTCGTGATGATGAATCTGCAAAAATTTGGCAAAAGGTTTTTGCGGAAAAGGGGATTGATGCAAAAATTGTTGAGCTTGATACTGCCGAAAATGGTGACAAGCTTGGCCTTCAAGGTGGTCGAATCTTCTTTTATAATGATAAAGAAAACTGGTGGAGTCGTGGCGGTGGATTAGATACTACACCAATCGGGGATCCGTGTGGTCCAGACTCTGAAGTATTTTATGATTTTGGTGAAGAAAACCATGACGCTAGTTTTGGAGAAGCTCACCCTGCAAGCGATAGCGGTCGATTTATGGAGATTGGTAACCAGGTATTTATGCAATATCGTCGCCTTGAAGACGGTTCTTTTGAACCTCTTGAGCATAAGAATGTTGATTTCGGTGGTGGGTTGGAACGAATCGCCGCAGCTAAAATTGATAGCCCAGATGTTTTCCAGATTAGTTTAATGAAACCAATTATTGAAAAAATTGAAGAAATAAGTGGTAAAAAATACGATGAAAACACTGCTTCAATGCGTGTAATTGCAGACCATCTTCGAAGTGCGGCTTTTTTGGCGGTTGATGGATGCACGCCTTCGAATAAAGAGCAGGGCTATGTTATGCGAAAATTTATTCGTCGCGCAATGGCTAAAGCTTTTGATTTAGGAATTGAAGATAATTTTGTTGAGCAAATTATTCCAGTTATTGTTGATATTTATGCCCCAGATTATCAAGAAGTTGCTGAAAAAGGTGATGAAATTGTTGCCGTAATGGTGAAGGAAGAGAAGGCTTTTCGCCGAACACTTAGAAAAGGATTACGTGAGCTTGAAAAGTTTTCGAAAGACGGATTGACGGGTGTAGAACTATTTCAATTGTATGACACTTTTGGTTTTCCGCTTGAACTTTCTACCGAAGAAGCTATCCGTCGAAATGTTTCACTTTCAGAAAATTGGCAGGAAGAATTCAATGCTAAGATGAAAGAACAACGCGAGCGTTCGCAGACAGCTTCAAAAGGTAAGTTTAAGGGTGGGCTCGAAGGTCAGACCCTCGAACACCGTAAGCTTCACACAGCAACACATCTAATGAATGCGGCCTTACATAATATGTTTGAAGGGCAAATTGCGCAAAAAGGTTCAAATATTAACACGGAGCGTTTGCGATTTGATTTTACATTTGACCGTAAACTAACAGATGAAGAGAAGAAGCAAATTGAAGATACTGTGAACGAGCAAATCTCGAAAGGCTTAGATGTTTCTTGGGCGGAATATCCAACAGATTATGCGCTAAATGAATTGAAAGCAATTGGCGTTTTTGGTGATAAATATGGTGAAACCGTAAAAGTCTACACGATGAAAGCTGAAGGTGAAAAACCTTTTAGTATAGAAATTTGTGGCGGCCCACACGTCGATAATACTCGAGAATTAGCAGAAGGCGGTAAAAAATTCAAAATTGTTAAAGAACAATCTTCGAGTGCTGGAGTTCGTCGAATCAAGGCAGTCCTTCGATAAAAGAATAAGTGTACTATATGTGCACTTATTTAGTATAAAAGTTTGCAAAAAAAGCATAAAAGCTTTATAATAGGTTTAAGATGTTATTCAAGAATAAACAAAGAGAAGATTTAAACGATAACCACATCGTTGCACTTGATATTGGAACTGAATTTGTAAAGGCTCTTGTGGCCGAAATTCATGATGATGAAATTCGGGTAATCGGTGTTGGTCGTGCAAGACAGGAAGTTTCTGATATGCATTCAGGTGCTATTGCCGATATTGCGAGTGTTGTTCAGAACTGTGAAACTGCACTAATTGAGGCAGAAGATCAAGCGGAAATTCAAGCAAAAAAGGCTGTAATAGGAATAGCTGGAGAATTAGTTAAAGGTGCAACAAACACTATAAAATATCGTCGACCTCAGCCAAATCGACCACTTGATGAAGCTGAAATGGAATTTATTATTGATAAAATTCAAGAACGAGCTCAACTTAAAGCGCAGAGGGAAATTGCTCTTGAGACAGGAAATCAAGAGGCTGAAATTAAGCTAGTTAACTCTGCTATTGTGGGTATTCATATAGATGGATATAAAGTTTCAAATCCAATTGGTTTTCAAGGTAAAGATGTTTCAATTCAGATATACACAGCTTTTGCACCAACGGTTCATATTGGTGCTATTGAACGCGTTGCAAATGAACTGGCTCTTGACTTGATTGCGGTTGCTGCTGAACCTTTTGCTGTAGCACGGAGTGTTGTCGGGTCAGATTCTTCAAGCAGTTTTACGGCTATTTTAGCTGATGTTGGTGGAGGAACAACAGATATTGCAGTTGTTAATGATGGTGGTGTTGAAGGTACTAAGATGTTTGGAATCGGCGGAAGAAGTTTCACTAATCAGATTGCTAATGAGATGGGATTGTCGTATAAAAATGCTGAAAAACTCAAAATTAACCTTTCGAACGAGAAACTTAAATCTAATATTGCACAACAAGCGATGGATGCAATTGAAAACACTCTCGATGTTTGGGTTTCCGGTGTTGAGCTTGCTTTAAGTGATTTCGAAAATATTGATTATCTTCCTTCAAGAATTTTGCTCTGTGGGGGTGGTTCTAGTTTAGAGCCACTAACTGAACGTCTTGAAAATAGTGATTGGTGGAAGGAGTTACCTTTCAATAAAAAACCTACAATTAAACATATAAAACCGGAAGAAGTTTCAGGTGTCGTTGATGAGTCTGGAAAAATAAACGACCATACGTTTATTACGGCGATGGGGCTTTTACGGGTCGGCTATGACACTTATAGCTCTGATGAGAATGCAAGTGAAAATTTCAGAGATAAGCTAAATAGAATTTTGCGAACTTAAAGAGGTAGAAAATGAATGAAAAAACTACAAAAGATGTAATTTATGTTGATGTAGAAGATGATATCACAAATGTTGTGAATAAAATAAAATCTTCAAAAGAGCGGATTATTGCAATTGTTCCACCAAAGAGTTTGGGTATTTTTCGAAGTGCGGTAAACATCAGACTGCTATCTCGTGCTGCTCAAAAATCCGGTAAGAAGATAGTTTTTGTTACAAATAATTCAGCTTTAAAAACAATGTCAGCTGCAGCAAAAATACCTGTAGCAAAAACATTACAAAGTAAACCCGAGATTCCAGAGATTGATATTCTTGAGGTTGATGGTGGTGATGTTATTGACGGTGAAAATTTACCAATTTCAGAGTTTAGTGGCCCAAGTCCAGAAGAAAAAGAAGCAGAACTTCTTGAAAATTTAGATATTGATGATAATAAAAACTTTAATAAAGTTAAACCAGACCTAAAAAATGAAAAAACCAATAAAGCTAAGAAGAATTTAAAAGTTCCAGATTTTTCGAAATTTAGAAAGAAGATTTTTATTATTGCTGGTGCTGTTTCATTATTTTTGATTTTTATGATTTGGGCAATATTTTTTGCACCATTTGCGGATGTAGTAATTACTGCAAAAACTTCAACAAGTAATATTAAAGGTGTTTCAAGAGTTTCAAACGTTGCTTCTGGAGAAGCGATCCTTTCGAAAACTGAAAACACAAGTAAGACTCGTGAAGTGACATTTGACGTAACTGGAACGAGAGATGAGGGCGAGCCTGCTTCTGGAACTTTAACTCTTTCGCAAAGTAGTGATAGTGACCCGGTAACAGTTGCACAAGGTTCAGCTTTTTCAGCTGGTCAGTGTAATTTTGTAACAACTTCAGACGCAACAATTCCAGGTGCAAAAATTAAAGGTGGTTCAATTTCTGCTGGAAGTGTAACTGTTGGCATTAAGGCTACAGCAATTGGTGAACAATGTAATCTAGAATCACAAAAGTATACATCTTCAATTGATAATGTTTCCGCTCAAGGTGGTCAATTATCTGGTGGAAGTAAAAAGACATTAAAAGTTGTTTCTCAAGCTGATATAAATAATGCCAAAGCTAAATTGAATGCTGAAGGCGTTGATTCGGTTAAATCAGAATTGAAATCAAAGTTTAGTAACGATTACACAATCCTAGAAGATAGTTTTTCAGCTAAAGATGGAGAATCTTCTTCTTCTGTGGCTGTAAATCAGGAAGCACCAAACGGCAAGGCGACATTAAAAATGACATCGATCTATTCAATTACTGCTTTCGAAAACAACAGTATTAAAACAGCAATTGATTCTTTAGCTAAAGAAAAAGTTAATGCTGCTAATAATCAGAAGATTTATGATTATGGTATAAAAAATGCTAACTTTTCTAAATTTAACGGAAATAGTGTAGAAATTGCTACAAATGTTAAAATTGGCCCAACAATCAATACAGATGAACTTAAAGATAAAATTAAGGGTAAAAAATCTGGAGAAGTGCGAAGTTTGATTAGCTCTACAGAGGGAGTCCAAAACGTTGACGTTAAATTCTCTTTCTTCTGGGTTAACTCTGTGCCAAAAGATAGTAAAAAGATAAAGATTGAGTTTACGGTTGATAAATAATGAAATCATTAAAACTTATGGCTCTCGATGTTGGAACTAAAAGAATTGGTGTTGCGGTTGCTGATTCGGCGATTAAAATAGCAATACCCCTAACAACTATCGATAACGATGAAACTCAAGAATCAGCTATAAAACAAATTATTGAATTGATTTCGAAAGAAGAAATCAACACACTTGTAGTTGGTCTACCTAGAAATCAAAGCGGCGAAGAAACGCCACAGAGTGCATATACAAAAGAGTTCGTAGAAAATTTTAAGTATGCTGTAGATAAAATTAGTTTTCAAGATGAGAGTTTAACTAGTATTCAAGCTGAAAACAGACTAAAGAGTTACGGCAAACCTTATTCAAAGGGTGATATCGATATGAACGCTGCTTCAATCATTTTACAAGATTATTTAGAGGAGAATTTTTAATGAATATGATATCGGATTTCTCAACTGGAAATAGCCAAAAAGAACCTGATTCTATTGAAAAACGTGCAGAAAAAGTTATTGAGAAAATAACACAACAAGAAAAAGAGATTGTTCCTTTATTAAAGAAAGAACAAAAAAGGAGAAAAAGAAATCGAAAACTTCTTATCTCGGCAATTTTAATAGTTTGTATTTTGGCTTTTTCAGCAACACTTTATATAAACTATAATTCAGCGATCAACCACAGATCAAAAAATACAGAAAAAGTTGATTTTACGGTTAACGCTGGTGATTCTATAGATGTAGTAGCAAAAAATCTTGCAAAAGATAAGTTAATTGTTTCTAAAAATTCATTAATTTTTTATGCGAGAATGAATAATAAAAGAAACATTTTAGCCGGAAAATATCAACTATCCGCCAATATGACAATACCAGAGATTTTGGAAACGCTAAATAAAGGCCAAGTTAACACTAATTTTAATGTAACTTTCTTACCTGGTGGAACGGTTAAAATGGCTAAAAATACACTTTCGAAAATTGGTTATTCAGATGATGAAATCAATAAAGCTTTTTCAAAAGACTATTCGAATGAGTTTCCTAAGTTATTTGCTGGTAAAGACAAAAATACAGATCTAGAGGGATTTTTATACGGAGAAACACATAACTTTAAAAAAGATACAAAAGTTGAAGATATTTTAAGGCGATTCTTTGCAGATTTTGAAGGTCAAGTTGTTAGTTTGAATCTTGAGAATAAGTTTAAGAAGAAGGGATTAACTCTTTATGAAGGAATCACACTTGCTTCAATAGTACAGAAAGAAACCTTGAATGATTTTGAAGATCAACAGAAAGTTGCTGGAGTGTTTTATAACAGGCTTAAAAAAGGAATGACTCTTGGCTCTGATGTAACATATCAATATATAGCCGATAAGCTAGGAATTGAAAGATCTCCAAATCTAGATAGTCCGTATAATCTTAGAAAAAATACAGGATTAACTCCTTCACCTATTGCTACTCCAGGAATATCAGCTTTAAAGGCTACTGCGGATCCAGCTGAGCATAGTTATATATTCTTTTTGAGTGGTGATGATGACAAGACATATTATGGAAAAAACAACTCGGAGCATCAGGAGAATATAGATAAATATTGCAAGAAGAAATGTCAGATTTTATGATTAAGCTTGACATTTTAATGGATATTTGTTAAAATTTTAAATGTAAATTGGTATAATAACTTATTTTTTGATGGGTTTTTATATTAAGGCACCTACCAGAAAATATCGTAAGAACAATCGTTTAACTATAATATTAATAAAAAGGTCGACATTTTGTTCATTTTCGAAAGAAAGGATATTATTAAGGTAGTTGCATCACAGTAATGTGTTTGCGGGAGAAAGATTATTTGTAGTCTAAAAAAAGGAGTGAAAGCTCCTGAAATTGAAATCATACAGAATCAAAAACATTCTGAATCAAAGTTATCGAAAGTAGTAAATGTATTAAGTAGGAAATCTACTGTCGTTTATTCTTCTATTTTTATTGCAGTTGTCATGGTTGCTGTTTTTAGTTCTAAACAACCTGAATTGCAAGATACAACAGAATTAAACAATAAGGTTGAAACAAATAAGGTAGAGGCCTCACAAAAGAGTGATCTAGGAAATAATCGTTCTGTAGCTGATAAGGTTACGGAATCTGGGGTTATTGCAAATCTAGCTGAGTCTGCAGATTTAGCTGTTGCGCCGTCTACTGCGAGTTTATCAACATCTACAGCAATTCTTCAAGATGCGCCTCAAGTGGTGTCTTCTGTAGAAAAGCCAAAAGTTCTTGAAGTTTCTTCAGAAAAGCGCGAGATCGTAAAATATCGAACTGAAACTGAAGAGGTTATTCAAGCTATTGCTGATAAATATGGTATAACAGCTCAAACTATAAAGTGGGTTAATAATCTTAAAGGTGACAAAGTTGAAGCCGGAAAAGAGTTACGTATTTTACCAGTTGACGGAATTGTTTATACTGTAAAAGCTGGTGATACGGTTAAAAGTATTGTAGATAAATATCAAGCAAATGCTGAAAGGGTTATATCTTACAATAAATTAAAAGACAATGAAGAACCTAAAGTTGGTGTTGAAATTGTTATTCCAGGCGGTATCCTTCCGGAGGAAGAAAGACCAGATTATTCGCCAAAAGCAAAAATCGCAACTAATAGTTATTTAAACTCGAAATCTTCAGCAAAATCTTCATCAATATCTTCTTCAAGCAGTAATTCAGTAGCTTTATCGGCCAACTATAACGTTAAAGCGGGTAATGCATATGCTTGGGGAAACTGTACTTGGTATGCATACAATAGGCGTCCAGATATTGGAAGTTTCTGGGGAAATGCTTCAACTTGGGCGGTTAGCGCTCGAGCTGCTGGTTACAGAGTAGACCAAACTCCTGCAGTAGGTGCTATTGCTCAATGGAATGCGTACGCAAATCCTTACATTTGGGGATATGGTCACGTTGCTATTGTTGAATCTGTTAATGGTGACGGTACTATTACTATTTCAGATATGAATTATGCTGGAAAACTAAATGTAGTATCAACACGAAATATTTCGGCAAGCAGTGTTTCAAACTTTATTCACTAAGATTTAAAAGTAGACGTTTTGAAAAGCGTCTACTTTTAAATTAGATTTTTATTAATAGATATGGTATAATATTATTTATGTTTGTAGATACAGCTAAAATTTTTGTTCAAGCTGGCCGTGGTGGAAATGGTGCGGTTAGTTTTAGACGTGAATTATATATCGAAAAAGGTGGTCCTGATGGCGGCGATGGTGGTCGTGGTGGTGATATTATTTTTCGAGCTACTAAAGATTTAAATACGCTTTTAAATTTTCGATACAAACCAGAGCTTAAAGCTAAAAATGGTGAAAGTGGCTCAAAGCGTAATAAGACGGGAAAATCTGGCGATCCTTTAATTGTTAAAGTTCCGATTGGAACTATAGTTAAGCGAGATAACGAAGTTTTAGCTGATTTAAAGTTTGACGGAGACGAAGCCGTGATTGCTCGTGGTGGCGATGGCGGTTTTGGTAATGCTCATTTTAAATCTTCTGTTCGTCAAACTCCTCGGGTTGCAGAGTTAGGTGAGGCTGGTGAATCTTTTGAGGCTGATTTAGAATTAAAACTACTCGCAGATGTAGGGTTGGTTGGATTTCCTAATGCTGGAAAATCAACATTTTTAAGCGTGGTCTCGAACGCGCGCCCAGAAATCGCAAATTATGCCTTTACAACTTTAACTCCTAATCTTGGTGTGGCAGAAATTGACGGCTCAAATTTATTGATAGCAGATATTCCAGGTTTAATTGAAGGGGCTAGTGAAGGAAAAGGTTTAGGTGATGCTTTTCTACGTCATGTTGAGCGAACTAGTGTGTTGCTGCATTTAATTGATGTCTATGAAGAAAAACCGGATGAGCAGTATAAAATTATTCGTGAAGAGTTAAAAAAATATCAACCAGAACTATTAGATAGGCCTGAGATTATTGCTTTAACTAAAACAGAAGGAATGGACAGTGAAATTATTGATTTTCAGATTTCGAAACTTCGCAAGGTAGCTGGTGGTTCTCAAATTTTTGCAATTTCTTCAAGCGCTCATCAGGGACTAAAAGATGTTCTTCGCGCTCTTCGAAAACAGGTTGAAGCTTTTAAAAGTCTTCAAAATGAGATAGAAGATAACGAGGAAGATGAAGATATTGCCGTCATTTCACTTTCGAAAGAGGATATCAATAAAGCTTGGTTTGTTGAATTTAACGAAGAAGAGGGTGTTTATGAAGTTTTTGGTGACAAAATTGAGAAATTTGCTCGAAGAACTAACTTTATGAACGTACATGGTGTAAATCGTTTGCGAGATATTTTGCGAAAAATGGGAATCGAGCATGAACTCCGCCGAATGGGTGCAGAAAATTCAAGCATAATTTCAATTTCAGGCAATCAATTTGAGCTAGTTGATTCGAATTGGGAAGATTAAAGCATAAAATATACTTTATGATTGTATTTTGCTAGAAATTAAATTTTTTCGCAATATACATTAGGTCTGTAGTCGATATCTTATCAAGAATATCTAAAGATTCTTGATAATTTCGAACTTTTCCGTAAGTGAAAAATTCTTCACGATAAAAATTTACAATTCTTTCGGTTGATTCGCGAGTTATTTTTTCGCTATTTCTGATATTTTGCTTAATCACTTCAAAAGCTTGAACGTCAATTTTATTATTTTTGACTTTCGAAAATTCCTCATTAATTATCTTTTTGAATTCATTTTTGTTCTCTGATTTAATTTTTGAGCCAATCACAAAGAAGGGGTGGTTTCGGATTGTGTTGAGGTAGAGACTAAAATTAATCCCATATAAAATACCTGTATTCCTTCCTCGCAAAAAGGCTTTACCAATTTTTGGTCGAAAAAGATACGATATTAAAATATAAAATGCAGCTCGCTCTTTTTCAGTTAAAGGTTGATCTGTATGAAAAATTTTACAGATTTCATCAACAGTTTTTGAGTTATGAAGTGTTGAAAAATCTTCCTGATTAATTGCGGAGAGATTTATAGTTGGTGCTTTTCCTAATGGTAGATTTATTTTGTCGATTTCTTTGACAAAATATCCAAGTTCAGTGTCCGAAAAATCAGCGCAAATAATTATTCGAAGATTATTTTTAACGTAGTTTTTACGATAAAACTCCTGAATATCTGTAAGATTTATAGATTTCAATTCGCTAAGATGTTTTTCTTTATCTTTTATATCCGGAAAAGTTTCTTTTAAAGCCTTTTCGAAAATTTGAACTGATGGCTTTATAGACTTATTTGTAATTTCAGTTTCAACGATTTTCTTTTGGATTTCAAAATCTTCTTGAGAGCTTGGTATTTTTGAAATTGAATTTACTAAAATATCAAAACATTCTTTTGAAAACTCTTTTGGTGATGTGATAAAAAACCTTGTTCGCTCGTAGAAAGTGTTGGCGTTTGAATAGGCGCCAAATCTTAAGAATTTTTCGCTAGTTTCTTTTGGAAAAGCAACGATTAAATGCTCTAAAATGTGTGGAACTTGTGATTTTTGCGAATGATTATAACCCGCATTAAAGTTGAATTCTAGATGAAAAGTATTAGGGTTTGAGTTTTTTATATAGAGTAGCTCGATATTATTGATAATTATTTTCTTTGTTTTCATAAAATCCTTTCCTAAACAAAAGTTTATTTAGTCTATAAAATTATAACATAACCACAAGATAAAATCGCTAAGAAGCAAAGAAAAATTGAAAAAAATACCAGGATAGAGTAAAATATAACCATGAAGACTTTCTTTTTTTATGATTTAGAGACTAGTGGCTTTAGTCCGCAAAACGATCGAATTATGCAATTTGCAGGACAACGAACGGATGAAAATTTAAATAGAATTGGTGAACCTATTAATATTTTAGTAAAACTTAACGATGATGTTTTACCGAGTCCGAGTGCATTAATGGTTACAAAAATCAGCCCACAAAAAACAATCGAAGAAGGTTATACTGAAGCCGAATTTTCGAAAATGCTAGTAGAGGATTTTTTTACACCAGATACGGTAATAGTTGGTTATAATAATGTGCGGTTCGACGATGTTCATATTCAGCATCTTTTGTGGAGAAATTTTTATCCGCCATACGATTGGCAATGGAAGGAAGATCGTTCTCGATGGGATTTGCTAGATGTTGCGCGTATGATACGAGCACTTCGACCTGAAGGTATTAACTGGCCTTTTATCGAGAATAGTAAAACTGGTGAGAAATTTGCTTCAAATAAACTCGAACTTTTAACTAAGGAAAATGGAATCTCTCACGAGAATGCTCACGATGCGTTAAGTGATGTTGATGGATTAATAGACGTGGCGAGATTATTAAAAGAAAAGCAGCCTCAGATTTTTGATTACTTATTTAAAATGCGTTCAAAAAATGAAGTTCAAAAAATGATTAATCTTGAAAACCCGAAACCGTTTTTATACACATCGGGTCGCTTTAAAGTTGAGTTCGAGAAAACTACAGCCGCTTTTCCGATTGCTCCAGCTAAAAATAAAAATGTGATTATTTGGGATTTACGCTTTTCTCCAGAAGATTTTCTTGATTGGAGCGCCGAACAAATTTTAGAAAATATTACAGCGGATTTCGAAACTCGCTCGCAAGCAGATTTTAAGCCAATTGCAGCAAAAATTCTACAATACAATAAATGTCCAGCGGTTGCACCAATAGGTGTTTTGAATGAGGAAAATCAAGAGAGGCTAAATCTTAAATTAGCGGATATTCAAAAAAACTTAGATTTATTACGAAAAAATCCACATTTTGCGGAAAATATTCGATCCGCTTTCGAAAAGAGAGATGAGATTTCGAAAGAGCGACATGAAAATATCAGCTTATCTCCCGAAGCTCGACTTTTTGAAGGGTTTTTATCTAGAAGTGATGAAATTAAAGCCGAGGCTGTTCGAAATTCTACTGCTCGAGAGTTAGCTGATTTTCACCCTGATTTTAACGACGAGCGCTTGAGTGGATTACTGCTTCATTATAAGGCCAGGAGTTTTCCAAAGAGTTTGAGTTCTCAAGAAAAAGAATTATGGGAAGAATATCGTGCGAAAAATTTAAAAAAAATGCTTCCAAAATTTATGAAAGAATTTCAAGAGGCTGCAACAAGGGAGAATTTAAGTACGCAAGAACAATTTATTCTGGAAGATATTAAACTATGGCTCGAAAATGTTCTGCCAGACTCAGAGAACTAGTCTTTTAGTTTTTTAGAAATTTCATGAGACCATTCGGCTTGTTTTAAATTCTTAAAGTCATTGTTAGCCGATTTCTTAAAGTCTATTATTTCTTGCGGTAAAAAGCCTTTTTTATGTTGAAAACCGGCCTTCCATTCATAATCTTTAGTATAGCCAAGATCTTTAGTAATTTTTGAGGTTGAATTTCGAAGATGTAATGGTATTTGCGCGTGCGGAAATTCTCTGACAAGTTCGTAAGATTGATACATTAAACCAGTTGTTTCTCGAGATTTTTTACTTTTCGAAAGTGCGGTTGCGCAATGAAAGAGAATATATTTAGCTTCTGGCATGCCAACTTTTTCTACCGCTTCGAAAGTTGAATTCGCTAAAGTAATAGCTCCATTTCCAGCAAGGCCAATATCTTCGCTAGCAAAAATAATCATTCGGCGAGCGATGAATTTTGGATCTTCGCCAGATTTTAACATTTTCGCAAGATAAAAACACGCAGCTTCTGCGTCACTTCCGCGCATACTTTTTATAAAAGCTGAAATTGTATCGTAATGATCGTCGCCGTTTTTATCATAAGCTAAAAGTGGAGAGTCGATTGATTTTTTGAGAGTTTCGAGAGTTATATGCTTTTTTTCGAAATTTAAGATAAGCTCAAGATTTCCTAGAGCAGTGCGAGCGTCACCATGGCTTATTTTCGCAAGAAGATCTAAGGCGTCATTTTCTATTTTTGTATTTGGTGATATTTTTGCTAGAGTTTTCGTGATTATTTCTGATATTTCAGAAAGAGATAATGGTTTAAGAGTTAAAATTCGACTACGGGAAATTAGTGGAGTAATAATTTCAAAGCTAGGATTTTCAGTAGTTGCTCCGATAAGATTTATTAAACCACTTTCAATATGAGGAAGAAAAGCATCTTGTTGTGATTTGTTGAAACGGTGAATTTCATCAACAAAAAGAATTGTTCGAATTCCAAGATTCCAATTTTGGCGTGCATGTTCAACAACTTTTTCGATATCTTTTTTTCCGCTAGTTACGGCAGATATTTCGATAAAATCAGCATTAACTTCGTTTGCTAAAATTCGGGATAATGTTGTTTTTCCGGTTCCAGCTGGCCCCCAAAAAATTAAACTGATAGGCTCTTTGTTTTCGATTATTTTTCGTAAAATTCCATTTTCGCCAATTAGGTGTTTTTGGCCAATAACTTCACTGAGTTTTTGTGGGCGCATTTTTTCTGCGAGTGGAATTTTTGGCTGATAGTTCATATTAAAAATATTATAGCATTTTTGAAAATAATTATCAAAAACGCAATCTTTAAAATTGAAAAAAATACAAAAATATGGTATTATTTAAGGATAAAATCGAAGAAATAAGGAATATTTATGAAGATCAATACTAAACCTTTACCAGGAATGATGGAACTTCTTCCTGAGGAGCAAATTGAGTTTAATCGAATTAAGAATATAATTGAGCTAAATTATGCAAAGTTCGGTTTTTCACCAATTGATACGCCGGCAATTGAACGAACTGAAATTTTGCTAGCTAAAGCTGGTGGTGAGACTGAAAAGCAAATATATCGTTTTAAAAAGGGTGATAATGATTTAAGCTTGCGGTTTGACTTAACTGTCCCAACTGCACGTTATGTTGCTGATAATATTGGACAGCTACAGTTTCCATTTAAACGTTCACAAATAGGTAAAGTTTATCGAGGTGAACGTTCACAGAGGGGTCGATTTCGAGAATTTTATCAATGCGATATTGATGTTATTGGTCGTGAAAAATTGAGTATAAACTATGATGCCGAAGTCATTTCCGTGATTTATAATATCTTTCGTGAACTCAATATTGGCGATTTTACGATTCGAATCAGCAATAGAAATATCATAAGTGGTTTGATTGAAGGTTTGGGTGTTGAAGATAAATCTTCTGAAATTATGTCTTTAATTGATCGGGCTGAAAAAATTTCAAGTGAAGAATTTGTTGAGCAATTAGGTGATTTAGATTTGGGTGAAAAATCTTCAATAATTATTGAATTTATAAATATCTCTGGTTCTTGCGAAGAGGTTTTAAACAATCTTAAATGTATGTCGAAAAAGATAAATAACGAACGTTTTAGCAGTGGAATAGCAGAACTTTCCGAAGTTTCGAGTTTATTGAAAAATATGGGTGTTCAGGAACGATACTTTAAACTTGACATGTTAATTGTTCGAGGATTAGATTACTATACTGGAACGGTTTTTGAAACAAATCTAGATGACTTCAAACAAATTGGCTCAGTTTCGAGTGGTGGAAGATATGATAATTTAAGTAGTTATTATTCGAAAGAAAAACTTCCTGGTGTTGGTGCTTCGATTGGACTAACACGATTATTTTGGTGTTTGCGAGATTTGAATCTTTTAAGCTTTGATAAACGTTCAGAAGCAGAATATTTAATAATCCCTATGGGGGAACGAGAATTAAAAAAATCTTTCGAAATTGCTAATGAAATGCGCAATCAGGGTAAAAATGTCGAAGTTTTATTGGAGAAATTTAATATGAAAAAAGCCTTTAAATTTGCAGATAAACGAGGTGTTCGTTATACTTTAGTGATTGGTGATAGGGAGATTTTAGAAGATTCATTTTTCTTTAAGGATATGGAGACGGGGCAAAGCGTTAATCTAGAGGAAATCTTGAAAAAATAGTGCTATTGTTTATTTTTTAAAGAGTCTGTGGTATAATCGTTTTATACCACTTTGGCGCCTTGGCGGAGTGGTTACGCAGCGGTCTGCAAAACCGTTTACACCGGTTCAAATCCGGTAGGTGCCTCCAAAAAAGTTAAAGTAAAGGAATAGATATGAATAGTGAAAATCAGAAGGTTGTAGAAATTCGAAAAGGAGAGAATGATACTGAAGAAAAAGCTGTAGTTTATTCTCAAATAGCCCCTGTAAAAAAGAAATACAGCCAAACGGTAAAAAGTATCCGACAAGTTTGTATTTGGTTTAATATTTTTACAGCTATGATTTGTGCTTTGATTAGTCTAGTAAATATCTGGCTAGACAATAATCTAGGTGAATTAATGGGTAAAGCTTGGGCTACATTCTTAGTACTTGGTGCCTTTTCTCTATTTATTATGATTATTGCACCACTTCTTGATAAAGATGAAGCTTAAAGATAAAATTACGCGCCTTGACTTTTGCGGTTGGGGCGTGTAAAATGTAAGTATGCGCGAGTGGCGGAATTGGTAGACGCGAGGGACTTAAAATCCCTTGACCTAAACAGTCGTGCGGGTTCGATTCCCGCCTTGCGCACCAAATTAACGATAGTAGGAGAATTTAAGAAAAATGTCAATTGCAATTATTATAATTATAGCGATCGCTGTATTGATCGGTTTGTTTGTCTGGGGGCAATATAACGCTCTCGTTCGACTAAATGAGCGGGTTGAAGAGGCGTGGAGCGATATAGCTGTTCAGTTAAAATATCGGGCTGATTTAATTCCTAATCTTGTTGAAACAGTTAAAGGTTACGCTGAGCACGAAAAAGAAGTTTTTGAAAACGTGAGTTCTGCTCGTGCGGGTTTGATGGGTGCTGGAAATGATGTTGTAGCTGCTGCTAAAGCTGAAGGTGAAATGACTCAAGCTCTTGGTCGATTATTTGCTGTTGCTGAAAATTATCCAGAACTAAAAGCTAATGAAGGTTTTATTCAATTCCAACAACAACAACAAGAAATTGAAGATAAAATCCAAGGTGCTCGACGATTTTATAACGGCGGTGTTCGAGACTTAAATATTAAAATTAAAACATTTCCAACAAATGTATTTGCTCGAAAATTAGGTTTTGAAAAAAGAGATTTCTTTGAAGTTGAAGATCGAAAAACTGTTGAAAACGCCCCTCAGGTAAAATTCTAAAAGAGGTGTTTTAAAGGTGTATAGCTCAATATCTGAGAATAAGCGTAATACCGTAATAATATTTATGGTATTTATCGCAATAATTTCAGGAATTGGGCTATATTTTTCGTATATCTATAAAAATGATTATATTTTTTAATTTTATTAGTATTTTCAATATTATATGCTTTAGTTCAATACAATATTTCGAAAAGTATTGTATTGTATATGAACGGTGCGAAGCCGGTTTCTAGAGAAGTTGCTCCTGGGTTTTACTCTGCTGTAGAAACTATATCAATAACTGCAGGGCTACCTATGCCTAAACTGTATATAATAGATGATGAATCACCTAATGCTTTTGCAGCTGGAACTAATCCGGAAAAGTCAATAATATGCGCGACTACGGGGCTTTTAAACATTATGGATAAAAGTGAGTTGGAAGCTGTTGTTGCTCACGAGATGTCGCATATTAAGAATTATGACATTAGAGTTTCAATGGCTGCAATAGCATTAACTTCTGTAATTGAACTGCTTTCAGAATTAGTACTAAGAGTTTTTATTTGGAGTGATGACGATAATGAAAACAGAAATCCATTAATTATGATCTTGGGTTTGGTGCTTGTGGTTATTTCGCCTCTTTTAGCTCTAATTACGAGACTTACAATTTCTCGTCAGCGTGAATTTTTAGCTGATGCGACTGCTGTTTCACTTACAAGATATCCTGATGGAATGATTAGCGCCCTTCAAAAACTAAAAAATAATGAAAAGCCGCTTAGAAAACAAAACTCTACAACAGCAAATCTATTTATTGTTAATCCTATGAAGCATAGCTTTTTTCAGAATTTATTTTCGACACACCCATCTCTAGATGATAGAATTTCAAGATTAAAAAATAATAGCTCGAGGTTATAAATGAAGAAGAAAATTTTAAGTTCAAACGAAAAACAGATTAGTTTAGTTTATTTTTGGTGGATTAGTGTAAGAATTTTTATGCGAAAAAATATAGTAACGAGATTTCGAAACTTTAAATCTCGTCGCCCTCATAGGAGTTTTAAAGTTTCGAAAAGAAGAGATTTTGTTAGACCTTTAAATATTGATGGCTATTGGAAAATGCTAGGCGATGTTTTTAAATTTATTCGCAAAAATAAAAAAATGTTTAATTCTTTAATATTGCTATCCGCTCTTGCAGGTGTAGCATTTATTGGTTTAATGGATCAAAATTTTATCTCAAGCTTACAGGCTGTTGCAGATACGACTAATGGTGGCAATTTTCAAGGATTTTGGGGTGAAATTGGTAAGGCGGGATTAGTTATGGCCGCTAGCTTTAGTAGTGGAGGGCTTGTTCAATCACCGAATGAAGCTCAGCAACTACTATTCTTTATTATAATTTTATTTATTTGGTTAGCTAGTATTCAAATCTGCCGTAATTTAATGAATGGCAATAAAAAATTCAATCTTCGTGATGCGTTGTATTCTTGCGGTGCGCCAATTATACCAATGACTGTGATTGCTATCGTTATGATTTCTCAGTCGATTCCAGTTTTTCTTGCAACTATTGTTGGTTCGGCTGCGAAAGTAACAAATCTCTTATCTGGTGGAGCTGAACAAATGTTATTTTTTGCTGCTATAATTCTCTTGTTCTCATTATCCGCTTTTTGGATTACCGGATCGCTTTTTGCCATGATTATTGTTACAATTCCAGGAACATACCCAATGAAGGCTTTAAAGATTGCTGGAGATATGGTTTCACAGAGAAGACTAGCTATTCTAAAGAGAATTTTATTTTTACTATTTATCATAGCTTCTTTGTGGTCGCTAATAGTAATTCCTGTAATTATTTTAATGAATTGGCTGGTTTCTGTAAATGCAATTTTCGCAAAAATTCCAGTAGTTCCAGTAGTGATGCTATTAATGTCTTGTTTTTCTTGTGTGTTTAGTTCGGTATATGTTTATACTTTGTATAGAAAGATTATAGATGGCGATAACAAATAAGATAGATAGATATAGGGATTTAGTTAAGCTATTAAATCAATATTCTTTCGAATATCACACGCTCGATAATGCAAGTGTTCCCGATTCTGTTTATGATTCATTGTTTTCAGAATTAAAAAAAATAGAAGCCGAGCATCCTGAATTCATTTCGAATAATTCGCCAACTCAAAGGGTTGGAAATGTCGTAAAGGGTGGCTTTTCGAAAGTTGAGCATGCGAGCAGAATGCTTAGCCTAAATGATGTTTTTAATGAAGGCGAAATCGTTGAATGGTTTGAGCGAATTAAAAAGATAGATCCAATGCTGGAAGATATTTTTTTTGCAGATATAAAAATGGATGGGCTAGCCTGTTCTCTTATTTTTGAAGATGGGGAATTTGTGCGAGCTGTGACTCGAGGCGATTCTTTTGTTGGCGAAGATGTATCGAGTAATGTGCGGACTATTAAGAATATTCCATTCTTTTTGCATGCTAAAAAAGAATTTGCTTTTTTCGAAAAAGGTAGAACTGAGGTTCGTGGTGAAATTGTAATTTTAAAAGATGACTTCGATAAGATAAATAAAGTTCGAAAAGAACAAGGTGATCCTGAATTTGCAAATCCGCGTAATTTAGCGGCGGGAACAATTCGTCAGCTAGATCCTTCAATTACAGCCTCTCGACCACTACATTTTCGAGCTTATGATATTATTCGTGAAAATCCTGAAGAAATTAAAACTAATGAGTTTGCCTATTTAGCACTGAAAAATCTTGGTTTTTCGGTTAATGAACAAGCTAAAAAAATTACAGGAATAAAAAATGTTATTGATTTTATTGAGTTTTGGAGCGAAAGAAGAAAAGAGCTTCCGTTTAATACAGATGGTTTAGTTGTAAAAATAAATAATCGCGATAAATTTTCGAAACTTGGAATAGTTGGTAAGCAGCCACGTGCAGCGATTGCATTTAAGTATTCCCCGGAAGAAGCTACTGCTGTAGTTTCAGATATTGTGATTTCGATTGGTCGGACAGGAATAGCAACTCCAGTTGCAGTTTTTACACCAATTCAGCTTGCTGGAACTACTGTTCGTCATGCTAGCCTTCATAATGCTGATGAAATTTCACGGCTAGATATTAGAATTGGTGATACAGTAGTTGTTTTTAAAGCAGGTGATATTATTCCGAAGATTCTGCGAGTTTTGCCGGAGCTTCGTCCAAAAGATACTGAAATTTTCAATTTCGAAAAAGAGCTTTCAAGACAATTTCCCGAAATTGAATTTTATCGTCCAGAAGGCGAGGTTGCGTATCGCGCGAAAGGTTTAAACTCTGAGCTAATCCTTAAAAAAACAATTACTTTTTATGCCTCAAAAGCGGGTCTCGATATCGAGAATTTGGGTGAGAAAAATGTAAATCTACTAGTTGAAAAGGGTTTGATTCGAGATTTGGCGGATATTTACAATCTTCAAAAGAATGATTTATTAAAACTTGAACGTTTTGCAGAGCTCTCTGTAAATAATTTAATTCAAGCGATTGAATCTTCGAAAAATCCTGAATTTGCAAAATTTGTTGCGGCACTAGGTATTCGCCATGTTGGAGGTGAGACTGCAAAGATTTTGGCGGAAAAGTTTGTTAGTTTTGAAAATCTTCAAAATGCTGAACTGGAAGATTTGTTATCTATTGATGGAATTGGCGAAAAAGTGGCCGAAAGTATTTTGGCATACTTTAGCGATGACGAGAATTTACAAATCTTAAATAAAATGTTTAAGTTTGGTGTAAAAGTACAAAATTTTGTAAAAAATGAGGGAGTTTTAAGTGGTAAGAATTTTGTAATTACAGGGACGTTAAAAGAAATGTCACGCGAACAAGCTGCTGAAAAAATTGAGATGCTTGGTGGAAAATTTCAAAAAACTATTTCGAAAACAACAGATTTTTTGGTTGTTGGTGAAAAAGTTGGTGTTACAAAAATTGCAAAAGCAAAAAAACTCGGTATAAAAGTCATAGAAGAGAACGATTTTTTAAAGATGATATAAATCTTAGGGTAGCGATAATTTTCTAAAAAATGAATTTTATGGTATACTATAAGATAGTATGA
>CAKUZG010000006.1 GCA_934717805.1 uncultured Candidatus Saccharibacteria bacterium | reverse complement strand
TTGCAGGCGCTGGCGCTGGAGTACTAGCTACTGGAGTTGCCTCTGCTGCTGGAGTGCTAGCTTCGGGCGTTGCTGTAGTTGTATTTTCTGCTGTTGTTGAGGTCTCTGATGCTGTTTCAGCTGCAGTAGTCGTCGCATTTGTTGCGGGAGTTGTTGTAGTAGTCGTTGCTTCAGGCGCAGTTACTGCAGATGTTGCAGGCGCTGGAGTTTCTTGATCTGCGAATACTACTCTGCCAAGTGCGAAAGATGCCAATAGTGCTGCTGACGTTAAAGTAATTTTTTCAAATTTCATAATATAAAACCTCTACAAAAAATAAAAATAAAAATAGAACACTAAAAAGAAATAAATTTTTAACGTTCTATAGATTTACCTATCACCAGCGTGCATAATAACATATTTTTCAATATAAGTCAAGGGTTAATTAAAAATATATTTAACTATAAAAAGACCAGCTTTTAAAGGCTAGTCTTTGAAGTTTGATTCAGATAATAATTTGGGCTTAAGGCTATTAGAAAATTACAAAGTAAATCTCCGCCTACATCCTCCAAGTCAAAGTCCTCGTCACTCTCGAACCTATCTTTAATTCTATCAATTTTTGTAGTAGCTTGGCGATAAATTTCAGCTTTAAATTCTAGGCTCGAATAAAGCTCAATTTGCTTTTCTAAAAGATTTTTAAGATGTTCAAAATCGCTTTGTGTTATTTTTTCTTTTTTCGAAACAGTTCGTATTTCCTTAAAAATATCATTTGCATAAGTGTAAGAATGAAGTCCATACTTTGCAACTTTCGAAAAATTAGCACCGTTAGTGTTATTCCAATCTTCAATAAGTTTTTCTAGAGTGTTTTCAAAAATCTTTTTCTCGGGCATAATAAAATCCGTATGTTGATATTATAACATACGGACTAGTGAAAAAGAAGTAAAAATTAAAAATTAAAGCCTACGTTTATTATTTCTGACGTGACGATGAATTTCTTTTCCGTTTTCATCAATCAATAAATGAAGTCTAAGCCCGCTATCCGACCTTCTATCGGTAATTAATATATCAGTAACAATGCAGTGGTGTCTCCTGTCATAACCAGATTTAACCATAACTTTAGCGTCATTATCAATATATTGCATTTCTCGACTACCAGAATATTTCAACTCCGCTTCTTGTGCAATTCGTTCTAATTCTGCCCAACGATTATTGTTCTCAGTTTTAATTCGTTCTGATTCTTTTTGTCCAGCAATACGATAATCATCGACTGCTTTTTTGGCTTGACTGAGTTCATCCTTACAACGATTAAAATTCTTTAAATTATTTTTGTGAATTTCTTTTGCTTCATCAAACTCTTGTTTGATTTTTGAATGTTCTTCTTTAGCTCTGTAAAATTCATCACGAGCGACATTAAAAGCTGTTCGGTTTACACTGCCGGTTGGTTTTTGAATGCTCTTTGTGTAAGCAATCAATCTTCGAACCTCTCCAGACCAATAATTGCGATTTTCGCGTGCTTCTTTAGCTTGAGCTGAATAATATGGCGCCATTGATTTATCGCCATAATTATAAGCATCGCTTGCTTGTTTGAAGAGTCGTTGCGATTCTTCATGATAGTGTTCTTGTTGTGATTTAGCATAATCAATATCTTGCGAGGTTGAATTTTTTAAATTTTTGTAGACTTCCCATTCGCGGTTAATTTGATCTTGAACAGAACTAATCAAGTTCCACTCTTGGTTTTTCTTATTTTTTGCGGAATCAACTTTCGCCCAAGCATCATTCAGTTTTTCGCGAATCTTAGAGAGTTCTTTGCCAGAACGATCCTTTTCTTCTCTCGCAAACTTAACTGCTCGATAAGCTCGGTCGCGAGTAGATTTAAGGTTTTCGAAAACAGATTTTTTCGAATATATGAATCACTTCTTTCTATATCAAAATACAAACTTAAAAGTTATGAATAAATTTAAACATGTATCTTTAAAATCTACAAGCTTAAACTTTTTTGAAAATTGATTTCTCTGGTGAAATCTGGTATAATCAAGCTTATGAAAATTGCAATTGCTTCTGACTTATTTTGGCCAATGATTAACGGAATTTCAGTTTTCTCGAAAAACTTGGCTGAACAAATGACGGCGCGCGGGCACGAAGTTGTAGTTTTTGCGCCAAGTCAAACGGGTGAATATTACATTGAAGAAATCGACGGCTACCGCGTGGTTCGTTTGAGCTCGACAAACTTTCCTTTTTATCCAAATCAAACCGAAACTTTACCAGAGCCTCGCAAAATTGCTGGCGGCCGAATTACTGTTCCGCGAATTTATCTTCACAATGGTTATCGACTTTCACTTTTGCCGATTCTTGAAATCCGCGAATTTTGTAAAGAAAATAACTTTACTCCAGATGTCGCACATATTCAGCTGCAACTCTTTGTTGGCCAAGCAATGATCGATTACGCGCGAAGACACAATATTCCAGTAGTAATTACTAACCATTCTAGCCCCGAAAACCTTTTTGATAATTTAAAAATGCTTGCTCCACTTTCACCAATCATCAATCGCACGGTTTTGCTTTACACTAAACGGTTTGCGCTTCAGGCGGATTATGCCACAATGCCAACTCGCCAAGCAATTGAGCGCCATTTTAAAAATCCTGAAAAAGCTAAAATGCCGATTGAAGCTGTTTCGAACGGAATTGATTTGAGTCGATTTACACCTACAAAACCACCAAAAGAGTTCTTTAAACGGTTTAATTTACCACACAATTTACCAATCGTTATGAATATTGGTCGAGTTGATGCTGAAAAGCATATTTCAACTTTAATTTTAGCATTTAATGAAGTTTTGAAAAATAATAAAAAAGCTCAGCTTGTGATTGTCGGTGATGGAACCGACCGTCAAAATCTCGAAAACTTGGTTTATAAGCTTGGTATTTCGAAAAACGTTCATTTTATGGGAACGCAACTTGGTGAAGATTTGGTGAATTTTCACCGCGCGGCAACTGTGTTTGTTTCTGCTAGTCCAACCGAAACTCAAGGAATCGTATTTCTTGAGGCGGCTGCTTGTGGCAAGCCTGTGATTGGTGTTGATGTTGGTGCAGTTAAAGAAATCTGCCAAGATGGCGTAAACGGTTTTTTGTGTGAGACAGATAATATCAAACAAATTGCTGAAAGTATTTCAAAAATTCTCGATAACAAAAAACTTGCTAAAGAGTTTTCGAAAAACGGTCTTGAAATTATTAAAAAGCATGATTTAAACTTTACAATTTCGAAATTTGAAGAAATCTATAATTTTGTAATTGAAAAGAAAAAGCAAGAACCACAAAACTGGTTCGAAAGACTTAAGCAAAAAATAAAGAAATAACTATGATTCTTAGCGTTAAAATTAACGAAAAATCTTTTGGCGACAAACAACTTCTTCAAGATGTAAATTTTAGTATTAATGAAGGTGAAAAAGTTGGTTTAATTGGGCGAAACGGGATTGGTAAATCTACGCTTTTTGCGATTTTACTTGGTTTTGACCAAGATTTTTCGGGTGAAATTATTTTTCGAAAAGGCTCGGTTGTTGCTAGCACTCAGCAGGAGTATTCAAACGTTGGCGAGCAAACGGTTTTAAATTTTATCTTAAATGATTTGCCAGAATATGCTCACCTTTCGAAACTTTTGCGCGAGCTTCCTGAAAAAATGGGCGAAAACATGGCCTTAATTGAAAAATACACCGATGCTTTAAACCGCTTTCAAGAAAAGAATTTTCACTTTATTGAAGATAAAATTAAGGCTGAACTTCGTGATTTTGGCTTAGAAGGTTTTGAAAATCGCCAAATGAAAACACTTTCGGGTGGGCAAAAACGTTTGGTTGATACGATTAAAATTATTCATTCAAATGCTGATTTGGCTTTGGTTGATGAGCCGACAAACTTTATGGATTCGCATGCAAAAAACCGATTTTTAAACTGGATGAAAAATTCGAAAGAAGCAGTTTTGGTAATTACTCACGACCGTGACGTGCTTTCTGAAGCTGATAGAATTATTGAAATTCGCGACGGTAAAAGCTATATTTTTAAAGGAAATTACGACGATTATTTACGCACCAATATGTTTTCAACAACAAACCAAATTCGTGATTTCGAAAGTGTTCAACGGCGTATTTCGAACTTAAAAGATAAAGCAAAAGAATATCAGCGCATGAAAGAAAAAGCACGCGATCCAGATACGATTCGGCGTTTTAAAAGGCTTGAAGAAAAAGCGCGCGAAGAACTTGAACAGCTTGAAGAGATTAAAAGACCAAGTTTTTGGATTGATCAGCAAAATGTTGAAAATCTTGATTTTAAAGTTGCAAAATCATATCAAAAACTTAAAGCTAAAAATGTTAAAATTGGAATCAACAACCAAGAAACTCGCTCAGTGCGAAGTTTGGTTAAGGCTAAGAATTTAGCACTTGGTTATGGTTCGCTCGACGATGCGCTTGAAGGAAAAAATGGCGCAAAAATTCTTTTCGAAAACGTTAATTTTGATTTAAAAGTTGGCGGAATTCTAGAGATTTTTGGTCGAAATGGTGCCGGAAAAACCAGTTTGATTAAAACGATTTTTGGCTCACAAAATGAAAAGGCTGAAATTTACGATGGTGAAATTTTTCTCGACGATACGGTTAATATCGGGATTTATCAACAAGAAATTGGTGCAGATTTTTTTGATATGAAATTAAAAGACGCGGTTGAAAAAGTTTTTCTTGATCAGAATCTTTCAATAACTGAAGAAAAAATTTATCGAACTTTACATCAGTATCTCTTCTCTTCTCAAGATTTTGAAACGCCAATTCGCGAACTTTCAGGTGGTCAAAAGGCGCGTTTTCAGTTGATTAAAATGCTTTCGAACGATCCACAAATTCTAGTTTTAGACGAGCCGACTTCACACCTTGATTTACCAAGTATTGAAGAGCTTGAACGCGCGCTTAAAAAATATTCTGGCGCAATTGTTTTTGTTAGTCACGATAATTATTTTCGAAAAGCAATGAAATCGACGCAAAAAGATTTTACGCTAGTTAAAATTGGTGAAAAATAACAAAACAAAAAAGGCGGTAAAATCGCCTTTTAAATTAAAATCGTTTAATATCTAATAATTTTGAAAGCTTTGCACGGTCGAATCCAAGCACAAGCTCACCATTTACATCTGTTACGGGTACACCACGGAATTCTCCGTTCATTTTTGCGAGCAATTCTTCACGTGCCGCAGAATCTTCTTCGATATCTTTAGCTTCAAACTTAACACCATTGTGCTCAAGCCAGTCTTTTTCGGCAGAACAAAATCCACACCAGCTTGTTGAGTAAACAATAACTTTTTTATCCATAATAATAGTTTAACATAAAAAGCTTAAAAAATCATTAAATTTAGGAATTAAATTTGTTTTGTTAAATACCAGCCGCCATCCAAATCTTGATAAACCTTCAACTCGAGCGAAAAATCCAGAGTCATTAAGTATTCCGCAGCGCGTTCGGCTTCAAGTTTTGAGGCGTATCGTTTCTTTTTCGAACTTGAAAGTTGCATTTCGAACCGCTCAAACTTAACTTTTTTCTTGTTATTCTTGCGTGGCATTTCGAAAATCTTTCAAAATTTTGCGAACTTCATCAACAGTTTTAGTTTCCATTAATTTTGCGCGCAAGTCGCTAGCTCCGGCAAATTCACGCACATAAATTTTAAAGAAACGTTTTAACGGTTCAAAACGGCGTTTTTCAAGTTCACGAGAATATTTTTCGAACAAATCAAGTTGAAATTCTAGCAAATCTAAATAATCACTTGAAGTTCGAGCAGTTTCTGGCGGATTTTTTTCGAAACAAAATGGATTTTCGAAAACACCCCGACCAATCATAATTCCATCAATTTTTGGATATTTTCGCCAAAGTTCAAGCCCTTGCGTACGAGATTTTATGTCGCCATTAATCTGAATTAAAGTGTTTAGCGCAATTTCGTCACGCAATTTGAGGATTTCAGGAATTAGTTCGAAATGCGCTGGAACTTTACTCATTTCTTTTTTTGTTCG
The DNA here is from genome assembly GCA_934717805.1 of uncultured Candidatus Saccharibacteria bacterium. Classification (GTDB taxonomy): domain Bacteria; phylum Patescibacteriota; class Saccharimonadia; order Saccharimonadales; family Saccharimonadaceae; genus Nanogingivalis. The sequence continues at coordinate 30,386 of CAKUZG010000006.1, read as the reverse complement.
TAAGTGAATGGTTAAAACTTCAATTTTTTGTTCAAGTAAGAATTTTAGCCAGTCGTGCCATTCTTCCACTCTTGAAAAGCCAAGGCGTGTTTTAACTGAAACTGGCAAACCGCCCGCTTTCGCACTTTCGATAATTTCTTTGGCAAGATCTGGATTTCGAATCAAATCGCTGCCGCCACCACTTTTAATAACAGCTTTATCTGGGCAGCCCATATTAATATCAATTGCTCGATATCCAAGCTCTGGTAATTTTTCACACATAAATTTAATATCAGCCGGTCGCGAACCCCAAATTTGCGCAATAATTGGTTGTTCGTCAGGCGTGAAAGTTAAGCGGCCGCGTGTGCTGTGAATCCCTTTTGGGCTAGCAAAACTTGAAGAATTTGTGAATTCGGTGTAATAAATATCTGGTCGAGCGGCTTTTGTAACGACATGACGAAAAACCACATCGGTTACGGCTTCCATTGGTGCTAATGAAAAAAACGGTAATTTTTGACCATTTTCTTCACCGGTTGATTCGATAATTTCTTTCCAAAATTCACTTTTCATGATTCATATTATATCACAAAACGCCACTTTCGAAAACCTAAAAAATATGCTATACTATAGCTATGAAAGTTAAAATTGAAATTGATACAAAAACTTTAATTCGTTTTTGGCTTGTAATTCTTGGATTTATCATTTTGGCCGGCGCAGTTTGGATTGCGAAAGATGTTCTAATTATGATAATTATTGCGGCCTTTTTAGCACTAGCCTTAAACGCTCCTGTGGCAAAAATTGCAAAAACACCCCCCCGCCCCCCCCCCCCCCGTGTTGGTGCAACAGCGGTTGCTTATCTTACAATTGTGCTAATTTTTGGCGTATTATTTTCTGTTCTTACGCCAATTATTGCGAACCAAGTTAAACATTTTTCGAAAGACTTACCGCAAATTGTTCAAAATTATACTGGTGACCAATCGGGATTGCGACGATTTATTGTTGAAAACCATCTTGACGGAATGATTTCGCAAGCTGTTGAATCTGCAACACGCTCAATTAACTCTTCGGTTTCGAAACTTGGTGATGTCTTCTTTGGAAGTATTGCTTCAATTGTTGGCTGGATAATTTCACTATTTATGGTTCTTGCAATGGCATTTTTGATGCTTGTTGAAGGACCAGATCTAATTGATAAGATTTTTAAAGTTTTCTATACTGATAAAATTCTTGAAAAAGATCATCGCCGAATTTTATCGCGAATGTATGGAACAGTTTCGGGGTATGTTTCAAGTATTGTGACGATTTGTTTTATTAGCGCGACTTGTGGTTCAATCACTACGGCAATTTTAGCCTTAATTTTTGACTTCCCTATTAGTTTAGTAGCGCCGATTGCTGTGCTCCTATTTGTTTTTGGAATGATCCCAATGGTTGGAACGACAATTGCCGGTTTACTTTCAGCGATAATCATAGGATTAAATGCGCCAACTGCAGGTTTAATCTTCTTAGCCTACTTCTTAATTTATCAGCAAATTGAAAACAACGTAATTTCGCCAATGGTTCAAGCTCGAAACAACCAACTTTCAGCGCTAATTATCTTTATGGCACTAACGATTGGTGTTTACGCATTCGGTCTTTTGGGTGCTTTGCTTGCAATTCCTCTTGCGGCTTGTGCTAAAATTCTTGTTCAAGAACAGCTGAAATCTCGAAAGCGTCGTTCACGAGAAGAAAATTCCGAAAGACTTGTTGAACTTCTTAGAAAAATTGGAAATTAAAATATTAAAAAATCAGCCTTTAGAAAATATCGGCTGATTTTTATTGTATTATTTATATTCCCAGAAACTCTTTTTTGGAGTATCGCGCAAGATAATATTTTTCGAAAGTAATTCATCACGAATTTCATCACTTTTTGCCCAGTCTTTTTCGGCTCGGGCAGCGTTTCTTTCGATAATTTTTTTCTTTATTTCTTCTGGAATGTCAGGAGTTGAACCGAGTAGATTCAAACCTAAAAGATCATCGATAAACTCCAAAAGTTCTTGAAGATTATAGTGATCAAGTTTTTCTGGGTTTACTTTTAAGATTTCACCAAAAATTTCATCAATTTTTGCAAGTGCTTTTGGTGTATCGAGGTTGTCGTTGATTTGCTCGAGAATTATTTGTTTGCTTGCAAGGCTTGGGATTTCACCTTTGCTTCCTTCAATTTGCCAGCGCAAGTTTGCAATATTTTGCCAGTTTTTAAGCCTATTTTGGGCGGCTTTTAGACTTTCGAAACTAAAATTACTTTCCGTTTGGTACTGACTTTGCAGAACAAACATTTTGAAATCTAAAGGAGAAAAACCTCTTATTTGAAGGTCGTTTAAGCTAAACCCATTTTGTAGCGATTTTGAAATTTTTCGGCCTTCACTGGTCATATGGTTACAGTGAAGCCAATAATTAGCAAATTTCTTACCTGTAAAACTTTCACTTTGCGCAATTTCATCTGTGTGATGAACTGGAATATGGTCAATTCCACCGGTATGAATATCAATTGTTTGGCCTAAAGTATTAATTGCAATTGCTGAGCATTCTAAATGCCAACCCGGAAAGCCCATTCGACCACGAAATTCCCATTCCATATCGCGTTTTTGGTCTTTTGGCGACCATTTCCAGAGTGCGAAATCGCTCAAATTACGTTTTTCGGGGTTAAAATTAACACGAGCGCCCGCTTTTAGATTTTCTAAATCAAGATGCGCAAAATTGGCATATTTAGGAAACTTGCTTGTATCAAAATAAATTCCGTCGCTCGTTTCGTAAGTGAAGCCTTTTTTCGAAAGATCTTCAATAATAGCAATTTGCTCAGGGATAAAATCTGTTGCTTTCGAAAGGTGATCTGGCTGAATTAAATTAAGATCGTGCATTCCGCGCAAGAATTCTTCTGTGTAAAATTCTGCAATTTCCCAAGCTGTTTTACCTTCACGGCGTGCCCCTTTTTCAAGCTTATCTTCACCTTCATCTTCGTCGCTAACTAGATGTCCAACATCAGTAATATTCATCGTGCGAGTAACATTATAACCGTTTAAACGCAAGGTTCGAACTAAAATATCCCAATAAATAAATGCAACCCAATTACCGATATGGGGTGTGGCATAAACAGTTGGTCCACAGGTGTAAATTTTAACATTTTGTGGATCAATTGGCTGGAAATCTTCTATTTTTCGATCAGGAGTATTGTAGAATTTTAACATAATAGGTATATTATACCACAACACAAAGATTCTTTCCATTTTATATAAAAAAGAAACCGCCTATTGGCGGATTCTTCATATCTGCTAATAAAATTAAGCAATTGGGTTTTCTGTTTTAATACTTGGTCCTTGTGAAGTTGAAACTGAAACACCCTTTACGTAAGCACCTTTGATTGAAGACGGTTTTTGTGAAGCAAGACTATCGAAGAATGCTTTTGCGTTTTCTTCAAGTTTTTCTACACCAAACGATACTTTACCAACTGAAAGGTGAACAATCGCTTGTTTGTCAACGCGGTATTCAACTTTTCCGGCTTTAGCTTCAGAAACAGCTTTAGTAACATCAGCGGCAACCGTTCCAGCTTTAGGATTTGGCATTAATCCGCGTGGTCCAAGAAGACGAGCGTATTTACCAAGTTTTGGCATGTATGCTGGAGTTGCGATAAGAACATCAAAGTTAAGATCTTCTTTATCAAGTTGTTTCAAGAATTCTTCATCACCAACGATATTTGCGCCAGCTTCTTTTGCGGCTTTATGTTCACTTTCTGGTGCGAAAACAGCAACTTTCACATCTTTACCAGTTCCGTTTGGCAAAATAACTGTTGAACGAATGTTCTGGTCAGCTTGTCGTGGGTCTACGCCAAGTCGAACGTGAATTTCAACTGAAGCGTCGAATTTAGCTGGGTTTGTTTCAGTTGCGAGTTTAAGGGCGTCAGATAGGCTGTAAACAGTATCTTTTTCAACTTTTTTCGCAACTTCTTGGTATTTTTTACCTCGTCGTTCGATTCGTGGTCGAGTAATTGGTTTTGGACCTTTTTTAACAACAGCTTCAGATCCGTCCAATGGAGTTGTGTCGCCTGCTGCTTTTCGAGCTTCTTTAGCTTCTTTTTCAGCAACTTCTTCAGCGTGTTTTTTGCTGCGTTTTCCGCTTTTTGCGAATTTTTCTTCTGTTTCTACAGCTTCAACAACTTCTTCAGCAATTTCAGCTGCTTCAACTGATTCTTCTACGGCTTCAGCTACTTCTACAGCTTCAACGATTTCTTCTGCGATTTCTTCAGCTTTAGCACCTTTGATTGCTTCATTAATTTGAGCAATTGTCATTTTTTCAGAAACTTCAAGCCCAAGAGCTTTAGCTTCTTCGATTAAGTCGGCTTTTTTCTTTGCCATTTCTATCCTTTCTGTGGTAATAGCGGCTCACGCCTCCCAACATTGATTATTAACCTTTTAATTATAGCAATTTTTTGAGAAAAAGTCAAAACTAAATTTTATTGCTAGAAAGAGTTTTGTTTTTGCTAGAACTCATTTTGACGTAATATGCCAATAAGCTTATAACACCAAAAATTAAACCAAAAATAATCAAACTAAAGATAGAACTTTCGAAAATTGGTTGAGATAATCCGCCTAATATTGCTTGCCTGAAAGCAGTTAGTGAATAATAAAGCGGCATAAATGGCGCCATGTTTTGAAAAATTTGAGGTGTTGTCGCAATTGGGAACATTCCTCCGCTGCTTGCAAGCTGTAAAATCATGAAAATGATTGAGGCAAACTGGCCAACTCTACCGAAAGCAAACATTAATGCATGAACAATCAAAAGGAATGAAAATGCCGAAACATAAGAATTCAAAACGAAAGAATTTATATCTGCAGACGAAATGTTAAATATTCCGCTAAAAATAATTGCGAGAACTAGAGTTTCAGCTCCGGCGAATCCAGCCATAATCCCTGTTCTTGAAAGCCACCATTTAAATGCTGAACGATTCTTTTTTGGCTTATTTTGGATTGGAAACGCAATATTAAACGAAATCGCCCCAACAAACAAACCTAATGCGATGAAATATGGTGCCATCGCTTTTCCGTATGTTGTGTCTCCGGAATTATTTGAAATTTCACTTTTAACAGGCGTTGCAATATTTTTAGCAGATTCATCCGAGAAATTGATTTTCGAAAGTTTTTCTACACCAGATGAAAGTTGCGAAGTTAATAGATTTGAGCCATCTTGTAGTTTTGTGGCGCCGGAATTTAGCGCGCTTATTCCTGAATTTAAAGTGTTAATTCCACTTAAAAGTTGAGCTGTGTTTTCAGAGATTTTTTGTTCATTGGTGTTGAATTCGTTCATTTTTGTTGAGAAAGTTGCAACTCCGGTTGAAAGCTGTTTTTCGCCCGCTAGAATTAAATTATGCGAATTTTGTATTTTGCGTGAATTTTGCGCCAAGCTTTGTGCGGCTGGAACGATTTTTTGCGAAAATTGCGTTTGCAAATTTTGTGATTTTTTAGCATTTTTTTGGGCGTCAGCGGTAATATTCTTTGCCGAAACCGCCAGCTCATCGGCAAGATTTTTAATATTCTGATCATTGGTTTGTTCAGCTAAAATGCGCATTTTTGCTACTTTTTGATTCAGCTCCAATAAGTGTTCACTTTGATTTTTTGCGTCAGAATTATCACTTATCGCAGAGTTTAGTGTGTTTAAGCCATTCGAAAATTCTTCGCTTTTGGCTGAAAAATCTTGCAATCCTTTCTGCAAGTTTTCGCTATTTTGGCTTAAAAGATTGGTTTTGTTTGAAATTTCGGTTGCGCTAAAAGCAAGTTTATCGCTCGCTTCAGCCATTTTCTGGTTTGCTGAATTTAGTTTTTCCGCGCCATTTTTTAGTTTTATAACCCCAGAATTTGCCGAATTTAAACCGCTATTTAAACTGCTAATTCCGTTTGATATTTGTTCTGAACCGTTCGCCGCTTTCGAAAAACCATTTTGAACATTCGAAAGTTGAGAAAGCAAAATCTTACTGTAGTTTTCACTAATTTGTGCCCGAACTTGTTCGCTCAATTTTTGTGCGGCGTTGGTTGAAATCATTTCACCAGATTTACTTTTCGAAACATTTGTCTTAAATGAAATATTCACTTTTTGCGGATTTTCTCCCAAAAAACTAACTGAATTTTTTGAAAAATCTTTTGGAATATGCACAATCATGAAAGTGTCGCCATCAGTCAGATCTTTCTCGGCTGTTTTTGAATCTGTAAACTGCCAGTTTAAGGTTTTCGATTGTTTAAGGTTGTTGCTAATTTTGTTGCCAAGTTCAATATTTTGACCATCAAAAATGACAGGTTCGTCCTCGTTTACTACTGATATTTTTAGATTTTCGATTTTCGAATAAGGATCCCAAATTGATGCCAAAAAAGTTCCAGCATAAATAACAGGAATAAAACTTACTATAAATAAAGTAGCTAGAAGCACACGATTTTGCTTTATTTTTCTAAAATATTTCTTCATCTTCCTCCTAATAAAAATAGTTGTATTTATCAACGATTATTCTATTGTATAAAATATTGTTGTAAAAGTCAACAATATTTGGTATAATTATTTTATGGAAGAAAAAATTCTTAACCTGTTACAAGAAATAAATACACTTTATCGCTCGGCACAAAAATATGCAACACGCGAGCTTTCGAAAAATGATATTTCAGCTATTGAGGCTGCAATTTTAACCAAGATTTGCAATTCTTCTGCTCCACAAGACGAAATCTCTAAAGAAATTGGTGTTGATAAGGCTTATATTTCGCGAGTTTTAGTTAAAATGGAAGAGAAAAATTTAATTTTAAAGAAAAACTCACAGAAGGATAAGCGAATTCGTGAAATTGAAATTACGAAATTAGGTAAAGAAAAACTGAATATTCGGCAGCAAATTCTAGTTAAATGGTGTGAAGAAACCTTTGGTGATATATCTTTAAAAGAATTAAACTTATTGACAGAAGCGATTGAGATTATTTCAAACAAGGCAAACGAAAATTAAATAAAAACTACGAGCAGGATATGTTTCAAAACTGTAATTGACTTTTTGGGTTGGATTTGGTAAAATTAAAACATTGGCCTCATCGTCTAACGGTTAGGACATCAGGTTCTCATCCTGACAATCGGGGTTCGATTCCCCGTGAGGTCACCAATTTTTGAAATAATTAGTCTGTTTCGGAAACGAGCAGACTTTTAAAATAACCTTACAGAGCATAATTCCGTAAGGTTATTTTTTACATATTTAGAAAAATTTTATCACAGCAAGCAATGAGTTCGCGTAGGATTTCGTCATATTTCTCATAAACTCGGAAGCCTGCCGCATAGGCATGTCCGCCTCCACCAAAATAACCCGCAATATCCGCAGCGATTGGTGAATTCGTTCGAACTTTCCCTGTTAATTTCCCGTCTGGATAAGTTTTGATCGCTACGCACGCTTCCACACCCTCAACCATTCGCATTTCATCAATAACTAAAACGCTAGGGTTGTATTTATCAGAATACTCTTTAATTTCTTCCCAAGGAATATGAACTACTGCTAATTTTCCGTCAAAAAAGTATTCAATTCGTTGAATTAACCGCCCTTTATATTCTAAAATTTCAGGAGCTTTTTTGGATAATTCGCGACGTGCTTCTTCTAATTTGGCTGAATTTGCACCGAGTTTTGTTAGTTCTCCAGCAACTTCAAAAGTTCGAGCCGAAGTGTTGCTTGTTGAAAGTCCTAGGGTGTCGCTGAAAATTGCACCTAAAATATCTTGCGCAGCAGTTTGGTTTATTTTCCAATTGAGAGCGTTTGCAATTTCAAAGATAACCTCTCCAGCTGAGCTTGCTTTTTCTAGAACCAGTTCATGTTCGAATGTTATGTCGGGTGTCGCATCGGTATGGTGATCAATCACTAAGACTGGAGTTTTTTCAAGCAGATTTTTATAAAGAGGGTCTTCAACTATTTTCGAAAGTAATGTATTGCTCGTGGTATCAACAATTATAAAAAGATCAAATTTTTCATAAATTGAACCTTCCACTCTATCCCAACCGCTAAAATATCGTAAATATTTTGGAATGTCCACTGGACAGAAAAGTTTTACGCTTTTCCCGAGATCGCTCAAAATTTCTTCCAAAGCCAAAGCTGATCCCAAACTATCACCGTCTGGATTTTCGGCTTGAATTACGCAAATTTTTTGTGAATTAGCTATTAATTTCTTTGCGTTTTCGAATTTCACTAAATCTCCTTTCTTCCTTCAAGTGCATGACTTAGAGTTATTTGGTCGGCATATTCCAAATCAACACCAACAGGTAAACCGCGAGCGAGGCGTGAGATTATTAGATTTTCGAATCCTTTTTCGCGCAAATAATTTTGAATATAAAGCGCAGTGCTTTCACCTTCAACACTTGCGTTTGTAGCGATAATAATTTCTTCAACATTGTCGTTCAAGATTCTTTCCGCGAGTTCGTGAATATGTAATTGATCGGGTGTAATTCCGTTAATAGGTGAAATTACACCGCCTAAAACATGATATGTTCCATTAAAATGTTTAGTTTTTTCGAGCGCAATAATATCAAGAGGCTCCTCAACAACAGCCACAAGTTTTTTATTACGCGTCTCGTCAGTATATAATGAAGAAAACTCTTCATCTTTCGAAATTAAAGCAAAAGTTTTCGGGCAAGTTTTCACATTTTTATGTAACCCTAAAAGACTCTCGGCGATTTTTTCACTTACCATAGCGTTGTTTTTTAACAAATAATAAGCGTACCGTTCAGCTGTACGTGATCCAACACCTGGAAGTTTTTCGAGATTTTCAATTGTTTCAATTAGAGCTTTTGGTAAAACTTGCGACATTTCTTCCTTTCGAAAAGATTAAAGGCCTAAGTTTCCTAATCCGCCCATCAAAGGTTGCATTTTTTCTGCTGCCGCTTTTTGTGCTTCTTCAAGGCCATCACGAATTGCAATTTGAATCCAGTGTTCAAGTTCTTCGATATCATCAAAATCAATTAATTCAGGGTCTAATTTTACGTTTTTAACTTTTAGTTCTCCTGTAAATTGAATTACAACCGCACCTTCTCCGGCTTCAACCTCAATAATCTCTTTTTTGAGTTCTTTTTGCGCTTTTTGAAGTTCGCGCACCATTTTCATTTGGTCTTTAATTCCTGCCATAAAATCTCCTTTAAAATAAACTTAGTACTCTTTTAATTCTATCAAAAAAACGAGTTAAAATCAACTACGGGTTAAAACATAAAAGCGATCGGAGTTATCTTTGCGACTTGAAACTAAAATCTTTTTTACACGGTATTTATCCGAAATATCTATAGTTTTATAAGCTTCTTTCGAAACTACGATTTCGCTATCTTCGGCTACATCTTTAACTTTAGCTTTACCCTGTTTTTCAAGTGTTTTATAAAAATCTTCTTCGTTCCTTGAAACTACTAAAATTCGGTTTGAGTCCGTTTTTGTTAATAAGATATTCAAATCTTGATTAAAAGACGAAAGAATTTGAGGTGAATATTGGTAACTTAAGGCAAAAACTGAAAGGTTTGTGATTAGCAAATTAAATACAAAAACTGAAGTTGGAATTAAGCCGAAAAATCTCGCATAAGGATTTTTTGGAAATAGTGCATACCAAGTATCAATTAACCCTTGAAGGCCAGTGATTGTTAAAATTAAAATTGGTGTAAATAGGATTGTGATAGTTGCGGTATTAACTAAGCAAACAAAGATTAATATTGTTGTCCAAATGCCAATTAAATAGCTTCTTGCTGAATGTCGAGCGGTTAGTGTAAAATAAAGTCCAATTAAAATTAAAACGGCTGTTGCTGGGTTTATAACCGGAGAAATCATACCATTACTAATTGGATTTGAAAATCCGAAAAGTGATAATCCAAGGTTTTTAGTATTCTCTAAAAGATCTAATTTATTTGGTATACCAAAGATAATTTTCAAGGTTGAAAAATCTTTAGAAATTGAAAATATAAGGGGTGCTACAATTATTGAAAAAAGCAATATTCCTGAAAGTTTTTGTAATTTTGACATTCTTTTTATTGCAAAGCGTAGATGTGGATGCACTAAAATCGTAATTAAAAATGCTAAAACGATATAAGAGCTTAAAGGCGTATAAAAACTTAGTCCTAAAATTGTAATTAAAATAATAATTTGGCGTTTTTTTGGTGTTTCAAGAAATTTCATCCCGCTCCAGATTAATAAAATCGGATAAAAAATATAAAGTATTTCACTTGTACCGTTTTGAGCAATGAAGAAAAATTGGCTTGACGTGATTGCGATAATTGAAGCTAAAACTGATGTACGTTTCGAAAACCACATTCCTGAAATCTTAGTGATAAAGAAAAGTGAAAGTAATGAGATTATGATTGAAGGTAATTTTATCGCAAAATTGCTTAAACCGATAGTATCAATACTAATTTTTTGCAAGAATCGAAATGGTAAATCTATGATATTTTTCGAAAAAATATTTGTGAAATCTAAATTTGCTGCGTTTTTAGCGCTTTCAATTTCGTCTGCGGTTAAACCATTTGGTGTAATAAATAAGGTGTAAATAATTATAGCTAAATAGCCTAGAGATAAAATTCCGATTCCAATTTGATACCGAAATTTATAAATCCAAAAATCACTAATTTTTAATTTTTTCATTCCTTTAATTATATCATATTTAATTTTATAAAGCTACTTTAAACTCCATTTTTCGCTACCACTGTTTGAAACTAGACCTTTAATTTCAAGCATTGTGATTGTTTGATTAAACTCACTGGCAGAAAGTTTTGTTTGCTTAATTATTTCGTCACTTGAAGTTGTTCCGTTTTTTGAAAGTAGTTCTAGAATTATATTTTCCTCAGGAGTGTCACCTTTAAAGAGTTTAATTTGTTTTTCGAAACGATCTGGAATTAGAAAATCAAGTAAGTCTTCTATCGAAGTTAAAGGGTTAGCGCCATTTTTAATTAATTGGTTACATCCCGCAGAAAGCGGTGATGTTATATTTCCTGGAACAGCAAAAATTTCTTTACCTTGATCTAGCGCATGATTGGCTGTTGAAAGTGTTCCACTTCTAGATGCAGCTTCAACAATAACAACAGCATCTGCAAGCCCTGAAACTATTCGGTTACGTGCTAAAAACTGCCATGGTCGAGCTGGTGTTTCGTTTGGATATTCACTCAATATCGCTCCGTTTGTTTGGAGGATTTTTTGACCCAGGCTTTCATGAGAACGAGGATAAATTTTATCAACACCATTCGCTAAAACTGCAAGAGTTATTCCTCCAGCATCAATCGCAGCTTTATGAGCAATAGAATCAATACCTAGAGCTAAGCCGCTAACAACCACAATACCGTTTTTTGCGCACTCACTTGCAACTTTTGTGGCAATTTCGCGTCCGTATGCGCTTGGTTTGCGCGTTCCAACAATTGCCACAGTTTTTACCCTTTTTGACGGTAGGTTACCTCTTAGAAAAAGTTTTTTTGGAGGATCTGGTATATGTGGTAGATCTCTTAAATAATCATAATCTGAAAGGTTTATTTGAAATATTTCCATAAAATTATAAAATAGTATTGACATAAAACATAATTTATGATAATATATTAAAGATTGATAAAATATTTTAAAAATTTGTCAATGAAACTTCTATCTATTCGTTATAGTGTGCAATATATATCTGAATAATTCTTTACCCCTCCTTTTTTATAATAAGAATCTTGATATTGCACATAATAACCTCTTTGACCGGCGAACCCTATGGTAAAATTTGGTGGGTTTTCAGCTTCGATTTTTTTTCGAGCCTTAGCGGGTGCGTCGAAGAGATAAAAAACCGTCTAAGCGATGCCCACCCGTGCTTAGGCGGTTTTTTATGTTATAATATTAAAATAATTATGGTTATTGTCAATGTGCTTAAGGTTAATATTAATTCTTAAATATTTTAACATAAGCATTTAAGATTAACAAGTTTTTTGTATAAATTAAAAATTGTGCGACCTCGCAATAGATTCGCACAATTTTTAACTAATATAAATCTCTCAAATTTTTTAGAATGAGGCTTCAACTGCAGCCCAAGTTGTATCTGTATTGTCTTCAGGGATAATGATAGTAACTTGGTCACCAGTTTGAAGTCGGAAGTAAGTCACGCTTGCAAGCAAGACTTTGTATTCATTTCCGCCAGCTTCCACAAAAAATGAGCCGTCGTGATTAATAAGGGTTCCGATGATTTGTTTTCGCGGAACGGGACCGATTTGTTTATAGATAAAACCACCGTCTTCATTGATTGTAAGCTTCAAAATATCGCCCTCCACAAGCTTTGATTTTGAAGCATAGTTCGCTGGAACAGGATAGTTTTTTCCATCCGGGCCAATCATTGTTTGACCATCAAATACACCTTCTATAACTTTACCCTGAGGACTTTCGATTATTGAAGTGCTCGGAGCTGTTACGGTATTGTCATCACCACTAATACTGATCAGTAGTTCTTTAGCTGCAGCAAGATTCGTTTCCGCTTCTTGAATCAAGCTTTTTAGCCGCTTTACTTGTTTTTCTGGTAATTCAGACATATTCCTCGCATTTTCCTTGTCTGTTTTCTTTTGATATTATCTTCTAGATTTTAGCATGAATTACTTAAAAAGTCAATATGTTTTAGTAATTTTAAGCTTTTTTTAAGTTTTCCACAATTTTTAATCTGTTGTCTATTGAATGATGTAATTTTTACAAAAATGCTTATGTTTATATTAATAAAAAACGGTTCTTGAACATTAACTTTAAACATGCTATAATCAAGGTTATGAAAAAGCATAAACTTAATAAAGGTTTTACAATTATCGAGGTTGTGCTCGTTCTTGCGGTGGCTGGGCTGATATTTTTAATGGTATTTCTTGCGCTCCCTGCTCTTTCTCGATCGCAACGAGATACGGCAAGAAAAAATGATGCTCGTAATCTTTTAGCCGCAGTTATTCAATTTAAAACCAACAACGGAGGTAGAGCTCCTTTTAATGGAAATAATGATGCTTGGACAAAACTTAAACCTTATTGGAATAAAAGTCAGTATTTAAACGATCGTCCAAACGGCCACATTGATGATTTTGGGTCATATAGATCTACTACAATTCAAACCGTTACATATAGTCGACTCGGAAGTGATTATCATAAACCAGGTAGCTGGAATATTGTTCTTGGTACGGTTTGTGAAAAAAGTGATGGCGATGGATATTATTTAAAATATGGTGGAGATATTCCAGCAAAAGCTATCGCGGTATTAGTTGAACTTGAAAGTGTTCACACTAATAGTGGTTGGGGATACTGTATAGATTCAGAAAGCAATTAAAAATAGAAGAATAATTATTCTTCTATTTTGTTATTTTTGCGGTTTAGTTGGTTTCTAAGGATATCTCGTGCCCATAAAATAGTTTCGAGTTCTTCACTGTAACCCTGTTCTTCTGTTTCGAGATCAAAATGATGCGCACTCGCCACTTCAACGTTATCGCTATAAATTGTCAGATGTTGATTGCCTATCCCGAAATCACCTACATTAAGGTCTTGGCTTTCAATTTTATATCTTCCATCGGAATATAATTCATAGGGTTGATCATAGCCACCACCGTCATGTGCCAAATTTGGATCATAACTATCATTCAGCTGCTCTTCATCAATGAGAGTAAGATTTGATAAATCTAGATCATCTATTGCTTTTTTAACATTTTCTGGTGAAGACTCTAGTGTAAAATATTCGTTATAAGACGGTTGATTTCGAAAACCTTTATTTGCGTTTAACGCCCATTCGGCATAAGCGTTATCTAAAAGATATTGTTGAGTTTTTGATTTGTTTAAGTTTTTCTCCATAAGATTCCTTTGATGAGATTTTATAACCTTCGCCTAAAGTCATCTCAAACTCTAGGTCAACATAATAACATAATAACACGATAAAGTCAATAGCTACAACATATTTTTACAAAAACAAAAATCGCCCATGTTCTGAGCGATTTTCGAAAATCTTAAATTAGGTCGATTAGTTTTATATTAAAATTAAGCAAGCTCAACAGTTGCGCCAGCTTCTTCAAGTTTCTTTTTAGCTTCTTCAGCTTCATCTTTAGAAACTTTTTCTTTAACTGGTGCTGGAGCACCGTCAACGATAGCTTTAGCTTCACCAAGTCCAAGACCTGTGATTTCTTTAACTGCTTTAATAACAGCAACTTTTTGAGCACCAGCGTCTTTCAAAGTAACTGTAAATTCTGTTTTTTCGTCAGCAGCATCAGCAGCACCGGCAGTAGCGGCAACAGCAACAGCAGCTGGCTCGATTCCGTATTCCTCTTTGAGGTGTTCTTTCAATTCGTTAGCTTCAAGAATAGTCAATTTTACCAATTCTTCAGCCAATTTTTTAATGTCAGCCATTTTCGACTCCTTTAAAAATTAAATAGTTAATATCTTAAAATAAATTAATTGGTTGCTTTTCGAAATTCCAAATCTTCGTTTGTAAGACCACCAGTAATCGCGTTGATTGGCGAAAGAAGTGTATCCACGATTTGACCGATAAGTTGGTCTTTGCTTGGAAGTTCTGAAAGTGTTGTAACAGTTGCAGTGTCCATTACGTCGCCGTTGTCGGCAAAAGCACCAACGAGTTTTAATTCTGGGTGAGTTTTTGCAAATTTACCCAAAACTTGTGCAGCGGCAATCTCGTCTTCGCTTGAAATTGCGTAAACAAGTTGACCTTTTAATGCAGAAGTATCAGATTCTTTTAGAGTTTCAACTTCTTGCATCGCAACTCGCACTAGGCGGTTTTTTACAACTTTAATTTGAACGCCAGCTTCACGAGCTTCTTTTCGAAGTTCCTGAAGGTCGGCAACTGTCAAACCTTTATATTCAGCAAAAGCTGTCATTTTTGCGTCTTTTAGAGCGGCGCTTAATTCAGCAACCAATTGGTTCTTTTTATCGCGTGATAATGCCATAAAAACTCCTTTTTTGGTTAGTATTTTTCGACCTAATTGTTAAGATTCTGGCGTTTTGAAAGCCTCCCTTCAAAACTCGTTGGCAGATTAATAGAAAAAGTATTCTCCTCGGTAGCGGATTAAGCCTGGCTAACGCGAGGCGGCTACTGTCTCTGGCAACTTTTCATATTGTATCATAAAAAAATAAAAAAATCAATATAAAAACCCTCATTTTGAGGGTTTGTTTAGGGTGGCTATTTCATCCTGTAAATTGTAAGTGAATTTGCAATGATGTCTACATCGTAAACCTGGCCAGCGCTTTGAAAGCGAAAATAGGTTTGTGTTCTGCTTGGTTAGCAATATGCTTGAATATAACCCCAAACATGATTTGCCCTCTCCTTGGTAAAGGTTCCTGAAGGATTATCCCTTCGTTAAATCCTGGAGCTGCTTCAATGCGGGGCCACTTATACTGAAGCTTGACATTTTTTTCACCTCTTTTCTGAAAGTACTACTCAAGACGAGCGTTTTGCTATTATACCATTTTTTTGCTAAAAATCAATATAAAACCCCGCAGGTAAGCGAGGTTAAGACTTGATGCGATTTTTGTAAATTCTGAGATTTTTGCCTGCTTGACAATAAAACTCATAAATATCCTCTTCGCATCTAATTGAGTAATAGTATGCGGCATCGTTTAAGCCGCATTTTTCAAAAATATCTAAAATTTCTACAAGTTTAATCATTGTTTCACTAAAGATATTTAGTCCTGCTACAAATTCGAACGATTCTTTTCCGTCTAGAAGGTCTTCGATTTTTTCGATAACCTCTTTCGCGGGTGATCCTTCAATCTTTACAGCTTGTGCTTGTTCGATTTTTGCCGAAAGCTGTTTTTCGCTTACGGCTTGATCGATTGATTTTATAAAAATGTTCATAACGAACCTCCATAAGCTTTTGTATTTCGGCGAACCGAGAAGCTTATCAATAAAATTTTATAATATTAATCTTAAAACTGCAAGCTTGAGCGCATTAAAAAAGCCGCATTTTGCGACTTTAACTATAAGGTGTGTTTATTCTTATAAAATGGTGGAGTTTCAAGATCTTCTTTGCTTTGAAGCGGGTTTTTACCGAGAAAATCCCGTGGTACTTCGAGAGTTTCTTCAATTCTTGGTGAAATTTTATTTCCCATTATTGCCCTCTGTACTTTGAAATTTTTATCAACCCACAAACAGATTTGAGTAACCTCTTTTCTTGAAATAAATCGATTTGGAGATTTACCCTCAAGATAAACAATCTCTGCAGAACCTCGAACCTCAACCTTCTCCTTGTTTATATCATATGCTGAATCTGGTTTTACATATATAACCTTATTTCCGCCTGATTCGAATCTTAATTCTGATTTTCTTTGAATTGCCTGAAGAAGTGCTTCCTGTAAGAAAAATTGTTGATTCATTTTTGAACCCTCCTGAAAAGTTCTAAGCAAAAGCTTGAATAACTAAATTATAACAGAAAAATGACAAAATGTCAATGTAACGTTTTTTAAAAGACCTTGAAAACCAAAAATTTTTTTGATATAATTGAAAGGCATTGGGATGTCGCCAAGTGGTAAGGCAGCGGGTTCTGGTCCCGCCATTCGGGGGTTCGAATCCCTCCATCCCAGCCAAGATGAAATGTTTATTGTAAACACTTTGTCTTGGCTTTTTAAATTATATAGAAAAAGACAAGATAAGAAGAGTGCAGTGTTGTGGCGACGCTGCACTCTTTTTTGTTGTTCCAACTGAGGCGATTTTTGTATAGATCACCTCTGAGGACTAGCAAAACCTTTAAAATGTGATCCTTAACAATCTGGCATTATTTAATAGAAGTTTTCCCTTTCGAAAGCAAGCTAATAAGTGATATTTTCCACTTTTGAAATTCCCAACCATTTCATCTGCAAATTTCTTGTCTAGAATCATTTTCCCGTTGCCGTTTGGGTTCACATATTCGCCAAACTTGCAAATCTGTTTCCAAAATTGTTTATACTGGTTCGAATCTTCACTTAGCCGAATTTCCAAATCTCTATTTATAAAAATATACATGCATTTCTCCTTAAATATCAGCTCGCTCAAGTCGTAGTGAGATTCTTTTTGAAAAATGGCAAAAGAAAATACGGCCTTAGCGAGCCGTATATTATGTTTTTATTATAGCAGTTTTAATTTGGGTTGTAAAGGTAAAAATTATTCTTTTTTATCTTCGCCCCAAAAATAGCCAAATCTATCTTCTATCTCAGAAAAGCGTTTAAAATCCGGATCATTTTCGTCCACTCCAATCTCAGCCACTGCATAGACTTTTTCGATAGAACCATCACCACTAACCCCATAATACCACCAATCCATATCTAAAAAGTGTTCTGGATTATAAACAGCGTACCATTTTTTGTCTTGATAGTCTCCCAAAAATATAGATTTTAGTCCCTTATCCTTCAAATCATCCATTACTCTTACCTTTCATAATTAATTTTAGCATATCTTCGTTAATTTTACGATTGTCAATCCTAAACAAAAACATCTTTCGCTTATTTTTATCTAAACGCCAAAACTGTTCAGTAGTAAAAGTCTTGCCTAATTGAGGATCAATAAACATTGCGCCCTTACGGGTATTTTCGGCAACAATAGTGTGACCAGTTCTATTTTTAGACCACCACCAAGAAATTTGAAACCTTGAACCTATATCTGAATCTTCAATAAAGTCGAGAACGTTACCAAAATCAGCATCTTTGATTGTAATGTTTTCTCCACGCTTTATCTCGATATAGTTTCTAAGAATATCTTTATCTTCCAAACTCCATAGCTCTTTCATCTTTTCAAGATTCCCCAACTTCACCGAGCCTCGCAAATTTCCCAAAGCTTCAACATCATAACCTCTTCTTCGCATTTCATAGGTTGGCACGCATCGCTGGCAGTTTATCTGATATTCTCGGGCTTTATCATAATTCGGGTTTGTTCCACTCAAAGCTAATTGAGGTGAAATTTTAGTTTTATTCGGCAAAACAAATTCTTCATTGCGAATCCTTGCTAACCCTGCTTTTTTAGTTTCGTCCTTGTCTAATTCACCACGAGCGATCAGTTCACTTTTTGAAGTTTTTACAAAATCATCTTTTCTCTCCAAGAGTCTCTTGTCCACCGGATTTTCGCTTTCATCACCACCTTCAACCACTCGCACTAAGGTTGCACGGCAGCCAAAATGGCGTGGTGGAATCATATCGGGGTTTTTCTGCCATTCTTGCCAAGTCATCTTTTTGCCGTTCAAATATGAACAGCCGGCGGTAGTGTGTCCATCAATGATTGCTGAATACTCAATCAAATCATCAGGCTTAAAATCGCTATAAATCCCAGCATTCACGCCTCGCCCAACCAAATAACTCGCTGTGGGTTTGGCTCGTTTCAAAAACCAACTTAACACACTTTCAATTAGTACACCGGTTGCTAAACTCCGCAAGAAATCGCTCGAATCTTCAGCAAGCAAGGTATCGTTCCAGCTTTCGCTTTCCAGGAATTGCTTTAAGTCACTCTCTTGCTTTTCAAAAATCCAGTCTATATACTCTTTTGCGTTTTTAGAAAATTCCGGTGAATCTTTATCCGCTTTTCGCCCTTCACGATTAGCGCTAAAAATCTTGCCTTCGGTGTAGGCCTGCTTGAAAGTCTTGATTAACAAGTTTTTATATTCTTTTGAAAGCTCAATTTTGCCTGTTTCTTTAATACCTTTCGCCACACTCTCAAAAATCGTGCGGCTTTGGTCTAAAAAACGGTTTTCGATGTCTTCGTGAGACCATTAAACATCAATTTCAAAAACCTTAAATCGTGATTTTGTGCCAGTTTTTAATGAAACTTGGCTTTTCGAAACGTCAAATTCTCTCGCTAAAAGTTTAATTACTGCCAAATTTGCTTTGCCTTCAATTGCCGGCTCACGAACAAAAATCTCAAAAAAATCGCCGTTTTCATCTTGCGACTTTTGAATGAGATTTCCCTTTTTCGAATTTGGTTTAATCTTGCAACGAATCTTCATTTCTTTGTGTTTCAAAATCCTTTGCGCGTTCTTCGCCATAATATTCATTTAAAAATTGGCGCTTATATTCAAAAAACGTGTCATTTTTAATACTTTCACGAATTTTATCAACAGTGTTAATTACGAAAAATTCATTGTGAATTGAGGCAAGTGTGCTTGCAAGAATTTCGTCTGCACGGAAAAGATGATTTATATAAGCTTTTGTGAAATTTTGACAAGTATAGCACTCACATCGTGAATCAATTGGTGTAAAATCTTCTTTAAATTTAGCATTTTTAATATTAATTCGCCCAGAATAAGTGAAAATTGCACCATTTCGTGCTTGGCGAGTTGGCGCTACACAATCGAAAGTATCGATACCAAATTCTACGCCCAAAAAGAGGTCGGCGGGTTGTGCACCCATTCCTAACAGATGCCGTGGCTTTTCTTCAGGCAAGGTTGTGTTTACCCAAGTTAGAACTTCGGGAATTTCTTCGGGTTGAAAAATTCCGCCGATTCCAAAGCCATCAAAATCTCTCGAACCCAAAAAACTTGCGCTTTCCTTTCGAAAATCTTCTTCTCGGGCACCTTGAACAACCGCAAATAATGCTTGCAAATTTTCGCCCTTTTCGAAATGCTCAGCGTTTAATTCGTTGTGGTGTTTCAAGCATTTTTCAGCCCAAAAATGGGTTTTATCGAGTGCCGATTTAATCTGTTTTCGGCCTGCAAGCGGTGAGGTTAATTCGTCGAAAGCCATGTGAATATCCGCACCGATTTTGTGCTGGAGCTCCATTGAGATTTCAGGTGACATAAAAATTCTCTCGCCCGAAATGTGAGATTTAAACCAAACGCCATCTTCACCAACTTTCGCGAGCTGGTTTGAATTATTTTTTGCAAGCGAAGAGTCACCTTTCGAAATATGTGAAGTTGCGTCAATTCCTTTTTTATAAGCCATTCCCAGTGAAAAAACTTGAAAACCGCCTGAATCAGTAAAGGTTGGTGAGCTCCAATTCATGAACTTATGGATTCCGCCGGCCTTTTGAAGGATGTCTGCGCCAGGCCGAAGCATTAAATGATAAGTGTTAGCAAGAACAGCTTGGGCACCAGTTGAAAGAATTTGTTCAGGCGTCATTGCTTTTACGGTTGCATTTGTTCCGCCGGCAATATAGGCGGGAGTTTTAATTTCTCCGTGTGGTGTTTTAATCACGCCGGTACGGGCTAAAGTTCCGTTTAAGCGGGTTTTAATTTCGAAGTTTAAAGCTTTTTTCATCTGTAAAATTATACCATATAGTTATTTTTTTTACAATTTAAAAACCGCCCCGAAGAGCGATTTTTATAATGTATTATTCGGCAATTTCAACACCCATTGAGCGTGCTGTTCCAGCGATAGTTTTCATAGCGCCTTCGATTGAAACTGCATTTAGGTGTTCCATTTTAGCTTCAGCAATTTCTTGCAATTGAGCTTTTGTAATTTTACCAACTTTGTCAGTTTTTGAATTTCCTGCACCTTTTTGGATTCCTGCTCGTTCACGAATCATGTCGTCAACTGGTTGACCAAGTGATTTCCAAGTGAATGTTCGGTCTTCAAAAACTTGAAGGTGAACGATTACATCTTTGCCCATCATGTCTTTAGTTGCTTCATTGAATGGGTTGATGAAATCCATCATGTTTAGACCCCATTGACCGAGTGTTGAACCAACTGGAGGACCTGCTGTTGCACGGCCAGCTGGGATTCGAAGTTTCAAATTTCCAATAACTTTCTTTGCCATATTTTCCCTTTAAATAATTTATACTTGATAATTCAAGTGCGTAACGTATTAATATTATCATAAAAATCTAAAAAATTCAAGAGCTAACTTAAAACATAATCTATTGACTTATTTGAAAAAATATTGTATTATAATATATGCGATTGATTCGCATAGCCTTTCGTTTTCGAAAGCGTACATTAAAATTTGGAGGTAAAAAATGTTAAAATTCACAAAAAACTTTGATTTGGATGCTGTGGAATACTGGCGAGAAGAAGGCAATTATGATGCTTCTTCGAACATTATTTACGTAGCAGTCGATGCGATTAGTTTGAATTCAAAATTGGATAATTTACCAAGAATTCTTTTTCAAAATTTAGGGCTAAAAATCTTGAAAATTTCATGGAAGGATAATTCAAAAACTCTAGAAATTGAAAATGTCGAAAAAATCGTACCGGTGCAAGATTACAAACGTACACCAATTGCACAAGGTTTGGATGAAATTATTGTTCGATCTGCTATTGAGCGTGCGGTTGCTAATCTATTCTTTACACTTTCGAAAGACTATATTGGTGATTTTTTCCATTCGAGTGGTCAATTTTTCCATAAAGTGAAAATGAATAAAGACTTTGTCGTTTCCGAGAACGATTCAGACATTGCACGTAATGTAGTAGAGATTGTGCGCGGTCGCGAACGTTCTTCTGTGAAAAACACAGATCTAATTAAAGTTTAACCTCCACTTCCCCGGTTTCGCGCCGGGGTTTTAATTTGAAATGAGATTATTTTTTTGTTATAATGGACTTTTATTAAACATAAAAAGAAAGGAAAAAATGAGTATATCAAAAAGAAATACTTTTTTGATTACAGGCATGACTTTGGGCTTATCTGTAATTCCTGCTCCTTTGGTTCATGCTGAAACAGCAGCTCAGTATGCAAACAAATACGGAGCGAATACAAACTATTCTCGATATGAGAGCGTTGATGGGGTTTTGAATAACGCAGAAATTATAAGTAGCCGAAAGTTTGACGACCTTGCAAATGAAGCTTCTGATAATTCTTATGTTAATGTTAAACCTGGTGGAAGTGTAACTTTTACGGCTAAATCTGGAGCTGATGCTTTAAGTTTGAGGTTTTCGATTCCTGATGGAAAAATGGGAAAAGCTACAGCTTTAATTAATAATGACGATAAAAAAGCCAAGACTTTCGACCTTGATTCAAAATATGGTTGGCAATATATCGATAGAGACGTTGCATATAATGAAAATGCAAAAAATCGTCACGCACGGTTTGGCTTTGATGAAGTTCATGGTTTCTTTGGTAATCATGTAAATGAAGGTGATAAAATTACTATTAAAAACGATAGTGATGAGAATCTCGGTTTAGATTTTATTGAACTAGAAAATGTTGAAGCGCCTAGAAAACAACCTAAAAATAGCATTTCCCTAGAAGAATATAAGATAAAACCTGGTGATGATATTACTAAAAAACTAAAAAGCGCTATCACTGACGCTAAAAAGCAAAAAAAGGCGCTTTATATTCCTGAAGGATATTATAATATTAGTGAGAAAATTAGCATAGAAGCACCAGAAGGACTCGAAATTACTGGAGCTGGAATTTGGTATACGCAATTACACTTTACAAGTTCTGCTAAAGGTGGTGGTGGTTTTGATGCGGGAAACAATTCAAGTAATCTTAATATCAACAATTTCTACCTTTCATCTGAATTAATTTCTCGTCGTGATGATACGCCAGATAAAGCTCAATATAAAGCTTTTGCTGGAAACTTCGGAGAAAATTCGAAACTTTCAAATCTATGGATTGAACATTTTGAATGTGGTACTTGGATTGGCGATTACGAAGACAGCAAAACAATGAAATACACTAAAAACCTTGTTATCGAAAATAACCGTATTCGAAACAATCTTGCAGACGGTGTTAACTTAGTTCAAGGAACAAAAAATAGCATTGTTCGAAACAATAATTTTAGAGGTAATGGTGATGATTCTGTAGCTTCTTGGGCCACAAAAGATAATGATTCTGAAAATACAGAAAACAACACTTTTGAACATAACACTATCGAGCTTGGCTGGCGAGCTGGTGGAATTGGTATTTTTGGTGGAAACGGACACAAAATCTTAAATAATTACATCAAAGACAGTCGCGGTGGCGCTGGAATTCGAGTTTCAACAGTATTTGCAGGTTACGGTTTCGGAGACAACACCCTAGGAACGTTAATTAAAGACAACTGGATTGAAAATTCTGGAACATCGAATGATTTTTATGGTAATCCACGAGGAAGCCTAGATTTCGAAAAGAAATATGGTGATCTTTCGAATATTAAGGTTGAAAATACAACGCTCGTAAATCAAGCTATGCAAGATATGAGCAAAAACTTCGATCTTGATGGTAAGGTTGATATCTCTAACACTATTCACAAGAATCCAGATGAAAATAACCGAAATATTATCTTTAATATTAACCAAGTTACAAATAAGACTATTTCGGTTAACGAAAACTTTGATTTATATTACTACAACGGCGAAACAACATTTAACGGAATTTCAACTCGTTTATGGTGGCCAAAATCTGCGAATATTAACATTACACCAGAAATGACTCATTCATACAATAATGACAAAAAGAAGGTTTATAACTTTGTCAACGGTGATATTCCAAGTTTCCTTCCTGAATCAACTAATTTCTTGAAAGACTATAATTATTTGGGCGAGCAAGAATATAAAGGAAACGTGATTCGTTTTTGGCAAGCTAAATAAAAGCTAAAATAAAAAAGACAGTTCGAACGAGCTGTCTTTTTGTGTATTCACCTATTCTCCACTAAAGTGTGTTGACTCAGTATTGAAGGCATGATACACTTAAATAGTTGTTCTTTTTAGAACAGCATAGTTCTTTACCGCTTATTTACAATTTTATTTTTCAAGAAATTGACAAAATAAAAAATCATCTAAATACTGCCATATTTAGATGATTCGGATGTGATAGGTGTATTGATATTTTTTTGATTAACGACGCTTTTTTGTAATGTTTCTTGCGTCGTTTTCTTTTTTGTCTTATTTTTTAGCTTTTGCTTTTCAATATTTTTCATAAAAAATAACAAAAAGCGAGTCAGATAAACTGGCTCGCCAAATATTAAACGAAATAACTAAATTGTTGTGCGTTAGGTTAGTTAATAATGATCGTCTTTTTTGTTTGATAGAAATTAGATTTTTTCGATTTGAAGAATATCGAGTTCAACTGGTGTTTCGCGGCCAAACATTGAAACCATTACTTTAATCTTACCTTTTACGGCATCAATTTCGGAAACTGCACCTTCGAAACCTTTGAAAGGTCCATCAATGATGTTAACAATTTCACCTTCAGAGAAGTTAATATCAAACATTGGCTCTTCAGCGCCCATTCGGCGGCGAATTTCGCGCATTTCTTTTTCTGAAACTGGTGTTGGCGAGTCTGAGCCGATAAATCCAGTCACACCTGGCGTATTTCGAACTACAAACCAAGTTTCTTCGGTAAGTTTCATTTCAACCAAAACGTAGCTTTGCAAGATTTTTCGCTCAACAACTTTACGTTTGCCGTTTTTTACTTCAATTTGCTTCTCTTTTGGTACGAGCGTATCAAAAATTTTATCCGCCATATCCACACCTTGAATTCGTTGGCGAAGATTTTCAGCAACTTTATCTTCATATCCCGCTAGGGTTGTAATTGCATACCAATTTCGGGAATCATCATATCGTTTTTGTGCCATAATTACCTTTCTAAAATTATTTGATTAATGCTTTAAAGATCCAGTTAAATAGTCCATCGAGTAACAAGATTAAAACTGAAAAAGCAACTGAAAAAGCAATAACTGCGCCAGTCATTTTCCAGGTTTCTTTACGGGTTGGCCAGCGAACAAGTTTTAGTTCTTTCCAAGAAGCTGCAAGATATTTTGCAAGTGCAACGAAAGGAAAACCGATAAATTTGAATGGTTTTGCCAAAACACGCAATAATTTTGGTGCTGGTTTTTTTGCTTTTTTCTTCGTATTAACGCCTGAAACCTTCGCGGCGTATTTGCTCATTTTAGGTTCTTTCGAAACTTCTTTTACAGGCTTCGAATCTGTATCTTTCGCTTTAACGCGAGTGATTTTGGTCTCTTTTTTAGCCATTTCTCTCCTATTCCAAAATTAAAAAGCCTATTAGGCTTGATATGTCAAGTATATCACACTTTTTTTGAAAAAGCAAAAATAATTTTAAAGAACTATTTTGAAATTTTAGGTAATTCAAAAAAGAACTTTGAGCCGTGGTTTAGCTTACTTTCAACTTGAATTTTTGTGCCCATTTTTGCGGCCAATTTAGAAGAAACATAAAGCCCGAGTCCAGTTCCACCAGTCTCGCGTGTACGCCAATCTTCGCTACGGTAAAATTTTTCAAAAATTCGTTTTTGATCACTTGAGCTTATGCCGATTCCGGTATCCTTAATTTCGAAAATAACACCTTTTGGCGAGTTTTTAAAACAAATCTCAATAGAGCCTTCGTGGGTGTATTTTAAAGAGTTTGTAATAAAATTTTGTAACAATTCTTCAAGGTAAAGCTTGCTTGTTTTTACACTATTTAATTTATTATCGAGATTTAAATTTAACGATAATCCTTTTTCGGCGGCCGATTTATGATATTTATTAAATAATGATTCTGCAAGTTCTTGGGGATGAATAATCTCGGCTTGATGATTAATTCCCCTTTCAACTTTCGAAAGCGCAGAAAGATCATTCACCATTGTTGCAAGGAAGGTATTTTGTTTGTAAGCTGTTTCGGCCGTTGTTTCAAGAAGTTTCGAAGGTGCTTTTTTCTGAATTAGCAACCGAAGATTGCTTAAAGAACCCTCTAAAATTGCCACCGGAGTTCGAAGCTCATGACTAACAACGCTAATAAATTCATCGCGTTCTTCATCGAGTGTTTTTTGTTTTGTGATATCACGCAAAATTACAACAAATTTTTTTGAACGTTCGCGATTTTTCTTACTTGAAGATTCGCGGATTCGAATAATCTCAATTTCAATTCGTAGTTTTTCGTCATCTTTCGAAAGGATTAAATCATTGGTTGAAAAATATGGTTTTCCGATTCGAAAAATTTCTTGCATATCAAAAATTTCGGTGTTAATTTTTGAGAGTTTACATATTTTCGAAAGGTTTTTGCCAACAATTTGCTTGTCTTCATCTAATAAATCAAGAGTTGCAGAATTATAGAGCTCAACTCTTCCGCGTGAATCAACACTTAAAACAGCGTCGGTTAAACTGTTGATAATCGTAAGAAGTCGGTTTCGTGTTTCTTCGCTTTTCTTGTGAGCTTCAAACATTTTTTTCTGGGTTTGTTGTTGTCGAATTCCAAAAACGATAAAAGCTAAATTTAACGCAAAAATTGTAAAAAGCACAGATACGAATTCAATAATTTGAGTTGAAGATGCAACGAAAATAATTATAATTTCAGATAAAGCGATACTAATCCCAAGGGTTGTTTTAATAAAAAGCTCGCCTTTAAAACTAAAATTATCGTCGTTATTCATAAGCAATATTATACGCTGAAAGGATTGAAAAAGCAATTTTAAAACCGCAAAAAATGAAATTTGCGGTTAGAAAATTATTCGTTATGTGTTCGATCGAGCGACATAAATCGAAGACGTTCTGGATGGAAATAAAGCTCAATAGTTCCAACTGGTCCGTGACGGTGCTTTGCAAGAATGAGGTCGGTGATATTCTCGCGCTCGGTTTCTGGATTATAATAAGCTTCTCGATAAAGAAACATCACAATATCGGCATCCTGCTCGATAGAACCAGATTCACGGAGATCGGCGAGTTGAGGAATTTTTGGATCACGACTTTCAACTGAACGGCTAAGCTGTGAAAGCGCAATTACGGGCACGTTTAATTCACGAGCGAGCAATTTTAGGCCACGAGAGATTTCAGAAACCTCTTGCACACGGTTAGCTGAAGATTTTGCGGAACCGCTTCCCTGCATAAGCTGGAGGTAGTCAATTACTATTAAGCCAAGCTCACCGTTATGAGCGGCACGTCGAGCTTTTGTTCGCATTTCAAGCACGCTTACACCTGGCGTATCATCGATATAGATTGGTGCTTCAGCCATTTCACCCATAGCATCGGCAAGTTTTGCAAAGTCTTCATCGCTCAAATTTCCAGTTCGAATATTCCACGAATCAACACCTGCTGCATCAGCAAGCATGCGGTCGATAAGCTGTTCTTTACTCATCTCAAGACTGAAGAAAAGTACAGTTTTCTTCTCAATAGTAGCGATATTATAAGCTAAATTGGTTACAAAGGTTGTTTTTCCCATTGCTGGACGCGCTGCTAGAATAATCAAATCAGAGCGTTGAAGTCCCGCGGTTTTATTGTCAAGATCGCGATAACCCGTTCGAATTCCACGAATTGCACCTTTATTTTTATATAATTCATCTAGTCTTTCGAAAGAATCATTCAAAATATCTTCCATTGAAGATAAGTCTTGTTTTAAGCTTGCATCTGAAACGCTAAAAAGCTCAGCTTCACTTTGTCCTAAAAGTTGAGGAACGCTTAAATCTTCATTAAAAGCTAGCTCTGTAATATCACTGCCGGCTTTAATTAGGCGCCTACGAACGGCAGCTTGCGCAACAATTTCGGCATAAGATTTTGCGTGCGATGCAGTTGGAACGTAGTTTGTGAGCTCTGCTAAATAACTCGAACCGCCAACAGCGTCAAGTTCTTCGCGCTTTTTAAGTTCATTTGTAAGTGTTAATAAGTCGACCGGCTGATGATGTTCATAAAGTCTAATAATCGCCGCAAAAATCGTAGCATGGCGTTTGTCGTAAAAATCAACCGCTTTTACAATCTCGGCAATATCAATCAAAACTTCTTCATCAATCAAAATTGCACCGATTAAGCTCATCTCGGCGTCTAGATTTTGTGGCGGAATTTTTCCACCAGTTTTAGCATCATTTTTACTCATCAATTTTTACCATTTCTCCACCCCCCATTAAATCTTGCACACTCGCTATTTCTGGATCGTTAGCTGGTTTTGCGGTTCCAAAAACCTCAATCGTCCAGCCTCCCGCATTAATTTTTTTCAATGCTTTTCCCATTGAAGCTTGTGCCTTTGCTTTTTCTAGTTGCTTTTTCTTGAAAGGAAAGCCTGTGTAAATTTTAATTTTACCATTTTCGAAAGTATAACCAGATTGTTTTAAGATCGTTTGAATGCCTTTATCTTCTTCGTCGACCGCACTACAAAAATCTCCCCATTTAAACTCGCGCGCTTCGCCCAAATCTTCACCCTCGGGCAAAATTTCGGTTACTTCAGTTTCCTTTTGCGGAATTTCGACTTTCGAAATTTTATTTTTTTCATTAACAGATTCTTTATGCTCTGTTTCTTGGTTTGGCGGATTTTCGAAAGTGTTATTTTTAGTCTTTGATTGAGTTGCTATTTTTTGTGCTTGAACCGGTTTAGGTGAAGATAAAATTTGTTGTTTTACGGGGCTAATTTGAGGTGTAAAATCTGGCCGAATAAAAATCGAAAGAAGTTCCATTTCAATAAAGTTTGATTTTTCTGATCGCGTGAGCGGAATTAAAAACTGCGAAAGATACGGTTTTGCACCGACATTTTCGGTAATAAAATTCAAAAGCTGGCTAGCAAAATTTTTTAAATCTACACCAGAATCTCGGATTTCCCGAACAATTTTAAGAATTTCATTCGCATTTTGGCTTTCGAAAGCTGAAATTAAGGCATTGATTTGTGTTTTTGATGCCAAACCGAGAGTTTCTTCAAGCAATTTTGCTGTAATTTCTTCACCGTTTTTTGAAATACTTGAAATTTGATCAAGTAAAGAAATACTATCACGAAAACTACCCTCACCACGCTCAGCGATAATTTCAATTGCTTCTTTTGAAATTTTAATTTTTTCGTTTTTAGCAATAAATTCTAGATGTTTACAAACATCTTCCTTTGAAATAAATCGAAAAACGAAACGCTGTGTTCGGCTAATAATCGTGGCTGGTAATTTATGAGCATCTGTTGTAGCTAAGATGAAAACAGCGTGTTCTGGTGGTTCTTCGAGTGTTTTAAGCAAAGCATTAAAAGCAGCTTTTGAAAGCATGTGAACTTCATCGATAATATAAACCCGATATTTAGCAGAAAAAGGCGCAACTTGCACATTGTCGCGAAGCTGGCGAATATCATCAACACCGTTATTACTGGCGGCATCAATCTCAATAATATCTGGGTGATTTTCTTCTTCTGAATACGGTAGATTATTAATCTCGTGCGCTAAAATTCGCGCAATCGAAGTTTTACCAACCCCGCGCGGACCCGTAAAAAGATACGCATGGGCAATCTTATGTTGTTTTAAGGCATTTTCAAGTACGGTTGTGATATGCTTTTGCCCCACAACTTCGCTTAATTTCTTACTCCGATATTTTCTATATAATGCCTTACTCATTTAATTATATTTTAGCAGCTTTAAAGTTAAAAATCAAACAAGCTCGTTTGTCGTTTTGGTAGCTTTAGGTCAATATTCTTTGGCAAAAACTGAATTTTATAACCTATAAATTTTCGAAGCGGTAAAGCAATGATTTCATTTTGCTGTTTGGATAGTAATATATAACCAATTTGAGCTTTTAAAACCCCCGAAAAAATCAGAGAATTATCGTTTTGGGTGCAGTCTGTAGCTAAAACAATCTCTCGAGGTGTAAAATTATAATCTTTCATATAAAACTTATCTAAATTTAATGGCTGGTTTTTTTCGAAATCCACTTTTTGCGTTTGTTCAATTTTTTTCCGCGCAGTAAGAAGTTTCTTTTCAGCTTTTTTGAAATCAAACTTTTGTTCAAGTGTTTTTAGTTTTTCATTTGCTTTTACATTTTCACAGAATTCTGGCATTTTTGAAATTTTTTCTTCATAGTTTCTAGCAATATTTGCACTTGAAAACTCACCCAAAATCAATGCCGCACGAGCACCTTGTTCAAGTAATCTAGTTATTCCTCGCCCAGAAAAACTAATACCAACTTTTATTATATTATCTGAAAAATATGCTAAATAAACAAAATGTGGTTTAGCGTTTCGAGCTTGTTGTTGTGAAGAAATTTCACCCGGATTTACGTTATAAAAAGCAGGATTAAAGCCAGTACGTTGCTGGCATTTTTGACACTGAGTGTATTTTTTATTAAGAATAACTTTATCTGGACAAACAAAGTCTTCCCCAGTTTTTAAATTGTGCCAGCCAATACAAAAACGTTGCGAAAGATCTATTTTTATAGTGAGTTCCTTTTCAAAATCCGGCGAAAAGTTTAATATTTCACCGGATTTGAAATCTGTTAGTCTCCAGCGTGGATTCTGACATTTATCAAAATCCACGCGTGTTAAAAGGAATTGTTTATCTAGAAATAGATTATTCATTGATATTGATTTTAGCTTTTTTGAACTTCAAAGCTATTATAATTGAAAGTGTTGTTAGTCCAGTAACTCCCAGTAAGCATAGTGTCGTAATAACATATCCGTTAACTCCTGTGTTTGGAGCTGAAAGGTGTTTTGCACCGTTACCATTTTCAGCATTTTTATCTGCTTTTGGTGTAGCAGCATTATTAGCTGGAGCTGGTGTATTTTGAGGAGCATTTGGTGCAGCTGGTGCATTTGTATTTGCTCCTGTGTTCGCAGAATTATTATTTGTGCCTGTATTTGAATTATTTACTGGAGCTGGGGTTACAGGTGTAG
>CAKUZG010000005.1 GCA_934717805.1 uncultured Candidatus Saccharibacteria bacterium | reverse complement strand
CGGTACAGGCGTGCGTGATTATATTCATGTTGTTGATTTAGCGAAAGGTCATTTGAAAGCATTAGAGAATAATCGTAAGAATGGTGGTGTCAAAATTTATAATCTTGGTTCAGGCTCGGGAGTGAGTGTTTTAGAGTTAGTTCATACTTTCGAAAAAGCCTCAGGTAAAAAGATTCCTTTCGAAATTACTTCACGTCGTGCGGGTGATATTGCATTTTGTTATGCTGATGTTGCCAAGGCTGAAAAGGAACTTGGCTGGAAAACTGAAAAAACACTTGAGGAGATGTGCCGAGATTCGTGGAATTGGCAAAGCAAAAACCCGAATGGATTAGTATAAAAAATTAAAAAAGTTTGTTTTCGGGCAGACTTTTTTTATTTTTTTCAAAAAAGTACTTGACTTTTTAAGCTACCTTGTATAACATAGAAGTATGAAAGAACAAGAAAGCATTGAAAAATATGCTTCACAAATTTCAACCCAAATGCGAAAAGGTTTTATGGCGTTTTGTGTGTTAAAAGTTTGCGCAAAAAAGCCAGTTTACACTAGTGATATCATTCGGGAATTGCGTGAAGCTAAAATGGTTGTGGTTGAAGGCACGATTTATCCACTGCTTTCAAGATTGCAGAAAGATGGATTATTAAGCCATGAATGGCAAGAAAGTGAGCAAGGGCCGCCAAGAAAATATTACTCAATAACTAATTTTGGTACGAAAGTTTTAGCGAATATTAGTGAAGAAATTGAAAAGCTAAACAAGACAATAAATAATCTTTAAAGGAGAAATATGAAAGAAATTACAAGAATTCATTTGGCTAAAATTCCTTACGAAATTGAAGTTCCAGCAAAAAAGCAACTGGAAAAATACCTAAAAGATTTGAAAATTTATTCAAGCGATAAAGATATTTTTGAAGATGTAGAAATTCGAATTACCGAGATTTTGGCGGAACTTGGAGTAAAAGAAGGTGGAGTTATTACCGAGAAAGAGATTTCGAAAATTGAAGCTCAAATTGGTTCACCAGAAGTTTTTCAAGATACAGATTTCACTGAAAATAGTGAAGAAAAATCTTCGGCGAAAAATTTAAAAAGGCTTTATCGTGATGAGAAAAATGGAATGATTTCTGGTGTGGCGTCTGGTTTAGCTCAATACTTAAATATTGATGTAGTTTGGGTTCGCTTGGTGCTAATTGTGATGTTCTTTATGACTTTTGGTGGAATAGTTCCAATTTATATTTTATCGATTTTGGTTATCCCTGCGGCAAAAAATGCGAATGACATTTTGCGACTTCGTGGTGAAAACATTACAGCAAGCTCTATTCGAGAGATAAATGAAGAATATAATTTCGAAAAAATTCATCTTCGAAATTTAAAGATTGCTAAAGCTTTCGGCATAATTTTTGGCATTTTTGCAGTTTTAGCCTTTTTGGGTGGAATTACAGCAATAATTTTTGGAAATCTAGTGCTTTCAGAAATGTATAGTGCGGCGGCTTTCGCAAATGCTAAAGATGCTGGTATAGGTGTAATTATTAGTGTTAATATTTTAGGTTTTGCTTATCTTTTGCTTATGGGATTTGTTGCAAAAATGCTTTTCAAACTAAAAATTACAAAAAATGATATCTTTGTTTCGATTATTTCAGTTGTGATTGCGTTTGCAGGACTTATGGGATTTATTGCTTCAGCATCATTGTTGCGAGATAAAGTAAATAATAGAGTTTCTCAAAGCTTAATTTCGGAACGAGTTAAAATTGATTCTGCAAAATTGAAAAGTATTAAAAAGCTAGAAATTGATTCTTCGGTGGCGGTTTTCTATCATATTGCAGATGAGCCAAAAATTGAATTCACGCATTTCAATTTCGAAAAAAATAATCTTGAAACGAATTTTGATGGCGAAACTTTAAAACTAAATTTGAATAAAGTTTCGAATAATGCGCGTTATTTTTATAGCGGAAGTCAGGAAGAACTTCATATTTATGGCCCAGAGTTAAGTGAAATTAAGTTGAAATCGAGTTCGCAAGTAAAATATTTTGCAAAAAATACCGAGAAAATTAAAGTAGACATTTCGAAAAATGGGTCTGTCAATTTCGAAAATTCAGCAAAAATTGATAATTTAGAAGTTTACGCGGGCGAGTTTAGCAATTTTTATGCGAACGGAATTGACGCAAAGAATTTAATCGTAAATAGTGATGGTGGAAATTTGGAATTAAATAAGGTTGAAAATGCGGAGGTTAAAACAAATAAGTGTAATTCTGTGGTTTCGAAAAACACGCGATTGAAAATGCGCGCTGAAAAAGTTAAAGTAAATGGTTATGATTTCAATGAAAACACAAAAGGTCAGTGTTTGTATCTTGAAAACCCAGATGAGGATTAATTTTAGTTAAAAGGAGCGATATGATTGAAGTTCGAAATATTTCAAAAACTTACGGTAAAAAGAAAAATAGTTTTCAAGCTTTAAAAAATGTAAGTTTTAAAATTCCAAAAGGCGCAAGCGTGGCAATTATTGGAAAATCAGGAAGTGGAAAATCAACATTGATTCACGCGATGAGCGGTTTGGATGCGCCAGAAGAAGGTGAAGTTTTGATGGATGGCGTGAATATTCTTTCAATGAAACAGAAAGATATTGATAAATTTCGTTCGAAAAAAATGGGATTTATTTTTCAAAGTTTTTTCGTGCAAGGTAATGAAACTTGTTTCGAAAATGTAAGTTTGCCACTTGAAATTGCCGAAGAGCCAATTTTTCGGCGAAAAGAGATTATTGAGAATGCCTTAAAAGCAGTTGGCTTGGAGGATAAAATTAAAACGCCAGCTCGTGATCTTTCGGGTGGACAAAAACAGCGTTTGGCGATTGCGCGGGCGATTGCGAATTCGCCAGAAATAATTTTTGCGGATGAGCCAACTGGAAATCTTGACTCGATCACAAGCGCTAAGATTGAAAAAATGCTTTTCGAATATAATAAGAATTCTAAAGCAACGCTGTTAATTGTTACGCATGATGAAGAATTGGCAGAAAAATGTGATATTCAGATTCGAATTAAAGATGGAAAAGTTGAACAGATTGAAGGAGTAAAAAATGCGTAGAGTTGATATTATTAGACGAGCTGGAAAGAGCCTTCGTTTAGTAAAGAAACGAACAATTTTAACAAGCCTTGCGATTGCGGTTGGAGCAACAACAGTGGCAGTCGCAATAGCTGCGGCGAAGGGTGGAAATGCATACGTTGAAAGTTTAGCTAATAAAATTGGCGACCAAAGAGCTCTAACGGTGATTCGTGCGGTTAAGAACCGAGATCCATATGCGCCAAATAAAATTTCAACAACACGTGAGGATTTTGAAAAAACTCAAGCGGAAGAAAGTATTAAATCACGAGTAATTAGTAAAGAAGATTTAAGCAAAATTTCGAAAGTGAAAGGTGTTCGAAAAGTTTTGCCAGCAACTCCAATAAATGCTGAAACGGTTCGAATAGAAAACGGTGAAAAATATGACATTGGGATCGCAACTAAAAATGATGAGCAAGAAATGGAGCTTTCAGCCGGAAAACTTGATAAAAATAACCAAATTGATACTGGTAAAATTATTGCACCGAAAGCTTATGTTGAAGCTCTTGGCGGCAAAAAACCTGAGGATATTGTAGGTAAAAAAGTTATCTTGGAATTTAAAGATTCAAAAGGTCAAATTTTTGAAAAAACTTTCGAGATTCAAGCAGTTGATGCTGGAAAAACAGAGACAAATTTCAATTATCACGGCAATTTCTGGATAGAAAACAGTGATGGTTTGGCGATTGCTGCTAAACAAAATGACGGAGATCTGCAGTTTTATAATTTAAGTGTGACAACGGATGGAAGTCGGAAAGTTGATGAAATCAAAAAAGATATTTTAGCCTTAAACGGTGGAAAATATTACAATGTTTCAACTTTTGCGGACGATAAAGCTACTGTTCAAACAGCAATTAATGTAATGTCAACTGGACTTGCCGGGTTTGGGTTTCTAACTCTTTTGGCGGCAGTTTTTGGAATTATAAATACTCAATATATTTCAGTCTTGGAGCGAACTTCGCAAATTGGCTTAATGAAATCACTTGGAATGCGTAAAAGTGATGTCTCAAAACTTTTCAGATATGAAGCTGCCTTGATTGGCTTGATTGGTGGAATTATTGGGGTTGTTGTTGCTTATGGAATAACTTTCTTAAACCCAGTAATTAAAAATGCCTTAAAACTACAAAATACAGCCGGGGTGGATACAAATCTTCTCCAGCCTGATTGGTTAGCTTGGATTTTGCTAGTGATTGTTTTGATGGTGATTTCAATCATTTCGGGATATCTTCCAGCACGAAAAGCTGCAAAAATGAATCCGATAGAAGCTCTTCGAACTGAATAAAATATTAAAAATTGACCTGTAAAATGCGGGTCAATTTTATTTTTTAGAAAATTATAAAAAAGTCTTGATATTTCGAAAATATTCATGTATAATATAATTATTATTCCGGCATAGCTCAGTGGTAGAGCGGTTGGCTGTTAACCAATAGGTCGCTGGTTCGAGCCCAGCTGCCGGAGCCAAATTTGAGTTTTACGACAATTTGATAATGTGAGAAAAGGTTCTAACAGATTAAAATAGAGCCTTTTTTCTTTTATTAAACTTTATATTGTAAAAAATTTTTAATTAATATATTATAATAAAGAAAATATAACTAGTCTGATAAAAAACTAAAGAACTAGAGAGGGTATATTATGAACTTAATATTTATGAGACATGGTGAGGCGATGGATAATACGCGTGAAATTTTATCGAGCCAAGAAATGTAATGTTCAATATTGACTGAAAATGGTAGAAAGCAAGTTGTCGAATCGGTAAAATTATTGCCTAAAATAGATAAGATATACGCTTCGCCACTAATTAGAACCCTGCAAACAGCGAAAGAAGTTGCGGATAATCAAAATCTTAATGTTGAAATAGATAACCGTATTAGAGAGATAAACTGGGGTAAATTTAACGGAAAAGAAAACTCTGCAGAGTTAGATGAGGTTAGAGAAAAGCAAGTCGCTGGGGATTTTTTTATTAGATTTGGTCAGTATGGTGATAGTAAATATAGCATTGAAAGTAGATTATGCGATTTTTTAACTGATGTTCGAAAGAATAATTTCAAAAACAACACTGTATTAATAGTTTCTCATGGAACGATTATATCCTTTATGAAACGGATCTTAGGGTTAAAATCTTCTCATGCGAAAAAAGGTAAAATCGAAGTTTTTAAAGATGTTGATTTTCAATTTTTAGAAAAACACAAGAATTTATTGAGTGATATATCGAATTTTGAAGTTAGCAAAAGACTTAAAGAAATAGACAAAATTAAGAATAGTGAAACCAGACATAAATATGTAAATATCGCTAAAGACTATAACAATATAGAATTTAACAATGAAACACTTAAGTATTTAATTTTAGGTTTGAATGATAAACTCAGTAAGGTTGAAAATACCTTAAAATCTATTGATAAAAGTAAAAAAGAGATTATTTTAGTTTGTATATTTAATAATTTTTCAGAATTTTTTGAGAAATGGATAAGACATTACGTCGAATTGGGCGTTAAGAATTTCGTATTGGTAAATAATAATTCTGATGATGACTCGATAAAAAAGATAAATGAAATTACGAAAAATATTAAAGATATTAAACTGGATTTATACAATATTGAAGCTACCTATAATTGTTTTAGGGCTTGTAGCTGGAGACAGCAGATTCTAGATATTTATGGAATTAACAGATGGTATTTGAATGTTGATTCTGATGAATTATTCCATGTTGATAAAAAGATTGAAGAATATATTGATTCTATAAATAAGAATGATTGTAAATCTGTTAAAGCTATTATGGTAGACGTATATTCTAAAAAGCCTATTTTTAAAAATAAGAATATAAGTGATATGAAATTTGTAGATTCTAACACTTATAAAACTGAAATAAATCCTTTTTATGGGTTAAGAATTTACGGTGGCCCTAGAGGAAGGGTTTTTGGTTTGAGGTCTAGTTTGCAAAAGGTTCCACTGCTATATTACACTGAAAATGAACTAATCGTGAATGATCATTATGTATTTCCAAAAGAGCTAAATTTTGTAAATATATCATCATTGATATTTCATTATAAATTCTTACCAAATTCATTATCATTATATAAAAATATGGCGAAAAGCGGGATACACTGGCAAGATTCTAAAGAATATAAAAAATATCTATCTGCTTATGAAGACGACTCTAATTTGTCTATGTTCTCAAAAGATTCATCTATTAAAATTGAAGATTTTCGACTGTCCGATATAGTACCCGAGTAGTTGCTGGTTAGTAATATTTCTATCAAGGGGAGCCAAGAAAATCTCCCGAAAATTCGGGGGTTTTTCTTTTTAATTTAAGATTTTTCTAAGTTAAATATGATAAAATAGAAATAGAAAAGAGGTAAAAATGAAATTTGATAAAATTATAATTGGTTTTGGAAAAGCTGGAAAAACTTTGGCGGTTTTGGCGGCAAATAAAGGCGAAAAAGTTGCTCTGATTGAGAAATCTTCAAAAATGTATGGGGGAACTTGTATTAATATTGCGTGTATTCCAACCAAGACTCTAGCGGTTGCGGCGAGTGAAAATTTAACTTTTGAAGAAGCAATTTCGCGTAAAAATGATGTTGTTAAGCGATTAAACTCAAAGAATTATCATATGCTAGCCGATAACGATTCGGTTACGGTTTTTGATGGGTTTGGCTCATTTTTAGACGAAAATACAGTTTTAGTTGAATCGAACGGTGAAAAACTTGAGCTTTCGGCTGATAAAATTATCATTAATACCGGTGCGGAAAGTTTTATTCCTAAAATTGAAGGAATTGAAGAAGGTTTGCAAAATTCGAAAATCTTTACAAGCACGGAACTTCTTGATAATCAAGAAAAAATTGATAGTCTAGCAATCATTGGTGGTGGATTTATTGGTTTGGAATTTGCTTCGACCTTCGCAAAATTAGGCACAAAAGTCACAATTTTTGAGAAGTTTGATAAAATTTTAGCTAATGAAGATGATTCAATGCAGAAAGCAATTTTTGATTTTCTAGTTTCGCAAGGTGTTAATTTTGAATTTAATGCAAATATTGAAGCTTTCGAAAATACTGAAAATGGAATTCTAGTGAAAAATAATGGCGAAAATTTTGCATTTAATAAAGTGCTGGTTTCAATTGGAAGAAAACCCGCAACTTCAAAATTAAATCTTGAAAAAGCGGGAATTAAAACGCTTGAAAATGGTGGAATTTGGACAGATGAAAAACTTCAAACTTCAAATCCAAAAGTTTGGGCGGTTGGTGATGTGCGCGGAAAAGAACAATTCACTTATGCTTCTTTGGATGATTTTCGAATTTTGCGTTCACAATTTTATGGTGATGGTGAATACTCCTTAAATGATCGCAAAAATTTACCAAATTCAGTTTTCTTGCAAGTTCCATTTTCGAAAGTTGGCTTGACCGAAAAACAAGCCTTAGCAGAAGGTTTCGAAATTAAAGTAAAAGAAATTCCAGCTGCAGCGGTTCCGAAACTTCAGCTCGAATTTAAAACGACAGGACTTTTGCGAGCCATAGTTGATGCGCAGACGAATAAAATTTTAGGCGCAGCTTTATTTTGCTACAATTCACCAGAAGTGATAAATATTGTAAAAACTGCGATTGATGCTAATCTGGATTATATAGTTTTGCGAGACCAAATTTTTACACATCCAACAGTTGCAGAAAGTTTAAACGACTTATTTAATCTTTAAATTTGCTTTAATATCGAAAATTTGTTATAATTAAACAAAAGCATAATAATTTTTAAAGGTGGGAAATGAAACCGACGATTCTATCGATTGGAAATGCAACAAAAGACAGTTTTCTAGATATTCAAGATCAAAAAATTTATAAAGATGAACTCAATGATTTTCATTATGATTTAACTTTTGATGATTCTACTCTGAATTATAAGAAGAAGGCTGGTATTTTTGGTGGTACAATTTTAAGTGAGAAGATCTTTACAGCTGCTCATTTTAAGGCTTTTTCGAATGCAAATCCAAAAGGGATATCTCAATTTGAATATGATGAGATTGATGATAATTTAATCGATCGATTTGTTGTTTCTTATAAAGGAAAGAGCTTCATTTTAACCAGTAATCCACGCGAAACGAAATGGAACTCACCACCTTATGCACCAGATTTAATTTATATTGCAGATACTAATTTTTCAGAATCATATTTAATGGATTTTCGAAAATATTTATCTGAAAATCAACGAATTGAGCTAGTTTATAATATTGCTGAACTAGACCAAGAGTTATCAAGGGAGCTTTTTGTCCGAGCAAATTTGGTTTTTGTGGATTTTCGAAAGCAAAATCTGAGTGATTTGATTGATTATTCTGATTATCAAACAGTTGTTAACTCTTTATTAAAAATGGGTGTTCGCAGTGTGGTAATTTTTGACGGTTCTAAAATAATTGTTGGAAATAAAGAAAAGATTGCTAGCGCAGAAGCTGACTTTAACCTAAACTCTTTTTACCAGAATAATATTTTTCAAGCTGCTTTTGTGGCTGAAAACTTTTCAAATTCTTCAAATTTGGAAGAAAATTTGCGTGTGGCACTTACAATTGCTAATAAATCAGATTTTAATGATATTCTAAAGCCCTTTTATGCACATCAAATTCTTAATCGCAAAAATTATGAACTACCAGTTGAGATCATAAGTGATACGCCAGATGTTGAAGGAAGGTTGCATAAAATTGCGGCAAATTTGGTCACTCGACCAAAAGGAATTTTTGCGGCAGATGAATCTGGTGGAAATATCCATAAAAAGTTTGAAAGTATTGGCATTGAAGATAATTTCGAAAATCGCCGAGCATATAGGGAGATGCTCTTTAAAACTCCAGATATCGAGAATTATTTAAGTGGAATTATTCTATTTGAAGAAACTGTCGAGCAAAAAACTTCTGAAGGTATTAATTTTGTTGAATATCTAAAAAATCGAGACATTCTAGTTGGAATTAAACTTGATGGTGGGCTTCGACCTTTAGCTGGTTTTGAAGGTGAAACTATTTCTGCGGGTCTTGATTCTTTAGATCAAAAGCTTGAAAAGTATTCAAAAATGAATATCGATTTTGCAAAATGGCGAGTTGCTTTCGAAATAAATAAAGAGAAAGGAACTCCGAGCGATGCTGCTATTGAAGCGAATTTACGAATTTTAGCTCAATATGCGAAAGCCTGCCAAAAATATGGAATTGTACCGATTGTTGAACCTGAGGTTATTTACTCGGGTAATCATACGATAAAGCAATGTCGCGAGATTACTGAAAAGATTTTAAAGAGTTTATTCAAAGAATTAGAAATCTTTGAAGTCGATCTTGCTGGAACGATTTTAAAAACAAGCATGGTTCTTGCTGGCTCTGATAATGAAATTCAATCATCTTCAAGAGAAGTTGCACGCGAGACTGTTGCTACTTTAAAGCGTTCTGTGCCTAAAGAATTAGCGGGTGTTGTATTCTTATCTGGTGGTCAAACGCCAACCCAAGCAACAGATAATCTGCAAGAAATTACAAATCTTGGTCCGTTTGATTGGGGAGTTACGTACAGCTATGCTAGAGCACTTCAGTTGCCCGCATTGCAAGCTTGGGCTGGTAAAGCTGAAAACGTTTCTCAGGCGCAGCTACTGTTTCTTGAAAGAGTTGCAGCGAATTCACATGCGCTATATAAAAACTGATTTTCGAAAAATATAAAAACGCTCAATTTATGAACTGAGCGTTTTTTGTTATTTATTTTTTATGGTTGGTGATTACTGCAAAAATTCCAACCGCGATACCACCTACAGGATAAAAAATTCTTGCTGAAGACCAATCATTAGTGATAAAACTATAAGTTAGATAAATTGCTGTAATTGACATCATTGTAATAGCCGCGAAAAGGCCAATTTTTCGATTTCTCTCTTTATTTTCACTTTCAATTTCGTTAAAGTTGCTAATTTTAGCAAAAATAGAATTACCATAGGTCGATATAGAAAGTCCAATTCCAAGTAGGAGCATGAAAATCGTTGACGCAGTTCTTCCGCCAAGATTTGTAAAATTGTAGATAACTTGATGACTAGCTATAGCAATGAAAATTATTGAAACAAGAGCCATTTTACTAAGGCTTTCAATACTTTCAGTGTTTTGAGTTTCTTTTTTCGAAAAAACTTCGTTAATTTTTACGTTAGATTCGATAAGATTTTCAATTGCTGTTTTATCAAAGTTTCTAGCGAGGATGAATAATGGCACTGCGATTGCTAGGGATAACATTAGAATGATACCGGAAAGTACAGAAAAATCTGGCATCGAATCTGAGAGTAGAGATTGTCGCATTTTAAAATCATATCCTGAAGAAAAAGTAGCAAGTGCAATTCCTAAGAATAAAATAAAAATTCCTAAGGATCGGATTATAGCAATTTTTCTATAAGTTTTATTATAGTCTTCTTTATCGAAATCTATTTTCTTGGTTGAAATTTCGCCAGTCAATTCATCCAAGCTAACATTAAAAAGATTACTTATAGCAACTAACTTTTCAAGCTCTGGCGAAGATTTTCCACTCTCCCAGGCTGAAACTGATTGCCGCGAAACCCCAATTTTATCGGCAAGTTGTTCTTGCGAAATATTTTTTGCAGTACGTAGCTTTTGCAAATTTTGGCTAAACATTTTTTGTCCTTTCATATTAAATATTATACACTAAGTATATAAAAAAGATTCAATTACAGCTACCAAGTTTGCTTTATATTTATAAAAAATCTTGCTAAAATTTTTAACAAAACAGATTGAATTTATGTTAAATTTACTTGCGTTACCAAAAAAACTATTAAATATAGGCTTTTTCTGGAAATTGAAGCTGGACTTTTGCTAATTTATTTTTAACTTTCCAATCAATAAAATTAACGCCGATTGTTTCGAAAATCTCTTTTTCAATTTCTGAATTTTTCGAAAAATCAATTTCTGGCCCGTAAAAATCAAATTCTAAAAAGTATTCAGAACCATCTTTAAAAATAGAATAATAAAATTCGTAATGATAATCTGGATATTTTGCTTTTTCGATAATCATGATGATTTAACTATAAAATATTTTATAAAAAAGAGCAAGTTTTGGCTTACTCTAGGCGGATTATGATTTTAGCTCGTTATAAAATTTCACTATTTCGTCATAAGATTGTTTGTCGTTGGGCGAATTTAATAGGTGGCTTATTATATAGTCGGCGATTTCGTTCAACCCAATTATACTAATCGGTGAATTTTTATCGTAATCTGAATGTAGCTCGGTTGAAATTTTCGAGGCTATTATTTGGGCTTTTTCCGCATCTTGATTATCGAGAGATTCTTTAAGGCTATCTAGCCAACTGTTGTAGAGTGTTGTTTTGTTCATCATTTTACTCCCCTTATATATTATAAAATATGACTGCTCAAAAATGAACAGTCATTGCGACAACTACCACCAGGATCCACGATCTCCGTTTTTGCCAGTATTGCCATCTTTGCCGTAGTGGTCGTGATTTGGTTGGACGCCAGCATTTTTATCCCCGTAGAAATCAAGAAAATTATTATGACCGCTAGCAATTAGGGTTTGACCTTCTTGATTACCCTGACCGAAGGATACTGTTACTGGATTGCCGTTAGAGTCTGCGGCATGGACTGGTGCTGACCAGCTGCGATCTCCACCACTTCCTTCACCTTGACCCATTCCGAAAGTTGCATCGTTGTCGTTAGTTGGCATTTTTGCCACCTCTTTCTAAAAAGTGCGACTGAATAGTTCGGTTAACCTGATATTCTACTACAATTTTCGAATTCAAGGATATTTTATCATTTTTTTTTACTATTTGTCAAGACTTTTTATCGAAAAAATGTTAAAATAATAAAATGAACACCAAACTCGCCGAAAAGTTGAAAAATCTGCCAAATTCTGCTGGCGTTTATTTTCATAAAAATTCGAAAAACGAAATTATTTATGTCGGAAAAGCGGCAAATTTAAAGAACCGCGTTCGGCAATATTTTCAAAATTCATGCGGTAAAGATTCGAAAACACAAGCTTTGGTGGCGGAAATAGCAATGACCGATTGGATTGAGGTTGAAACTGAAATGGATGCGCTTTTTTTGGAAAGTGAAATGATTAAGCGCTATAAACCTCAATATAATATTCTTTTAAGGGATGATAAATCGCCAACCTATGTGCGAATTGGCTTTCGTGATAAAATTCCGCATATCAGTTTTACTAAAAATCCGCTTGATGATTCGGCGGAATATTTTGGGCCGTTTTATAATTCAAATGCGGTAAAAAAATCGGTGCGGTTGCTTCGAAAAGTTTTTCCGTACTATTTGAGTGAAAAAATTCCAGCAAAAAATAGTTTAGATTTCCAGATTGGATTAACGCCAGGGCTGGAAAATTTCGAACAGGATTCACAGGAATTCAATCAAAAAAAGGCTGAATATAAGCGTAATTTACAGCAGCTTGTAAGGTATTTGAAGGGCGAGCGAAAAATGCTCCAGCTTGAAATTGAAAAAGAAATGTTTGATTTTGCGAGTAAACAGAATTTTGAAATGGCGGCAAAAAAACGCAATCAGTTGCGGGATTTGAGCGAACTTGGTAAGCAGGTTATTTTTTCGAATGAGGAATTTTTGGATATTTCTAAAGATCATGCGCTTTCGAAATTGGCAGAAATTCTTTCTCTTGAAAATCCTCCGCGGCGAATTGAGGCTTATGACATTTCGCATACGGGAGGTGAGGATAACGTGGCTTCAATGGTTGTTTTTTCGAACGGTTTAAGCGATAAGCGCGAGTATCGAAAATTTAAAATGACTACTGGTGGAAATGATGATTTTTTACATATGAAAGAAGTTTTAACGAGGCGTTTTTCGAAACGTAATGAAAAATGGGCGCGGCCTGATTTAGTTTTAATTGATGGTGGAAAAGGCCAATTAAGCGCGGCGCTAGAAGTTTTACCGAGTGACATTTTGGCGATTGGAATAGCTAAGCGTGATGAGGAAATTATTTTTGATACTAGAAATACTAACCTAAAAAGAGATTGGCTTAATGAAAATTTATCTAAAAGGGGCGAAGATTTTTCGGTTCGGCGTGAAGGCGATTTTCTAATTTTGAATTTGCATTTGTCGCAAAGTCATTCGCACGGTCATGCTCGAAATTTACTGGGCGAGAATAATTCTGAATTTAGCGATTTAACTAAACTTTTTCAGCGAATTCGTGATGAATCACATAGATTTGCGATTAACTATCATTCGAATTTGCGTACAAAAAAACAAACACAGAACATTTTAGAAAAAATTGATGGAGTTGGCGCAAAAACGCGAGCAAAATTATTGCGTAAATTTGGTTCAGTGAAGCGAATTCGTGAAGCTCCGGTTAGTGAGATTTCGAAAATAGTTGGCGAGAAATTAGCTGAAAAAATTAAGCAAAATTTGTAA
Organism: uncultured Candidatus Saccharibacteria bacterium; assembly: GCA_934717805.1. GTDB lineage: Bacteria > Patescibacteriota > Saccharimonadia > Saccharimonadales > Saccharimonadaceae > Nanogingivalis. The sequence goes on along the minus strand of CAKUZG010000005.1, from coordinate 23,568 downwards.
TTTTTGAAAGTTTTTGATAAAATAGACATAAGAATTATGGTGGGTAAAGGCAAGATTAAAAAACGTCTTAAACAGATACAATCGCTAAAAAATTGGCAGTTGTTTATTTTACTTTTGCTTGTTATCTTTGTTGATTTGACAGCATTAAGGTTAAATAATGTTGGAATGGTTCGTCGGCGAGAAGCGGTTGAGGCGGCAGATAAAGCTGGCGACGTTGAAGCTACCAGAAAAGCAACAATTGAGTTTGCTAACTACGTTTATGCACATATGAACAGTGGTGGAATTATATATAGCGATAAAACACATTGGTTTAAGATTAATAGGGAAGTAAAAGTTGCTTGGGCTAATATTTATAAGATTGATTCAGCTAAGGCTGAGCAAGCTGCACGTGACGCCGCTAATAATAATCCAAATGGCAATATTTTTAAAAAAGCTGAACAAGCGTGTAGACCAAGGTTCAGCGGTGGATATTCTTTAGCGTATCAGCAATGTATCTTGAATGAACAAAATAAGTATCCTTCAAGTACGCAAGGGCAATTTAAGGTTGAACCTTTGCGCGAATCAGAGTATGTTCATACTTTTATTGCACCGCTTTGGTCGCCAGATCTTGCTGGCTGGACAACTTTACTCGCGTTTATAATTATAATTATGATTATAGTTAAAATGATAATTACGACAATTCTTAAGCTTATTCTAAAAAAATATACGCCAAAAGTATAAAAACTCTTGACACTACTCAATAACTAGTATACAATGAAAATATACAACAGTAGTAATGAAAGGATAGAAATGGCTTATAGTCAAACAAATTCAAAAGGAATTACATATTATTTGCACAAAAGTGAAGTAACTTTGCGCGGTGGAAAACCACAAACAATTTACTTCTTTGCTAAAAAAGAAAAAAATGATAAAGGAACACCTTGTGATCTTCCAGAAGATCGAATTGTAAAAGAAAATCCACGAAACGGATTCTTGACAGTTTCTCGAAAGAAATAATCAATTTACGAAAACCGCTTTTCATTCAGATGAGGCGGTTTTTCATTTAATTTTAATTTTTAAGCAAAAATAAAAACGCCAATTAGGCGAATTTGGTAGGGGATGCTGGGTTCGAACCAGCGACCAATCGTGTATGAGACGACTGCTCTAACCGCTGAGCTAATCCCCCGACTATTTAATTATAGCAAAAAATATGATAAAATTAAATAGTGAAATTAAACGTAAACGATTTAAAGACTAAAACTCGTCGTGCGAAGTATTATTTTTCGAACGATATTTTAACTTTGAGCAACATTATTATGGGGAGCGTAATAGTTGTTTCTATCGTTTGGGTTTGGGGAAGTATTTCTGCAATGGAAAAAAATTATGCCATTCAGAAAAAACTTGAGTTGAAACAAAGACAAGCTTTGATTGAAGAAATTAACTATCAAACATTACAGTATGAGCAAAAATATTTAAAGAGCTCAGAATATCAAGAATTAGCGGTACGTGAAAAACTTGGGCTTGCATTACCGGGAGAGCGTGTTTTGGTGTTATCTAAATATCCTGAAGAGAAGAAGAAACAGCAAGTTGAAATCCCTAAACAATCGAATTTTACACAGTGGATGAACTTTATTTTTGGCGGAAATGCGCAAAAATCTTCGAAATAATTAAAAACTGTTGACTTTTAAACAGCCTCGTGATAGAATATAAAATAGATATCGCGGGATGGAGCAGTCTGGTCAGCTCGCTTGGCTCATAACCAAGAGGTCGTAGGTTCAAATCCTACTCCCGCAACCAAGAAATTATTTTTAAAAACAACCGCTTGTTAATAAGGCGGTTGTTTTTATTTTTAACATAAAATATACACTAAATAAAAAGGTTGATGTAATAAATACAACAACCTAAAATAATATCTGGTAGTAGCGGCGGGGATTGAACCTGCGACCTTAGGCTTATGAGTCCTACGCTCTAACCAACTGAGCTACGCTACCACAATAAATCTATTCTAGCATATCTAGAAAAAAAATTCAATAGAAAAGCCCCTATTTCTAGGAGCTTTAAGTTTTACATTAAATCGTCAAATTCATCAAAACGAGAAATTCTTGCATCAATGAAGCTTCGAAGTTCTTTTTTAGTTCGGTGCCTATCCCATGAGGCCATTCGTTCGTGTTGTGCCATGTATTTTTCCTTTTTGTTTTATTTGATATTACGTTATTTATAATAACACAAAAAAATAAAAAAGTCAAGACTTTTTTGAAAAAACTTAAACATTTTCCTTGATTTTCGCTCGTGCTTATAATATAATTTATGATAAAGGTTATGGATAAATGGATGATTTTATTGGTGGTGATTTTAGCTGCGATGGTGCATGCTAGTTTTCATTTGAGCATTAGTGTCTTAACACTTTTAAGTGGTCATACATTAAGCCGTAAAAAATCTCAATTCCAATTAACTAAACTTTCGATGTCGTTAGTTTTAGGATCTGTATGCTCAACAATTTTGATTTTTTCAACTTTTGCGCATTTTGGTGGAATATTTCATAATTTTACATTTTCGAAAGTTGTTTGGGCCGTTTTAATAGGAGTATTAGTTTCCGCAGGCATTGCTACTTGGATTTTTTATTATCGAAGGGGAAGAAACATTCAAAACGGGACAGAGCTTTGGGTTCCTCGGCCACTTGCTAAATATTTAAATAATCGCGCAAGTAAAACTAAACATTCAGCTGAAGCTTTTGCTTTAGGGGTAATTAGCGTTTTGAGTGAAATATTGTTTTATTTTGCTCCTCTGACTGTTTCGGCGCTGTTTGCATCAAGAGTCTCACCTGCGTTCCAATTCGCTATTTTAGCTATTTATGTTTTAATTTCTAATTTGCCAATTTTCAGTATCGCTTGTATTATATCTGGTGGTCATCCAATTTCTGAAATTCAAGTTTGGCGGAATAAAAACAAACGCTTTTTGCAATTTGTATCTGGCTTAGGAATGATAATCTTAGCCTTTATTGTGGGAGTTGTTATTTTTACTCCAGAAATTTTAGGAGTTTCATTATGAGAGTTGTAGTAAAATCAAACGGAGAGGTTGAAAAATTTGATTACAAAAAACTGCAAAGAAGTTTAAGTGAAACTTTTTTGATAGTAAAGTCTCCAGAGGGTCAAAGTAATGAATTTGTTAAAAAAACTCTTCTTGAGTTTGCTGATTGGCAAAGGAATAAACCAGAGATCACTAGTGATGATATTCGAAGACAGGCTAGCGGAATTTTACAAAAAATTCATCCAGAAGCTGCATATGTATATAAAAATTTCAAAAGCATGATTTAAGGAGTATAAAAATGGTAAAGAGAAAATTTGATTTTGATTTGATTGTGCTTGGAAGCGGTGCTGGCGGCTCTGCTGCTGCTAATATTGCGTCAAAGGCTGGTTTAAATGTTGCGGTTGTTGAGAACGACCTTTTTGGCGGTGAGTCACCAAACTACAGCGACATACCTTTAGCGGCAATTTCAAAAGTAGAAAAAACTTTTTTTGAAGCCAAACGTGCAGAAAAAATGGGGCTTCGTTCAGCAAACTTAACTTATAATTTCCCAATGATTTCTAATTGGCGAAAACTTGCAGTTGAACGAACCGGTGCTCATGATAATCAGAAGTTTTTCGAAAGTTTAGGGATTACAACTTTTCGTGGTGAAGCGAGGTTTTTAACACCAAACGAAATTTCAATTAACCAGAAGCACTATTCTGCAAAAAATTTCTTGATCGCAACTGGTTCGAAAGTTTCGATTCCAGATGTGAAAAATATTCAAAATGTAAGATACTATACTCCTAAAACGATTTTTGAAATTTCGCGTCCGCCAAGAAGTTTGTTTATTATCGGTGGAGGTTCAGAGGCTGTTGAAATTGCGCAATTTTTGGCAATTTTTGGCACAAAAGTTTATATTAGTGAAGTTTCAGCTAGAATTTTGCCCAAAGAAGATGAAGAAGTAGGAATTACTTTAGAAAATATTTTAGTAGAAGAACACCATGTTTATGTTTTACCACAAACACGTGTTTTAGCGGTTCAAAAAGATGGGCTAATGAAACGGGTGATTTTTCAGCGTGGTGGAGCAGAAAAATTTGTTCGTGTTGATGAGATTTTGGTTGTTGGTGAAAGAGCTCCAAATACAGACATTGGGCTTGAAAATGCTCATGTTGAATATTCGAAGGATGGTATTTTAGTAAACGAATTTGCGCAAACCTCAATGAAACATATTTTTGCTGTTGGAGGAGTTGTCAATCCGCAGATGCAAACATCTGAGATTTTGCTTTCAAGTCGAACAGTTGCGCATAATATTTTACATCCTCGATCTAAAATGGCGGTTAATTTTCCACTTGCGCCTCGAACGATTTCGACTTGGCCAGAAATCGCAAGTGTTGGTTTGAGTGAAGATGATTGTTTGAAACGAGATTTGAAATATAAAACTGCAATCGCACCATTGAATTTGATTGCAAAAAGTAATATTGAGAACTTTAGCAATGGATTTGTAAAACTTGTTTGCGATAAAAAAGGGAAAATCATCGGCGGAAGCATTGTTGCGCCAGATGCATCGAATATTATTGCACAAATTTCCCTAGCGATTCGAAATGAAATGACCGCTCGAGAATTGGCTGAAATTCCACAACCATTTTTGAGTTGGAGTGAAATTATTCGCGTAGCAGCGCATAGGATTAGATAAAAATAGCTATATTTTTGATTTTGAAATTTGAAATTTTAGCCGAAAAGTGTTAAAATAGGTGAAGATTTATAGATAAAAATTAAGGAGAATTATGGCTGGTCATAATAAGTGGTCAAAAATTAAACGACAAAAAGGTGTGAATGATGCAAAACGAGGTGCAATCTTTACACGAATCGGAAATCAAATAGCAATTGCAGCACGCAGCGGTACTGATCCAGACATGAACCCAAGCTTAGCACTTGCAATCGAAAAAGCGCGTGCAGTAAATATGCCTAACGCAAATATTGAGCGTGCAATTGCGCGAGCTGCTGATAAAAATGCAGCAGTTCTTGAGGAAATTACCTATGAAGGTTATGGTCCAAACGGTATTGGATTGGTTATTGAAACTGCAACAGACAACCGCAACCGAACTTTGCCGGAAGTAAAAACAGCTTTAGTGAAAAATGGTGGTCGAATTGCTGATGCTGGAAGTGTGATGTTCCAATTTTCCCGGAAAGGTGTTATTTTAGTTGAAGCAACAGGTGAAGATGCTCTGCTTGAGATTTTGGACGCTGGTGCAGAAGATGCGATTGAAGAAGATGGTGAAATTGTAGTTTATACAGATCAGAAAGATCTAATGAAAGTTCGAAAAGAATTAATTGAAAAAGGTCTAACTGTGAAAGAAGCTGAGCTTCAATATGTACCAAATATGGAAGTTGAAATCACCGACGATGAAACTCGCGCGAAAGTTGAAAAACTAATGGATGCGCTTGATGATGTTGATGACGTGGTGAATGTCCATACAAATGCTAAAATAGATTAAATATTAAAAAGCTTTCGAAAATTTCGAGAGCTTTTTTATTTTTCTGAAAAAAATACTTGACATTATTATTATTATTCTTTACTATAATAGTAGATGCCTAGGCAATACTGATAGGTGTTTGGGTGTAATTTTCTAATATTGTTGTAAAATAAAATTAGAAAATTACATTTTTATCAGAGTTCGTTTGAATTTTTTATGGAAAGTTGGTAGCTTGTTATGTCTCATAATACAGCAGGAGGATCAGGACCTAAAGATACCTCTGGTGGAACTGGACCACGCAATGGAAGCCGTGGAAAATAAATAGCTATGGAAACAGGGATATTTGAAAGCTGAAATTCTTTATATGCTCGGGGCGAACGCCCCATTTTTAATAGGAGAAATTATGTTTAACTTATTTTTTAGCAAGAAATTTTCAAATGATTTTCGCGAAAGAATAAGAGCGGATTTTTTCGAGGCGGAAAAATATTTTTCGAAATATTATGACTTTTCTGGTTGTGAAATCGATATTTATTTTGCTGACATTTCGAAAATGGAAGATAAGGATATTTCCGAGCCTTTAAAAAATGAGAAAATTTCTGGGATGGCCTTTTCAGGATTTGACGCTTTAATTATTGAAGTTTTGAGCGAGAATTTTTCGAAAAAAGAACTTTTCAATACGCTTTTTCACGAGCTAAATCATCAATTTCGGGCGCAGATTTTTCCGCCAGAAAACAATATCTGGAATGATGTAATTCTCGAAGGACTGGCGCTAAATTTCGAAAAACAAGCTTCTCGCGAGCTGAATTATTCGCTGAAATTTTTGACCGATTATTACGAAAAACCAGATGAAGAAAAGCTGAAATGGGGCTTGAAGCGAATTTTGGAGATTTTTCGAAATGGGGAAAGTTATAATCACTACAACTGGTATTACAATCATTTCGGAGAAGATCCCGATTTGCCGACAAATTTTGTTTATCGAGTTGGTGAATTTTTAATCTCAAAATATTGCGAAAAATACAACATTTTGTCAAGTGAAGCTCTAAGAATCCCGAATGAAGATTTCGAAAAATTTGCCCGAAAGGAAATTTTATGCGAAGAATAATTCTTGGAAATTTGAAAAGAAATTCAAAAAAAATCAAGCAGATTCGAAAAGCGTATCGTGTGGCGCGAAAAAAGATTTTGCGAGAATTTGATATTTCGAAATTTGATTATGATATTATTTTTGTGAACTGGCGAGAATCTGGCGAAAATGGCTTTTGGTGGTATATCGATTTCGATTATGTTCGCGTGAATGTCGGCGTTGATAAAATTTTGTCGCAATCTGGTTTGATGGAAGGAATTTGCGAAGGTTTTGCGTATAATTTTGTGGCGGATTCGATAAATTTTGAGAGTAAGTTTTTGCGAAATTTGCTTCAAAATGCTTATGTTGCAGATTTTTTGGGCTGGAAATATGACGAAAAGTATTCGCTCGAAAATCTTTCGAAAGAAAATTTGCTCAAAATTCACGACGCTCTGAGCGGAAATATTGATGAAGATTGGCTGTGGAGTGAAAATAATGGCTGGCATTTTTATGGTTTTTCGAAAAAATATTTCGAGAGCTTGAAGATTTCGCGAAAGGATATTTTGAAAATTAAAGAGAGCGATCTTCGCGCTGAACTTTTGACTAAAATTGACAAAAAGCTCGAAAAAATGTAAAATCGAAAGATGAAAAATCTCCAATTCTTAGTTGAAAATTACCAAACGCCGCCCGAAGCAATTTCACTAGTTGAAAATTCTCGAGTTTTATTGCTCGCAGGAATTTCTGGCGCAGGGAAAGACACAACTAAAAAATATCTTTTGAAAAACCCAGAATATCGCGATATCGTGAGCCATACAACGCGCGCTCCTCGTGAAAATAATGGCAATCTTGAGCAAGATGGCATTGATTATAACTTTATTTCGAAAGAAAAGGCCGAAGAAATGCTTAAGAAACGTGAGTTTATTGAGGCGAAATTTGTTCACGGAAAGATTTACGGCACAAGTGTTGCAGAAATTGAAAAAGCAAATCAAAACGGGCAGATTTCTGTAACGGATATTGATATTCAAGGAATTGCAGAATATAAAAAAATGAGCGAGCGCGTAGTTGCAGTTTTCATTTTGCCACCAGATTTTGAAACTTGGCGAGCACGTTTTGCGAACCGATATTCAAGCGCAGAAGAATTTGAAAAAGATTTCGAAAAACGTTTGCCAGAAGCGATTTCTTCGCTGGAACAAGCGCTTGAAGTGCCATATTTTCACTTTATTTTGAATGACGATTTTCGAAATACGGCGCGAATTATTGATCAAATTATGCACCAAGATGTTGAGTTTAATTATAAAGATATTGAGGTGCGCGTGCGAGCAAGTAATTTATTGAAAGAAATTCAAAAATATGCAATTAAAAAATAAGGACTTTATATTTTACATTTCCGTCGGGGATAATCAAGATCTGGAATTAAAGATCAACGAAGAATATTCACGATGGCTCCAAGAAAAAGGTATCAGTAACATTATTGATCAGCCACTTGGATTAGGTTCGTCTGCTGTATTCATATCCTTTATTGCTAAGATTTTTGTAAAACTAATCAGGCTTTTAAACTTAGCAAGGAATATATACCTAAGGGTAAATAAAAGAAAATTAAAAGAATTAGCATTACAGTATAAACCAAAGATAGAAATTTATGTTCAGTCTAACGAGGAAGATGGAAAAACTTTAAGTACTAGAGCAACATTACTTATTGCACAGAAAATGAAAAAACATATATACCGTAAATTTGCTGGCATCTATGAAGTTAATATATTATCCATATCGCACACACAAAATAATAGAGGGTTATATAATACTATATGGATAAGGATATCAAAACACGATTTTCATACTTCAGACTTAGGGAAAATAATAAAAAAACTTAATAAAATAAAATGTTCTAATAAAACGATTCATATTGGCATTAGTGAATCTCCATTTATTAGAGTAGAGATTACGAAAAATTAGCACTCTATTGACCTAAGTGCTAATTTGTGCTAAACTGAAAGTATGAATATTACGCCACGACAAACGCAAATTTTAGTTGCAATTATTGAGCAATATGCTGAAGTTGCTAGCCCAGTTGGTTCGGTAACGCTAGCTAAACTTTTTGAAGTTTCTAGTGCGACAATCCGTTCAGAAATGGCTAAATTAGAGGATTTGGGTTTAATTACGCAACCGCATACTTCTGCCGGAAGAATTCCAACAGATAAAGGTTACCGGTTTTATGTTAATAGATTAACAGAGGAAAGTCGTGGTGAAAATGAGCAGATTTTGCTTAATGCGGATAATTCGAAAGATAATTTGCGAGGTTTTCGGGCAATTTCTTCGCGGGTTGCAGCACAAAATGATCGCGCCGACCATGCAATTCGCTCGGCGGTGGATTCTTTGGTTGAGGTTACCGGGAATCTTGGTCTTGCCACAATTGGTGATCAACTTTATATGAATGGAATTTATAATCTCTTTTCGCAGCCGGAATTCGAAAGTGGTGAGGCAGTTCAGTCGATTGCACAATTACTAGATAATCTTGAACCTTGGTTGCGTGAAGTTGCGCCAAATGAGCCGCTCAACGTTTATATCGGTAGCGAAAACCCAATTGGCAAAAGCTCGGGCGCAAGTTTGATAATTTCAAAATTTGAAAGTCCATTTTCAGAAAATTCTTATATTGGAGTGCTTGGGCCAACTCGCCAGAATTATGGCAAAGTTGTGCGATTGGTTCAAAAAACAGGTGAATTTTTGGAAGAGATTTTATAGTTTAAGGAGGAAAGTATGAAAGATAATAATTTAAATACAAATCAAGAAGTTTCGAAGGATGAGAAAAAAACTGGATTTTTTAAAAAAGATTCTAAAATGGAAAAACTTCACGCAGAAAATTTGGAGCTAAAAAACGATTTGCAGCGCACGCGAGCAGATTTTGAGAATTATCGTAAAAATGTGGAAAGCCGAGTTTCGAATGCACAAAATTTAGGTGAAAAGAAAGCTATTTTGGCGTTAATTCCAATGATTGACGATATTGAAAGAGCAATTTCGCACTTACCAGAAGAATTAGCACAAAATGCTTGGGCGCAAAATGTTGTTAAGATGAGTAAAAATCTTGATAAAAACCTTTCTAAAATTGGTGTAGAAAAAATTAATTCCGCTGAAGGAACTGTTTTTAATCCTGAACTTCACGAAGCAATTCAATTTGATGAAGACTCTGAAGGTGAAGAAGAGGTTATTCTAGCAGAATTGCGCGCAGGATACACTTTAAAAGGTGAGGTTTTGCGGGCTGCAATGGTTAAAGTTGGACGAAAGTAGTTTTATTTGTTGACATATTTTTGGCAATATGATATTATTATATACGTTAATTCGTTTCGCCTTATTCTAGAAGGTTGGGACTCGCGGGTTAGCTGGAGGACGTAATTATTTTTTTAAGATTAGAGTCTGTACCTTATATGGGGGAAAACCTCCTTCTCAATAATTACCGTCTAATATTAGGCGGTTTTTTAATTTTAAAACTTTAAAATTAAGCATAAATATGATAAAATATATTGTATGAATAGTGGGCAAAATCTTGAAAATATCAAAAAGTTTATTCGTGCGGCAAATTATTTAACAGTTTCGCAAATTTTTTTGCAAGACAATTTTCTGCTGGAACGCCCCTTAACTTTTGAAGATATTAAACCTCGGCTTCTTGGTCATTGGGGAAGTTGTCCGGGTGTTAATCATGTTTATGCACATCTTTTGAATATACAAAAACAGTTAGATTTTGCTAAAAGTGATCTAAAAACGGCATTTATGCTTGGTCCTGGCCACGCTTTTCCAGCACTTCAAGCGAATCTTTTTCTTGAAGAAACTCTTGCAAAATATGACAATAACGCAGTTCGAAACCTTGGTGGAATTAAATATATTTCGAAAAACTTTTCTTGGCCGGGCGGATTTCCGTCGCACGCCAGCCCATTTACACCTGGTGTGATTCTTGAAGGTGGTGAGCTTGGTTATTCGTTATCTACCGCTTTTGGTGCTGTTTTAGATAATCCAGACTTAGTAATTACAACTTTAATCGGCGACGGTGAAGCTGAAACTGGAACGATTGCAGCCTCTTGGCATTTGAATAAATTGATTGATCCAGTTGAGAATGGGGTTGTTTTACCAATTTTGCATTTAAATGGTTATAAAATTTCCGGCCCAACAATTTTTGGTTCAATGAGTGATTTTGAGCTAATTCAGTTTTTTCATGGAGCTGGTTGGGAGCCTAAAATTGTTGATGAATATTCCGCAGAAGATTTTGATTTAGAGCTTTCAAATGCGTTTTCAAATGCGTTTCGAGACATTTCGCGAATAAAATTTGGGCGAAACAATAAATTTATTCGCTTACCGATGATTATTATGCGAAGTAAAAAAGGTAGCTCGGGTGTAAAGGAAAATAATGGTCAAAAAATTGAAGGAAACTCACTTGCACACCAAGTACCTCTTTTGAAAGCGAAAACAGATAAAAATGAGCTTGAAAAACTTGAAAATTGGATGAAATCATATAAATTCGAAGAGCTTTTTGATTTTGAAAAAGGCGAATTCAAACCATGGCTTAACGACTTTTTACCAGAAAACTCAAGCAAAATTGGCCGAAATCGTTTTATTGATGCGAATTTAAATTTTAAAGATTTGACATTGCCGGAAACTACTGAAATGCTAGGCGAAAAATCTCTTGCAATGAATGCTGTTGGTGGTTTGTTGGAGAAAGTTTTCGAAAAAAATCCTGATAATTTTAGGTTTTTTAGCCCAGATGAAACCTATTCAAATAAACTAGATGCGATTTTTGAAGCAACTTCACGTTCTTGGCAACGAGAAATTAAACCTTGGGAAAAGGATTTAGCGAAAAATGGTCGAGTGACGGAAATTTTAAGTGAAAACTGCTTGCAGGGGCTTTTACAGGGATATATTTTAACTGGTCGGCATGGAGTTTTAACTTCTTATGAAGCTTTTGCGCCAATTATTTCTTCAATGATGGATCAATATGCGAAGTTTTTGGCACAATCTCAAGAGGTAAAATGGCGAGGTGATTTAGCAAGTTTGAATTATATTCTAACTTCAACTGGTTGGCGTCAAGATCACAACGGTTTTTCGCATCAAAATCCAAGCTTTATTGATGAGGTTTTGCGTCGCGAAAATGGAATTGGACAGATCTTTTTGCCTGCGGATGACAACTCTGCGGTTGCAGCGATTTCGAAAATGCTAAAATCTCGAAATAATATTAATGTTTTGGTTGCGGGAAAAACGCCAGAACCAAGATATTTTTCTCTTGAAAGCACACAAAAACAGCATGAAAATGGCGGAGTATTTATTTTTGATAGTTGGAAAAATCAGGAAATTACAGACTGGGATTCTATTTTAGAAGATGATGAACCAGATTTAATTTTGGCGGCAAGTGGCGATTATGTTTTCAAAGAAACGGTTGCGGCACTTCAAGTTTTGCTTCATGATGTTGCACAAGTTAAAATTCGCTTGGTTTATATTCAGGCGCTTTGCGGAAAAGGAATTGGAACTTTCGAAAATACGCTTTCGAAAAGCGACTTTGCGAAGATTTTTACTAAAGATAAGCCAGTTATATTTGCTTTTCACGGATACGCTAAGACTCTCAAATCAATATTGTTTGATTATCAAAATCCAGCGCGTATTCAAATTAATGGATATGAAGAAAAAGGCTCAACGACTACGCCGTTTGATATGTTGGCGAGAAACAAAGTATCGCGATATGATATTGCGGTGAGAGCCTTAAATTCAGTTAATAAAGGTGATGAAGTTTTTGAGAGTCTTGTAAAAGAATACCAAAAACGCCAAGACGATGCTTTACACTTTGCGCAAGAAAACTCGGTAGACGCGCCAGAGATAGAGAATTGGAATTACTTGAAGTTTAATTAATTTTAAACCCACGATTGTGGGTTTTTAATTCTTTAATAAAAGGGCTTGACCCGTTTTTTTTTTTTGATACTATAGTTGCGTGAAAGATGGTTTAAGGACGACAAGGGTAAAGAAGATGGGCGAAGTCTTCACCCCTCGCTATTTAGTAAAAAATATGCTTGATATTCTTGGATATTTTGGTGAAAATATAAAAAATAAACATATTATAGATAATTCTTGTGGTGATGGGGCTTTTCTTGATGAAATTGTGTATCGTTTTTGTGAAGTTTATAAAAACGATAAAAATTTAAAGCAACTTTTAGAGAAATTTATTCACGGAATTGAAATAGATGAGCGTAACTATAATTCGTGCATAAAAAGACTTAATAAGTTGACTGAGAAATATGGTATCTATAATGTTGCATGGGATATAATAAATTCTGATACCACTTTTATTTATAAAAAATATATTTCTAAAATGGATTTTGTGGTGGGAAATCCGCCATATGTTAGAAGACATAACCTATCTACTTTGGGTGAATCTAATAATGAGTTTAAGTTCATAGATGGTGGAATGATAGATTTGTATATAGTTTTTTATGAAATTAGTTTCTTAATGCTAAAAGAAACTGGTAGAATGTGCCTTATAACTCCAAGTAGTTTTACTACAAGTATATATGGTAGAAACCTTCGTAAGTATATACAAAAAACGAATAGCCTTTATAAGGTTATAGATCTTAATCATTTTCAACCATTTAAGGGTATTAACGTATACACAATAATAATGGCTTACGATAATAATTATAATAAAGATTATTTTGAATATGCTTATTTTGATGATAAAGGTTCTATAACTAATTACAATAAAATTAAAATAAAAGATTGTCTGATTGATGATAAGATGTATTTTGGGAATAATAATGAGTTGAGCCTTTTAAATAAAATACTAACATGTCCAATAGATAAGGATATTCAGGTTAAAAATGGATTTGCAACTTTAGCTGATAAAATTTTTATTAGTGATAATTTTATAAGTAATGAATTGGTTATAGATATTTTAAAAGCTTCTAGCGGAGACTGGAAAAAAGCAATATTCCCTTACAAAAATGGTGTGCCTATTAAGGAAGAAATATTGGCTAAAGAATACTCATGGACATATAAATATTTATCTGAAAATAAAGACAAGCTTTTAAAGCGAAGCTTAGCTAATAGTGATGAATGGTATTTGTTTGGTAGAAATCAAGCTGTAAAGGATGTGAATACTGATAAAATAGCTATAAATACAGTTATAAAAGATATAAATTCTTTAAGAATAATAGATATTCCTAAGGGTGTTGGAGTGTATAGTGGACTATATATAATCTCAAAAAAGTATTCATATGAAGATATCCGGAAAATATTGATATCTAACGACTTTATAAATTTTATTAAAATTTTAAGAAAATATAAAAGTGGCGGTTACTATACTTTTTCATCAAAGGAACTTTTAAAGTTTATTTCTTTTAAATTATCGGAGAGTAGTAATGAATAATGATTTTATGGCTGTATTGAATAATTCTTTTAGTACTTATTTAAAGACAGGGCCAAGAAGTAATGAAAAGTTAAAAATTCTTCATGGTTTTATTGCTGAAAAAATTCAAAATAAATTAGGTAATATCTATACTGTATTTTCATATGGGGTTGGCAATAATAAAGAATCTAATATATCTGGAAGATATATTAATAAGAATGTTGATATTGGAATATTTAAAGGTAGACGTCCGTTAGCGGGCATAGCAATTAAATTTGTTATGAGTAATTATTCTCAAAATTCAAATAACTATTTTGAAAATATGCTCGGTGAAACAGCGAACATTAGGTGTGAAGGTGTGTTGTATTTTCAAATAATAATTCTTATACAAAATGCACCGTATTTTGATAAAAAGGGATGCGTAAAAAAACTTGAAAAAATAACGAGCCATAATTTAGATAAATATGCGGTGCTATCGAATGATAATTCTAAGGTTTTTATACATTCACCGGATAAGACTCTTCTTTATCTAATTGAATCTCCAAACAATACGCAAGATTTACTAAATAAAGATAAGCAAGTATATAAAAGTATTCATAATAATGGACCTAATTTTATATTATCAAGAATACCTGATAATATAAATTTTAATCACGACAATATAATAATTAATAATTTAGACGATTTTATAGATAAAATTTGCTATAGGATATTTAGTATTTAGCTAATTTACAGTTGTTTCGATTTTTAAATAATAAGAAAGGCAGGTTAAAAGAAATAAATCCTTAATTCAATCTATTTCCAACTAAAAATGAATCTATTTCGAAAAGGTTTTCAATAGATTCATAAATACTTTTCAATCTATTTAAAAAGGAGAATAATTATGGCTATAAAATATAAAGCGGTTCAACGCCCAAATCCGTTAAAGAAAGAAGAAGCAAATAAGTTTTACCCAACAGCAATTTCTAATGGTAAAGTTGAATTAAAGGAGATGGCAAAACGAATTTCTGCCAAAAGCACTACTGTTAGTGATATTGATACATATGCTGTTTTAATGGCTTTAACGCAAGAAATTTCGAATGCTATTCAGAATGGGGAAACTGTGCATTTGGGTGATTTGGGATATTTTCATATTACACTTTCTGGAAAGGGTGCAAAAGATGCTAAGAGCGTAACAAGTGCAGATATTAAAGAGGCACGATTGCGATTTGTGGCGGGAAATGAGATTGAAAGCAGCTTAAAAAGTGCTAAATTTGAGAAGATTTAAATTTTCTATAAAATATTTTAAAACAGCTCGGTGGGGCTGTTTTAATTTATTTTAGGATATTTTAAACATTGTAAATAATACAACATTAGCACTCTTGACTTGTGAGTGCTAAAAGCGTATAATTTAAATATGGCGCGAGAGAACTACGAGGCGCGCCAGAAATAAGATAATAAACGCAAGAGATTGCAGCGATAATTTAATAAAGAAAGAAGGATAGAATGGGAAAAATTATCGGAATTGACCTTGGTACAACCAACAGTGCTTTTGCTTACATGGTTGCCGGAAAACCAGAAGTGATTACAAACGCGGAAGGAAATCGAACTACTCCATCAGTTGTAGCGATTAATAAAAAAGGTGATCGTTTGGTTGGTCAAGTTGCTCAACGTCAACGTGTAACAAATCCAAAAAATACAATTTATGGCGTAAAACGTTTGATTGGACGAAAATATTCTGACGATGAAGTTCAAAAAGATCTTGGAATTATGCCTTATGAGATTGTTAAAAAAGGTAACGGCGTTGCTGTGAAAATGGGTGACAAAGAATATACGCCAGAAGAAGTTTCAGCGATGATTCTTTCGAAAATTAAAGCTGATGCCGAAGCTTTCTTGGGCGAAAAAGTTACTGAAGCTGTGATTACTGTTCCAGCTTACTTTGATGACAGCCAACGTCAAGCAACGAAAGATGCTGGTAAAATTGCAGGTCTTGAAGTAAAACGAATCATCAACGAACCAACTGCAGCTGCACTTGCTTATGGCTTAGACGGTAAAAAAGACGAAAAAATTGCTGTTTTCGACCTTGGTGGTGGAACATTCGATGTTTCAGTTCTTGATATTGCTGATGGCGTGTTTGAAGTTCTTTCAACAAACGGTGATACACACCTCGGTGGTGAAGACTTCGACAACCGAATTGTGAACCATTTCTTGGATGAATTCAAAAAAGAAGAAGGAATCGATCTTAAAAATGATTCTGCTGCAATGCAACGTTTGAAGGACGAAGCTGAAAAAGCTAAAAAAGAGCTTTCTTCAACAACATCTTACGAAGTGAACTTACCATTCTTGACAGCTGATGAAGATGGTCCAAAACACTTTGAGTATACTCTA
The DNA here is from genome assembly GCA_934717805.1 of uncultured Candidatus Saccharibacteria bacterium. Taxonomy (GTDB): domain Bacteria; phylum Patescibacteriota; class Saccharimonadia; order Saccharimonadales; family Saccharimonadaceae; genus Nanogingivalis. The sequence continues at coordinate 7,310 of CAKUZG010000005.1, read as the reverse complement.
ACTCGAGCAAAACTTGAAGAATTGGTTGCTGATTTAATTGACCGACTAGCTGATCCTGTTGAAAAAGCTCTAAAAGATGCAGATCTAAAAGCTAGCGATATTGCTGAAGTTGTGATGGTTGGTGGTATGACTCGAATGCCAGCCGTAGTTGAAAAAGTTGAAAAAATCTTTGGTAAAAAACCAACTCAAGGTGTTAACCCTGATGAAGTCGTAGCTGTTGGTGCTGCAATTCAAGGTGGTGTTTTGGCTGGAGATGTTAAAGATGTGCTTCTTCTTGATGTTACACCTTTGACACTTGGAATTGAAACTGCTGGTGGTGTTCGAACTCCAATGATTGATCGAAATACAACTGTGCCAACTTCGAAATCACAAGTTTTCTCAACTTATGCTGATAACCAGCCACAAGTAGAAATTCATGTGCTTCAAGGTGAACGTGAAATGGCTGCTGACAACAAATCTCTTGGAATGTTTGTGCTTTCAGGAATTGCTCCAGCGCCACGTGGAATTCCACAAATTGAAGTGACTTTCAATATCGATGCGAACGGAATTCTAACAGTTACCGCTAAAGATAAAGGAACTGGTAAAGAGAATAATATCACAATTCAAAACTCAGGAAACATGAGTAAAGAAGATATTGAAAAAGCTCAAAAAGAGGCAGAACTTCATGCAGATGAAGACAAGAAAAAGCGCGAGATAATTGATGCAAAAAACCAACTCGAAAATGCTATTTATCAGGCAGAAAAAATGCCAAGTGAATTTAAAGACAAAATTTCGAAAGAAGATGAAGAAGCGATTTCGAAAGCGGTTGAAGAAGCTAAAAAACACCAAAATTCTGAAGATAAAGATGAACTTGAAAAAGCTTCGAAAGATCTTCAAGATGCAATTATGCCAATTGGCGCTAAATTGTATCAAGCACAAAGCGCAGAAGCCTCAGATGCAAAAGAATCGGGCAAAAAAGACGATGAACCTGTTGAGGGCGAAGTAATCGACAAAAAATAGTTAAGATTCTTTCTTTAAAAGACGTTCGAATAATCGGGCGTCTTTTAGTTTGTTGCGATTTGTTTTGAAATCTGATAAGATATTTTTATGGAAGATTTTAATGAAAATAAAAATTATCAAGCTAATTTGCAAAATAGCTGGGAAGGGTTTTCGGAAATTGATCTAAATTCAGAAAGACAGAAAGAAATTGAGCAAATTAAAAATAAAATTTCTGAACTCGAACGGCAAGATGAGGAAATTCAGGCACAGATTCAAGAAGCTTTAAAACTTACTCGAGAGGCTAATTCGGAAGAGATGGGTGATGTTCATTCTTATGGGAATTTTTTAGATAGGGCAGATTATGAAATTGAACGTTTAAGTGAGCAGAGCTACAATTTAAGCGTTGAAATTTCCGGTCTAGAGTTTAAACTTTCGAAACTTGAAGAAAATTAGCACTCTTGCACTTTAAGTGCTAATTTGATATAATATAGATATATGAGCAAAGCTGATTATTATGATATTTTAGGTGTTAAAAAAGACGCCAGTGCTGATGAAATTAAAAAAGCTTTTCGAAAAAAAGCTATTGAACTTCACCCAGATAAGGGTGGTGACGAAAAAGCCTTTAAAGAAGTGAATGAGGCTTACGAAGTTTTGAAAGATAAAGAAAAACGTCAACGCTATGATCAATTCGGTCATGCCGGAGTTGGTGGAAATTCTGGTGGTTTTTCTGGTGGAAATCCTTTCGAAGGATTTAATGGATTTTCCGGGCAGAATGTTAATTTTGATTTTGGCGGTGGATTTGGCGATATTTTTGATGGAATTTTTGGTGGTGGTTTTTCGCAAAATCGAGGTTCTCAAGCTAAAAAAGGCCGAGATGTTGAAGTAGAATTAACGCTCAATTTTAAGGAAGCTATTTTTGGTACCGAAACTGAAATCGCGTTAAATCTAGATAGTGAATGTGAACATTGTAAAGGTTCTGGCGCAGAGCCCGGCCATGGAATGAAAAAATGTCCAGATTGTAATGGAAGTGGTCAACAAACTAGAGCAACTCAAACTCTTTTTGGGCCAATTCAACAAACGGTAACTTGCCCGACATGTAGTGGTAGCGGTGAAGTTCCGGAGCAAAATTGTTCGGTTTGTGGTGGAAGCGGGATCTCTCGTAAGAAACAAACCATTAAGCTTAAAATTCCAGCGGGAATTGATGATGGTGCAACAATTCGTCTTTCTGGTCATGGTGAGGCTGTTAAGGGTGGCCAAAACGGTGATTTATATGTAAATATTAGGGTTAAAGCGGATAAAAAATTTACTCGAGAGGGTAGCTTAATTTTAAGTGAAGAAAAGATTTCAATGGTTGATGCTGCTTTGGGTGCTGAAATTGAAGTTGAAACTATTGACGGCCTATTAACTATGAAAGTTCCGGCTGGAACGCAAAGCCATACTGACTTTAAGCTTTCAGGTCACGGAGTTCCTTATCTTCGAAATGATAAACGGGGAGCACATATTGTAACGATTATTGTTGAAACTCCAACGCGACTTTCGAAAAAGCAAAAAGAGCTTCTTAAAGAGTTTAAAAAATCTAAAAAATCACTGTTTTGAAAATTGAAAAATAGAGTATAATATTAATTATGATAACAACAATATTTATTGCGATTTTGATTATTTTTTTGACGCTTTCGCAACGAAAAATGGGATATTTCAACCTAGTAATTTTATCTGGAGTTGTGCTTAATAAATACTGGAATAAAGAAATTACGAACTTTTTAACAACTTCAAATTTAACAATTCCAGAATTGACACTAAGTGGAATTGTTGGAATTATCTTAATTTTAGCGCCAGCTTTGTTAATTTTGACAAAAAATCCAAAACAAGAGAATTGGATTATTAGGATTGTTTCTTCTTCATTTTCTGCATTTTTTGCATTTTTGTTGTTGTTACCATATTTCGAAAAAGTTTTTGTTTTAGACGCTATGTCTAAAAATATAGCTATCTTTTTAGGTTATTGGATGAACTGGGTAATCTTAGCTGGCGTTGTGCTTTCGATTTTAAGCATTGCGCCAGTCAAATTTAAGAAAAACGAGAAAAAGTCTTGACTTTTATTGGTAAATAAGATATACTCTTAAATATAGTTAGTGTACGGGTCTGTAGCTCAGCTGGTTAGAGCACCTGCCTTTTAAGCAGGGTGTCATGGGTTCGAACCCCATCAGACCCACCAATTTTAAAAATCACCAAAAGGTGTTTTTTTTATTGTTGAAATATGTTAAAATAGTAGTGTGAAAGATCAATTGATGACATTTATAAATCGGTGGTTTTTGAACAGTTTTTTGCTATGGATTTTAGTTTCAATTTTTGGAAATGTAAGCAACCATAGTGCAGGAACTTTCTTTTTAGCTGGTTTAATTTTTTCAGTCGTTAATAGTTCGCTAAAAACTATTCTTACAATCTTATCATTACCAATGATTATTATAACATTTGGCTTTTTTACGCTAATCGTAAATGGCTTAATTGTATGGATTTCAATGGTTTTAGCACCAAATATTTCTATGGGATTTTGGAACTCTGTTATAGTTGGTGCAGCGATAAGTTTGTTGAATTATAGTTTAAGCCAATTTTTCGGAATCGATAAAGAAAAGGAGATTTTATAGTGAATATTGATATTATTTTGCAATTTGTAACTGTTATTTCAGGTATTTTGACAATGCTTTTGATTTTACTCCAACAACGTGGAGCAACTCTTGGTGCTGGTTTTGGCGCTTCTGGTGAGTTATACACAGAGCGACGTGGAGTAGAAAAGAGTATTTTTAGAGCTACGATGTTTTTTGCGTTTATATTTGTAGCATCAATTCTTACAATTTTACTTTTGCCTAAATAAGGATTTTTATGGATTTTAAAAAAAACCCAAAAAAAGTTAAGCGAGTTTCTGGTGCGTCTCAAAAAAATAGAGGTAAGACTTCAAAAACTCGTTCGATTCAAGCCATAGATAATAGAAAATTATCTTTTTTGGAAAAGGCTGATATTGCCGAAAAGGCTGTTATTTCACATACTAAAAAAATGTTCTTTGGTCGTTTCGAGAATCTTTCAAATGTTCGAAAACCGATTATTATTTGGATTTGTGTGATGGCTTTATTGATTTCAACAATTGGATTATTTAGATGGTTGAGTGATCGCAATTTTTCTGAAGAAGTTTTTTCTAGAGGTGGAACATATTCTGAAGGAATTCTTGGCGAGGTTAAATCTTTGAACCCGATTTTCGCTACGACTGATGCAGAAAAATCTTTTGAGCGGCTTGCTTTTTCTAGATTGTATAGTATAGATAGTGATGGTTCGCTAAAAGGTGACTTGGCAGAGAATGTTGAGACTAGTGATAACTACCGTAATTTTACTATAAAAATGCGAAAAAATGCTACTTGGTCGGATGGTCAGAAGATCACTGCGGATGATGTTATTTTTACTATAAAAAATCTAAAAGATCAAAATTTAAACCCATCTGCATATAAAGTTTGGAAAAATGTGGAAGCTTCAAAGACCAGTGATTATGAGATTAAATTTAAAGTTCCTTCAAATTCATCATCGGTTCTATATGGCTTTAACTTCTCAATTCTTCCAGAACACATTCTTAAAGATGTTTCGACAGATAAAATTCGTGAAAGTTCATTTTCAAATAATCCGATAACTTCAGGTCCTTTCAATTTTAAAGGAGTGCAAACTAATGGTAATAAAACTACAGTTTCATTGGTAAAGAATAAAAATTATTATAAGGGTGAGCCATATATTGATAATTTTGATATTGTTGTTTTTCAAGATGAGGCTAGGTTAAAGAAAGCGTTAATTTCTGGTGAAATTGTAGCTTCACCAAGTGTTAAAATTAGTGATTTCAGCAATTCTGAGCGAGCAGGGTTGAATTCACATGAGATTAGTGTTAATCGTGGAATTTATGCTTTCATGAATAATTCCGACCCAATTTTGAAAGATACTAAAGTTCGAAAGGCGATACAAACTGGGTTGGATGTTAATAAAATCCGTAGCAAAATGGAATATATTAACAATTTGGATTACCCAACTTTGAGTAAATTTATAAATACTAATTGGCTTTCTGTTCCTGAATATAATTTTGCGCAAGCTGAAAAAATGCTAGATGAGGCTGGCTGGGTAAAAAACTCCAAAGGTATTCGCGAAAAAGATGGTCAAAAAGCAACCATTAATGTTTCAACGACAAGTATTTATAATTATAAAAAATCTGCAGAAGAAATTGCTTCACAGTTAAAGAAGCTTGGTTTTGATGTAAATACTACAATTATTGATAAAGATGATAAACTCGGTACTTTTGTTCAGACGATTCTTCAGCCGAGAAATTATGGAATTTTAGTTTATGAAGTTGATATGGGTGCAGACTCAGATATCTATCCTTTTTGGCATTCTTCACAAGCTAGTCAGAAAGGTTTGAATTTTTCGAACTATAGTGATGCTATTGCGGATGATTTACTGTTAAACGCTCGTACTGCACAAACTTTTGATGATAAAAAGACTCAATTAACAAAATTTACACGACGCTGGATTAATAATTCCGCTGCAATTGGTCTTGGCCAAACAAAGGTTAGTTATGTATTTCGAAAATCGGTTCAACCTTATTCAGCTGGAAATAAATTTGTGGTAGATATTGATAGATATTCGGATGTAATCTATTGGTCTGCTAAAAAAGAAACTCTTTACAAGACTCCTTGATTTTGATATAATAAGACTGGTTTTGCGCGCGTGGCGGAATTGGTAGACGCGCTAGCTTGAGGGGCTAGTGAGCTTCGGCTCGTGGAAGTTCAAGTCTTCTCGTGCGCACCATACCAGACTTTTTGAAAAATATTCGCGCGCCAGCGCGTTTTTTTTATTGCTGAACAAAACTCGGATTAGAGGCAAGAGTTAACTTAGTTTATACCGCTTTAGTCTATTTTATGATATTATATAAAGTAAGAGGAGAAATAATGATTAGAAATGAAGATTTTACAATAAATTATTTAGACAAAATTATTTTTGCGTCCGAGAGACATACTGTTGATGAATGGCTAGGTGCATTTAAAAAACTTTCAGAAATCATGAATGAGCTTAATCTTGATCCTGATCTTTATATGCATAGTATGGGCGTAGAAAGCTTAAAAATTAATTTTATAAAAAATGAATCTCTAATCATCAATGAAGTAATACGTTTAAATTCTTGCGCAAAAAAAGTTCTTGATTTTTCTATTGAAATTGTTCAAATATCTTCCAGAAATGAATTCAAATACGATGATGTTTCGGGATTGATAAGGGAGGCTTGGTGGGAGTTAATTTCGCTCTTTGACTATTCTTCAGATTTATATTTAAATATTTACTCACTTTGTTTGTTTAATAATCTTGCTTTAGCCTTGGAGAAATCCGTGAAAATAGTTGCTAATAAGCTTTCGGGTAATTCATCAATAGTCTAGGATGACGTTAAGAAAAGGTTGAGAGTATTTTGAAAAATCTTGGTTTTTAGCACTAATTTGATATTTTAAGCGGTTTTATCCGCTTTTATATTTTTATTAAAAATATAAACCCGCTTTTTTGCGGGAATATATTTTATTTTAATCTTTTTCGAATCCAGCCATCAAGAGAACCAGCGCTCATAGCTAGAATTAGTCGATTTTTATCTTTAAGTTCATTAATTTTTTCTAATAATTGTGAATCATTTTTTGTAATATCCATAACAATCGTTTTTTCAGATACTTTTCTAGATAAAAATTCAGGTGAAAGAATTTTGAAATTAGGATTTTCGCGGCTTAAATATGTTGGTAACCAAATGATTTCATCTGCATACTTGAAAATTTCGGGCGTATATTCGTCTTGTACCTCAACTTGGCGAACATTTTGATGAGGTTGATAGATTAAAGAAATTCCAGAAAAACCGTTATTTTTCGCTACTTCATTCGCTAATTGAAGTGTTGCTTGAATTTCTTTTGGGTGATGTCCGTAATCTGAATAAATATTTTCAGTTATTTTTTCGAAACGGCGATTTGTTCCTGGAAAGCTATTTAATGCATCTATAGTTTTTTCATAAAAATTTTCTGGAACTTGTAAATCTTGAGTTTCAACAAGATAATCGATAGCTTCAAGAACGAGACTTGCATTTTTACGATTGTGAAGACCAGGAATTTTTAACTCTTCTTCAGGCTGAGATAAGATTACTTTATTATTGAATTTTTCGAAAATTTCTGGATGTTGATCTTTCCAAGAAATGATAAAATCACTCTGAGCACCAAATTCCGTAAAAGCATCGAAATAATCTTGCTCAGTTTTATAGATATCGGTATGGTCGTGATCGATCGATG
>CAKUZG010000004.1 GCA_934717805.1 uncultured Candidatus Saccharibacteria bacterium | reverse complement strand
AGTATCTTTCTGGCCGGTAGAATCTGCACCTTTTTGAATTAAATCTGCAGCACCTTCAGCATAAGCTTGATTATCTAAAACGTTCGAAGCTATAGCGATAGGGCTAGCGAATGCAAGAAACAAACCGAATGCTAGTAAAATTTTTTTCATTTATTCTCCTTAAATTATTTTATATTTTCGTCCAAACACTGTTATCACCTGTTTTATTTCCAGAATTAAGCTCTGGAAAAGAAGGTTTGCCATCACTACCATGGCTACTGTTTGAATTATTAGATTTAGTGTTTGGCGAATTACTATTTGTCGAAGATCCTGAATTTGATCCCGAGCTTGAAGATGAAGATGAAGATCCACCGCTAGAACCACCTTTACTTCCACCTGCGGAGCCGACAATAAAGTTAACGATAGCATAAGATAAGATTGAAACAACCAAACCAACAACAGCATATAGCAACATTGTTTTAGCTCGCGTTATTTGGCTTGGGTTTCCAGCTGAAGTAATAAACGCAATTCCTGAATAGATAATTACGATTATCGAAGCAATTCCCACAATCCATAAAAGAACCGAAATCACATTTTTAGCGACATCTTTTGCATCTTTTGCATCACCAGAACAAACAGCTGTATTTCCAGAAACAACGTTTTTACAAGCGTTGAAGGGAGTTGAAGCAAATGCGCTTGCTGGCATCATAAAAGCAAACAAAATGCTACTTAATAAAATAATCTTTTTCATTTAAATGCTTCCTTTCAATAGTCCGCTAATAATTAGATTTACGATTAAGGCTGCTGAAACGATTACTCCAATTCCGAAAGATGCATATGTTATTGCAGATTTAGCTTTCGAAATTCGACTAGGATTACCTGAAGAAGTAATAAATGTCAAACCCGCAACAACAATCACAATAACACAGATTATTCCAGCCCAGATAAACGCTGTATTGAATGCATTTTGAAGGGAAGCATCACTAGCTTTATCTTTATTTGAAGTATCGACATTATTAAACACTTTAGACTTATCAAAATTTATTGATCCATCTGAAGTGCTGCCGCCTTTATCTTCAGAACCCTTATCTTCTGCACCTTTTTCTTCTGCTAAATATATATATTGTTCCATTATCCTAAAATTCCTAATACAAATGTTACTATTGTTGATGCCAAAATTGCAATTGCTAAACCAATTACTGCGTTAGTTAGCGATCTTTTTGCATTTGCAAGCATTCCTGGATCACCGGCAGCCATCATATATTGATATCCTGCATAAATGATGAATCCCATCGCAACTAAACCTGCAATTCGAAAGCCCATATCAATCACATTTGCCACAACCGTCCAAACAAATTGTTCTATTGTGATTTCGTGTTTGTTCTTTGCATCGTTAGGCCCAATCTCTTTAATCTGACAACCATTTTCGCCAGCAGTGACTAATCCACGATACCAGGCGGGAAGACCAAAGAAAGTTTCATTTCCAGTACATCCCGAATCAGCGTAAGCACTTTGCGAAAAATACATCATCGGCATAAGCATAATAGATAACATCAATAAAATCTTTTTCATTAGAAGACTCCTCCTGGAATGATCCATTGTAGGAATGCCCACATTAATACATATGCAATCACACCAATAACCGTATTCATAATCATAGTTTTAGCTTTCGAAACCTGCCCAGCATTGTCGCGTGCAGTAATATATAATATACCTGCATAAACGATTGCACCAACAGCAGCAATTCCAACACCAGTTGTTACGACTAATAAAATCATGTTAAGAATATCTTCGATTTTCCAACTTTCAGGGAGAATTGCCGTTTTGACTTCTTCTGGAGTGTTATCAATCGGCTGTTTTTCATCTTCGTTTTCTTTATTTTCACCCGCATCACCGTCGCTCGAGTTTGAGCTTGAACCGGAGTTTGAGCTTGAACCAGAGTTAGACCCCGAATTTGCTGGTGCCGGAGCTGGTGCTGGGGCTGGTGCTGGATTAGAGTTACCACCATTACTCTTACTTTTAGCATTAGCAGAAGCAGGAACATCGACTGAATTACCATTCTTATCTGTACGTAGCAGCTTTGCATATGCATTGTTACCGGATATAAAAAATGTTTGAAAAGCTACAAAAAAGCTCGTCAAAACTAACCCAATTGTAATTATTTTTTTTATTTTGTTAAACATAATAATTATACTTTAAACCATTTTTAGGGAAAAAGCAAGTGTTTTATTTTAAAAAACCAATTTAAAGGTTGACAAAAGGGGTAAAATATGATAAAATCAGGTCATATGCAGATCTTGACGAGGTTCAAAAAAGCAAAAACTCAAGATTTTCGAAAAGTTTTTCTTATCGTGGCTATAACAGTAGTCACAATCTTGGGCTTTTTTAGTTCGAGCCTAGCTTACGCTCTCGACGGAGCTCAATGGACAGATTCTTCAAAAAATGGTATAAAATACAACGGAAAAGTTTATACAAAAGTTTCTGATACATCAAAATATCCTGAATCAATTCGTTCAAAAAAAATCTATGCTGAAAATTCAACAGCCAGTGCAGATAACCAAAAAACTACAGTTATTGCCCTAGATAATGAAAACGATGCTTCTAGTGGAAAAATCTACACTTTTGATGTGAGCGCTTTAGGGAACTTAAAACAAAACGGCGATACACAAGATGTGAAAGTTGATGGAACCTCAAAAGATGAAGATACATCAAACTGTAGCGTTGAAGGTGGTGGTGGCTGGATGGTTTGTATGGTTGCAAACACAATTTCGAAATGGATGGATGGAATTTATGACTGGCTTCAAACCTTTTTGCGAGTTCAACCACTCTACACATCACACAAATCGGGTCTCTTTAAAGTTTGGGACTACATGCGAAATGTTGCGAATATCTTTTTCGTGATTGGTTTTGTTTTTGTTATTTACTCACAGGTGACTGGCTTTGGAATTAGTAATTATGGTGTGAAAAAAATATTGCCAAAATTAATTGTGGCGGCGATTTTAATTAATATTTCTTATTATATTTCACATATCTTAGGTGCACACACGCAAAATCTTTTAATTTGAATTCGAAATAGTATCTTTAACAGTGGTGGTGATAAAATTAAAGTTGCAAACCTTGATTGGTCAAATATGACTGCGGCTGTTTTGAGCGGTAGTGGAGTTGTGGCGTATGGAGCATACACAGTATCCGTAGCAACTGCGGGAAGTACTGGTGCGGCAGTAATGATGATTCTTGGTGCATTGGTTGCTGTTATTTATTCAGCCGTAGTTGGTTTGGTGATTCTAGCTGCTCGTCAAGCAATTATTATTGTTTTGGTTTTCTTAGCGCCTTTAGCTTTTGCTGCAAATATCTTACCAAATACTGAAAAATGGTTCCAAAAATGGAAAGATTTATTCACGACAATGCTTGTAATGTATCCAATTATATCTCTATTATTTGGTGGAGCACAGCTCGTTGGAACTACAATCATTGCTAGTGCAAACGGAAGTTTTTTAGTCTTCCTTTTGGGCGCAGTTGTTCAAATTGTGCCACTTGCAATTACTCCAACAATCATGCGAATTAGTGGTAGCTTGCTTGGCAAATTTGCTGGAATTATTAATAATCCAAACAAAGGTCCAATCGACCGAGCCAAAAAATTCATTGGAGAAAATCAAGAAATGTACCGAAATCAAGGAATTGTCAACAATCCAACATCAATTGGTGCTAGATTAAACCAAATGAATTATAACCGTTCAAGAAGAATTGGTTCAGCGAAATCTATCGCCGATACATATCAAAAAGAACGTTTTGCAAATAAAGAAAATGCCGATCTAGATGCCGTTCAAAATATGCCAGAAGGCTCAAATGCATTTTCGAACATATACTACGAAGCTCGCAAACAACACATTTTGAGAACAAATACTCAATATCAAGAAATGCTTGCTAACGAGGCCCTAAACCGCGCCAATGCTCAATCTGGTGCAGCAATTTCACAAATTAAATCTGAATTGCTCAGTTCAACTCTTGATAGAGATCCAAGTGGTAAAGTTCGAGGAATTGTTGATCTTAGCGATGATACTCTAAGAACTCTCAATGGAAAATTTGGTTCGCAAGCACTTAAATTTATTGATGACGCCAATAGGACAACTTCATTCAAGCAAGCTGAAAGAAACAATAATATTGCGCTCAATAATGCAATGGCGAATAATTTGCGCTACAACAATGATCTATTAAATACCGCATCTGGTGTGCGTGGTGAAGCTGGAAAAGTCTCAGCACTTGCTAGTGCTATGACAGCTGCTTCGAAAGAGAATAAAGAAGAAGTTGAATCACTTTCAAACCTTACAAAATCACTCAACTTTTCAGGCGACGATTACAAACAAATCTTTTCGAAAAATATGGGCGAAAGTATTCAAAAAGATGGAATCGATTTCGAAATTACCAAAAACTTGCGTGCCGCAACAGCCGAAAAGTTTATGGGTTCATCAAATCTCGAAACAGCTTTGGATTCGCTCGGTAAAACTACATTTGGTAGTGAATTAAATGCTAACCGTGGTGATTTGGTTGAAGCTTTCAAGAAAACCAAAAAAGACGATCTTCAATTTATTGGCGGTGCTGCTCTAGAAAATATTGCAGTGAATGGAATGGGTTCACAAGAAATTATGAATGCTATTCACGACAATTACGCTAAAAATGTTTCAGATGAGAAGATTATAAAAGCTTCGAATGATGCAATGAAGATTATCTGGGATAAAAAAGCACTTTCGACAATGTCGGACGAAACACTCAAATCAACTCTTAAAAGTATTAAAACAATTAACGAAAGTCCTGCAGAATATGGTAAGCTTAATGCAGTCCAAGGATCTGAAATTCACAAAATGCTTAAAGAAGTTGAAAAGAGTAATAAAGCAATCTACGACTCTATCTTGGGCTCAAATTGGAAACCAACAAATATTAAGAATAAAAAATAAACAGAGTTTAAACAATCTGACGCTCAGTAGTCTAAAAGTAATCTGATTTCACACATCTTATGAGTGAATTAAAAGACGGTTTAAAAATGATCCGTCTTTTTTCTATTATTTGTCAAATATAAATATTGATTCACTTTTGATAAGTGTTTTTGAAAAAGCTTATCCAATTTTAGAAGTTCTGATTGAATTGTTTATAAAAAACTCAAATAAAGAACCGCCAGATAAAGATAATAAAAAACGGCTACGCAAGAACGAGCGTAACCGCAATAAATGATTGATCTCACTGTGGAGATGTGATTCATTTCATAAACTATTGGCGTAGTTTATGAAACTACTCGGTAAAAGAACTGCTTCCGTTTTTCGGAAGTGGTTTTTATTTGAGTTACTATTTATTACATTCTCAGAAAATTCAAAATTTCCGAAAATATACAAAAATCATTCACCATATGAAAACGATGGAATCTTTTTATTTTTTGGGTAAGTAAATCCCCAAAATTTAATAATAACTTTCCGAAGTATACCAAAAATTGCCTAACTTGTCAATATTAAAATAGTTAAACTGCTAGGAACCAGGTCAGTATTCACGACTTTGTTTATTTTTTTACTTTATTTTTGAAAAAAAATATGTTAAAATTGTATTAATAATAAAAGGAGAAGTGGGCAAAAATAGAGAATGAGCGTTTATAAAGTTCCTCAAGACGTTGAGGCTGATGACAAATTGCTTGGGCCGTTTAATTTTCGGCAGTTTATTTACCTGATTATTGTTGCAGGCTGTGTTGCGCTGGATATTTTTCTATGGGGAATTTTTCCCGGATTAATAATTATACCGATGCCTTTCATTATTTTCTTTGGAGCACTCGCACTACCTCTTCGAAAAGATCAGCCGATGGAAACTTATCTTGCGGCCATTGTTTCTTTTTACGTTAAACCGAATAAACGCTATTGGCAACCAGATGGTGTTGAACATTTGATTCAGATTTCTGCACCAATTAAAAAAGATGAACATTTAACCAAAGATATCTCTCAAAATGAAGCTTCAAGACGACTTAGTTATTTGGCAGATATTGTCGATACTGAAGGTTGGGCAATTAAACATTCGGTGGCTCCAATGAACACAACTGTTCGAGAAGAATACTCTAACGAAGCACGTTCGGCAGAAGATATGTTTGAAAATTCTCGCGTTTCTTCAAATGTTGACAACCTTTTAACTCAGCACGATCAGCGACGCAAACAACAAATTATGCAAAACCTTGATATGGCGCGAAATCTCGCGCAGTTTACGAATGAAAATTCTGAAAATATTCAAGATAAAACTTATTACTTTGATCCTAAAAACAAATATGTTGGCTCAGACAACGTTAAATTTGAAGATGTATCAGTTCAAACACCTGAACAACCGGTACAACAAACTCAACCAACAGCATTTTCACAAAACCAGCAAGATCAATATCGTATGAATTTTGGTCCAAAACAACCAAATAATAATTTCTCAAATCTTTATCCACAAAATCCAGCACAAAACTGGAATCCGGCACAAAATAATAACAATAATTACGTACCAAATCAAAATTGGCAAAATTGGCAAAATCCGCCACAACCACCACAACAGAATTTCGAAAACAATAATGAGTTTAATAATGTTAAGCTTCATTATAATCCTTATCCAGATTCGATGAATCAAACTGTTATTTCACCAAACTGGCAACAAAACCCGCCACATAATTTTCAACAACCTGCACCGCAACCACTTTCGAACTTTACTGGAAATCCTTATCCAAATCAACCACAACAATATCCAGCACCAGATAATTTCGAAAATCCTAAAAGTCAAAAAGAAGAGCTCGAAGAGCTTCATGAAGATATTGAAAGAATTCGAGAATTCAATAATGCGACAGATGAAAGGGAAAAGCGCGATCCGAAATCAAGAATTTCAACAAATCCACAAGACAATCCATTCGTTAATAAAAAACGCACAACTGAACAAACTTCTGCTAAAGAAATTAGTGCTGAAATGAAAAGATTAGTTTCAGAAGGAAAAGATCTTTCAGTAGAAACGCTTGCACGTCAAGCAAATAAAATAGCCGATAAAGAAAAGAATTCCCAGGATAATTCAAAAGAGGTCGACCTGGAAGAAAATGAAGTATTAATATCATTGAGGTAAATTATGCATAACAATCAAATGAAGATGAATCAAAAAAATCCAGCAATGAACGCAAAGCAAGCTGAAAATAAAACTAATTCAAACGCACCAGCCAACCCAACTTCAACACAGAATTCGCTAGAGATAGCTGAACTTCGTGAAGGAATGGTTGTGATGCGTGATGGAAGTTTTCGAGCAGTTATTGCTTGTAAGTCAATCAACTTCGATCTTATGAGTTCTCGCGAGCGTGAAGGTGTGGAGTATTCTTACCAGAGCTTCTTAAACTCGCTAACTTTTCCAATTCAAATTTTGGTTCGTTCGCAACGCGTTGATATCGAGCCATATTTAAACAAACTTGCCGATATTCAAATGGCCCAAGATAATATGCTTCTTGGTGATTTAATGGAAGACTATATTAACTTTATCGATAGCTTAAGCCGCAGTGCGAATATTATGGATAAATCTTTCTTTATTGTTATTCCTTATCACCCAACTGGCGATTTGAACAACCTTAAAGATTCTGCAAAAGGATTTTTTGGAAAGATCTTTGCGAAACCAAGTGCACAAATTTCGAAAATCGATCGAACTACCTGGGATAAAGCACGTGAAGAAATTAAAAAACGCGTTGATTCAATCACTGGTGGACTTTATCAAATGGGAATTAAATCTGTACAGTTAAGCACAAAAGAGCTTGGTGAGCTTTATTACAATGTTTACAACCCAGATACGGCAGTTTATGAGCCTTTGGGTGATTTCCGCGATACAGCAACCTTATTTGTTCGAAAAGCAGAGGGCGATAATCCAAACCAAGGAGGATTTTAATTATGGGAAAGAAGAAGAAAGACGCAGTTGATATTGCTGCGCAGCAACGCGCGCAAGAGCAGGCTGAGGTTGAGCAAGCGTTTCTAACTGGTATTAACACTTTACGCGATCTTATTGCGCCATCAAGTCTCGAATTCCACTCGAGCTATTTTCGCTTAGGTACAAAATATGGCCAAACAATCTATGTTTATGGTTACCCACGCCAGCTTTACACCGGATGGGCTTCACCAATTTTGAATGCTGATGAAGTTTTGGACGTTTCGATGTTTATTTATCCAGTTGAAACCGAAATCGTGATGAAAAACCTCCGCCGAAAAGTTACCCAGCTTGAAGCCGACCTTTCAATTAATAACGAAAAGGGTAAAACTCGTGACCCAGCACTCGAGGCCGCTTTAAATGACGCCGAAGAGCTTCGAGATCAACTCCAACTTGGAGCGGAAAAATTCTTCCGTTTTGGACTTTATTTGACGATTTATGCTGACAGTCTTGATGAATTAAACTTCGTACGAAGCAAAATTGAAACAATGCTTGGACAACAAATGCTGTTTTCGAAAGTGGCATCAAGTCAACAAGAACAGGGATTAAAAGCAACAATCCCTCAACTTTCAGATCAATTACAAATTCGCCGAAATATGAATACGGGTGCAATTTCAACTTCATTCCCATTTACTTCTGCCGATCTTACGCAAGAAAATGGTGTTCTTTATGGTGTTAATATGCACAATAACGGACTTGTTATTTTTGACCGTTTCACCCTTGAAAACGCAAATATGGTGGTCTTTGCGAAATCTGGTGCTGGTAAATCTTTCACCGTGAAGCTTGAAGCTCTTCGAACAATGATGATGGGTGCTGAAATTTTGATTATTGACCCAGAAAATGAATATCAAAAACTAAGCGATGCAGTTGGCGGAAGCTACATTCGCTTAAGTTTGAACTCTGACGTGCGAATTAATCCGTTCGATCTACCACACGTTATTGATGCGGATGAAGCTGACAATGCATTACGTGCAAATATTGTTACGCTTCACGGTCTATTTCGCTTAATGCTTGGTGGAACGAGTGCAGGGCAGTCAATTGGCCTTTCGCCAAGTGAAGAAGCCGACCTTGACCAAGCAATTATTGATACTTATGCGCGTGCCGGAATTACTTCTGATCCACTAACACACAATTCAACGCCACCAACGATTCATAACCTTTATGATACTTTGGTCCACATGGATGGAAGCGGCCCAAGCTTAGCACAGCGCCTTCGCAAATATACCACCGGAACATTTGCGGGAATTTTCTCGCAACAATCAAACATTGATATTAATAACTCAATGGTGGTATTTAATATTCGCGACCTTGAAGATGAACTTCGCCCAGTTGCGATGTATATTGTGCTTTCACACATTTGGAATATTGTCCGTTCAGAGCAGAAAAAACGTATGCTAATTGTCGATGAGGCTTGGCAGTTAATGAAATATGACGATTCCGCAAACTTTTTGTTTAGCTTGGCAAAACGTGCCCGAAAATACTACCTTGGCCTCACTACAATTTCTCAGGACGTTGAAGACTTTATGGGTTCAAAAATGGGTCGTGCGATTGTTTCGAACAGCTCAATGCAGCTACTTTTGAAACAGTCTTCAAGCGCAGTTGATGTTTTGAGCGATGTCTTTAAACTAACAGAGGAAGAGCGCAAACGTCTTGCAAACTTCCCAGTTGGGCAAGGATTATTCTTTGCTGGCCAAAATCACGTTCATATTCAAATTATTGCCAGTGATACTGAACATCAATTAATTTCAACAAGTCCAAATAGTTCTAAGAACCGTCAAAGCGATAATTTAATGACAAACGGATACACAGATCCGAATGAGTTATTTTAGGCTTGAAACATAAGCATAAATTTGATAAAATAGTTTTATAAATTTTTTAGAGTTTTAATTTAGGAAAAAAATGGGAGCAGCAAGAGATTTCGATAGAGATGAGAATCTTGATTTTAGCGATTTAAGCGATGCAAACCAATCTGCGCTAGACAAAGCAAAAAGCAGATGGGGAAATGCTGAGGTTATTCGCGGTAATGACGGCTATAATCCGTCAACTTTAGCGAATGCTGAAAATTCATCAGTTACAGCAGCTTCTAACTCTGGAATCAGCGATAACGAAACTCTTATGAAAGACGCAACCACAACTCAATCAAGCGGTTGGCGTAACAATGTTAGCGGTGGAGGAACTCATAAATCTCGAAATGCGGCTTCAAAAGGTGGCGTAAAAAACCGCGCAATGTCGTTTTTTAAAGGTAAAGGAGCTTTTGCTACGGCTGGTGCCACTATCGGTGGAGTTGGTGCCTTGATTTTTGCTGCATCAATGAATATGGTTGCTATGGTATCAAACCATGTTACCGAAATACTCACAGAAAAAGGGAATTCAGCGATGATAAGCATGAATAAGCGTAGCCCTAAAGTTTTTAAGCTAAAGTTTAATACTAAAGGTGTTAACTGTGTAGCTGGAATTGTTTGTCGCATGTCGCGAGTGACTAATCGAAATCTTAAAAATCTGCGTGAAGCTGGTTTTCATGTTGAAGTAGAAGAAGGTAAGGGTATTCTTGGGCGTAAAAAAATTAAATCTATATCGTATCTTAAAGCCGGGGTTCCAATTTCACTAAATTCATCCTCTGATATTAAAAGTGCCCTAACAAATAATCCCGAAATTCGGACGGCTCTTAAACGTGGATACAATGGGCGATTTGCATCTTTTCTGGATAAAAAGTGGGCTAAACTTAAAGGTTGGTTCAGTTTTAAGAAATGGAGAAAAAACAATAAAGGTAAAACTGAAGAAGAGATCGATGAAGATATGAAAAAAACCGCTAACGATCATTCAAAAGAGGAAGATGCTGAAGGGAAAAGCCGTAAGGGTGACCCAGAGCCAGAAGACGGAAAAGTTGAAAAAGGAGATAAGGGCACAAGCGCCGTTAAAGAAGAATTAAAATCTAGAAGCGAAAAACTTAAAAAAGGTTTTAAAAATGCTAGAGAAAAGGCTGCCGAGGCTGCAGAAACTGTTAAAGGTGTAGGTAATAAACTTAACGGTCCATTAAGTGCTATCGATAAAATCTGCGGAATATATTCACTAATAACAATGGGCTGGAGTGTTGCAAAAGTGGCAAAACTTGAAGTTCTTGCCCAATTCGGGTTATCTTTCCTTTCAATGTCTTCAAAAATTAGATCTGGTGATGCAACTCAAGAAGAAGTCACCGCACAAGGAAACAGCTTAATGGGAATTGCCAACAAGAAAGATAGTGATGAGAAAAAAGATAGCAACAAGAGTGATTCTAATACTTCTCGATTGCAAGAAGCTTTTGCATTTTTTGCAGATTCAGCCGGAGAAAATAATCCTATGAAAAGCGCCACAGATTCTCAGGGTTGGCGTGCAATTGCTTATGGTGATCGTGTTTCTAAACTAGATGATTCCGCAAAAGATTACCAAGTTGGTATGACTGGTGATTTAGCAAGATTAATGGATGCATTCACTAGTGGAACTCTTGGTTGGGTAGTTCGCAAGGGATGCAAGGTTGCTACGGTAACCACAGCTGCAGTTGGCGCTGCAGTAGCTCTGGCTACTCTTATCGCTTGTGAAACTACTGCCTGTGTAAGCGAAGTTCTAGGAGCTATAGCTTGGAGCGCTGCAGTCGGTGTTGCACTCGCCCTAGCTTTTGATGTATTTAAAGACAAAGCAACGGAAAAAATATCACTATACGTTGCACAAGGATTAACCGGAACAATTCTTAACGATTCCACAAAAGGTGAGAATTTTGGTAACGCTATAGTGTCAGGTGCCGGAGCACTTATGGCTAAAAACACTATGGCCGGAAGTGGTGGAGTATTAACTAAATCACAGGCAGTCGCATTTCACCATGAAACTGAAAGGCAAATCGCCGAAAATGCTGAAGAGATTCGAAGAACAAGAAGTCCATTTGATCCAAATACTCGGCATACTTTCTTAGGCTCAATTGTAAGTAATATGTTGCCTTATTCTAAACAAATAGCCTCGATTAGCGGTTTCTTACCTTCACTTATCGGTGGCGCACAAAGATCATTTGCTGCAATCACGCCTGGCGCACATGCTGCAAATGATGCAAACTTTATTGCGAATATGGACACTTGTGAAGATAAATCAATTAAAGATACTGGTGCCGCAACCGACATTTTCTGTAATGTTTATACTGGTATCGATATGAAAATTGCCGATAAAGATACAGATCAGGTTATCGATGAGCTAAAGAGTAGCGGAGATTTGAAAGAAAAAGATAACTCCGGAGATGGAGATACTGACGACATGTTAAGCACAGTCGAGATGGGTCCTGATCTTAAAAAATATGATAAATACTGCTTTAACCGCAAAAAACCAATTGGTGCAGCAGAGGATGACGACGACGACAACTTTGGAGCTATTTGTAATAGCGATAAAAATCCAAAAGCTAACATGTACGCATTATTCCTAACTGACGTCCGAGTTGAAGAAGGTATGAACGAAGACTTCAAACCTGATGAAGGTGGCGGTGGATCCGGAAGCTCAAGCTCAGGTGGTGTTGATCCAGACCTAGCCAAATTGAGTGGCGAATTCGTGTGGCCAGTTAAAGGCGTTAAGGTTAACGGAGATTCAATTGACGGAGTTGGCCCAGATCAAGATTTCGGTCCTAGATCATTCTTCGATGGATTTTCGTGGTCACACTATGGTATAGATTTTGGTAGTGCAAAATTTGGTTCTGCAGCACCAGTCTATGCAGCAGCTGACGGAGAAGTTGTCTATGGTGGAGATCCTGAAACCGTAGGATGGGGAGCCGGTGGGCACTATGTCGCAATTAAACATAATGGTGATATCTATACTACATATTCACACATGCGATCACATAGTGTGCATAAAGGCGATAAAGTTAAAAAAGGCCAACAGATTGGTGTTACCGGAGCAGAAGGAAACGCGAGTGGTGAGCACCTCCACTTTGAAACAAAGAAAGGAACCGGAGTACCGGGAGAAAAAGGCGCCTTCAACCCTATGGATTTAATTAAAGGAAATACATAATATACAGTAATGAAACGAATCAGAATTTTACCGATTATAGCCATATCCATTTTGCTAGCCGATTTAATTAGCTTTCCAGCAAAAGCAGATTTTAATGCTAAATTCTTTAATTCAAACAATATCACCTATTATGATGCTGGTGATGATTGTGGAACTAGCGGTGGTGGCGGAACAACAAACCTTGAAGGAAATGATAACGCCGAGAAAATCTGGAACTTCTTTAAATCTAAAGGTTGGACCGATGAGCAGGTTGCCGGAGTTATGGGTAGCCTTTGGGGTGAGTCAAACCACTTTCAGCCTGACTTAAATGAGGAAGGCAATGGGATTGGTTATGGTATTGCTCAGTGGTCTTTCGGTCGGCGAACAAATCTTGAAAATTACGCTAAATCAAAAGGTAAGCCCGTGTCAGATCTTGGTGTTCAGCTAGATTTCCTATGGACAGAACTTGAAGGCGATGAACATGCCGCCAAAGATGCTGTGAGTTCTGCAAAATCCGTAAAAGAAGCAACTACAGCATGGACGCTTCAATTTGAACGACCACGCGAAGACTTGCGACCTAAACGAATCGCAGAAGGTGAGCAAGTTGGTAATGATATCCTCGCTAAATATAAGGGTAAAGGTGGAAAATCTTCAGGATCTTCCAGCTCATCTAGTTCATCAAGTAGCTCATCGAATAGTTCATCAAGTTCAAACGGTTCAAGCTCTAGTTCAAATTCAGGATCTTCAGATTCAGATAAATCATCAAATACTGGAAAAATAACCTTTATTGGTGACTCTATTACTGTTGGAGTACAAGATAAACTTACTTCAACATTCCCAGGATCAAACGTTTCAGCCACAGTTGGGCACTCGATCGCAGCCGCCACAAGTAATCTCCCAGCTGAGATAAATGATACTGTTGTTATTAACCTCGGAACTAACGATAATTTTGACGAAAGTGCTGCCGAAACTCTAATTGGTAAATTAAAGGGTAAGAAAATTTATTGGGTAAATAACTTTTCTAAAGGTGGTAATGCCGATTATGAAGTGATCAATAAAAAATTATCAGCGTTTGCGTCAAAGCATAGTGAAGTCAAAGTTTTAGATTGGAAAGCTTACGCCGAGAAAAATGGTGGACGCGAAAAGCTTTATTCAGGTGACGGAATTCACCCAAATGCTGAAGGACAAGAAGCTTACGTAAAATTCTTAAAAGAATCACTAAATGGCGGTGGAGATAACTCTTCAAAATCATCAGACTCTTGTGGAGGAGGTGGTGGTGGAGGTAAATTCCTAACCTCAGCAGATGCTTCACACACAACATCGGATGGATTCTCAGTTTTCGAACAATGCGATCCACGATGGGCTAATGAGCAATGGGGTAAGAATCCCGGAAATACAATGTGTCGCGCAGCTTGTGGTCCAACATCTGTTTCCAACATAGTACTAGCCCTTACTGGAAAATCCATCAGCCCTCTTGAGATGGCCAAAAAGGCTGCCGAAAAGGGCTATGAAGCTGGATACGGAACTACTCTAGGAGTTATTGAAATGGTACAAGATTACGGGTTGAAACAATCCAAAATTGATATTTCCGTTAACGCTGTTGAAGATGTTCTAAAGAAAGGTGGATTAGTTATGTTGGCGGGAAGTGGTCCTGGTCCATTCCTAAACACCAGCCACTACGTTGTTATTCGAAAAAGCTCAGGCGGAAAATGGTATACAGCTAACCCTGGACGTAAAGAACTTGATGAAACACCATATGATCCTTCTTATGTTATTTCAATGACCTTTGCGGCATTCGGGGTAACTAAATAGTAAAGGAGTTAAACATGCTTAGAGATATTTTAAAAAATAAGAAAATTAAAGCAATCGTAATAGCATTTTTATCTGCCAGTGCGCTCATGATTGGTTTGGCGATTTGGTCAATTATTTATCAACAACAGCAGGCGAATAAAAAACCTGAAATTGACCCAGCTTCAGGAGAAGTAATCGGCCAGCCAACTGGTGCAGCCCTTCCAGAATATGCCGTTCCATACTTTGGCTTTGAGAAGTTTGTTGACAATGGCGCAAATTATAACATGTACAGAGAGTTCCAAAGTGTTGTTCGGCAATATCAGCTTAAAACAAATGGCAATAATTACAATACTTACTACAAGCGCGTAAGTATGTATAAAGACTCTTACTCGGCCAAGACAGATCCAAAAACTCATATTTTCACGCATCGTTTCAAAATTGAATTAGATGTTAATAAGAAAACTTTATGGGTAAAGATTGAATCATTCACACCTTTCAGGTATAAATTCTATTTCTATGATACAGATAAAGAAGAGAATCCGGTTCTTGAGTACAATTACTGTGATCCTGAAATATGTAAGGAAGATACAAAAAATGTAAGACCTATTACAGATTAGTTTAAAAATAACCTCACTAAATTAGTGAGGTTATTTTGCATTCATCAACTTGAATTTCATTTGTTGAGGTTATAATAGTTTGATATTTCGAAAAATGCTTAGTTAGCAATTTCTGCCGATCACTGTCAAGCTCTGAAAACACATCATCAAGCAAAACAATTGGTCGTTTTCCAGTTAGTTCTGCTAAAATATCTGTTTCGATGAATTTAAGCGCCAAAACTAAACTACGATTCTCGCCACGACTCGCCACATTTTGCGCTGGTTTTCCATTAAAAATAAACTGAATGTCATGCTTGTGCGGACCGAAGCTCGTATAACCTAAAATCTTGTCACGCTCAACATTTTTATTTAAAATCGCTAGAATTTCGCTTTTCGAGACATTATCACCCAAATATTGAATTTCAATATTATCTTTAACTCCTGAAATTTCCGCATAAATATTTCCAATTTTTGAATTTAATAATTTTATAAAATCGCATCTTTTCGAAATAATTTCGGAACCGTATTCTGCAAGCATTAAATCCCAAGGAAAAAGTTCAATCTTCGAGAAATTATCACTTTTTAACAGATTATTTCGTTGCTTTAAGGCTTTGTTGTATCTTGAAAGTGCTAACTGAAAACTCGGGTAAATTTGAGCTAAAAAATGATCTAAGAAATTGCGTCGACGATTTGGTGATCCACTCAATAATTGCAAGTCTTCAGGCTCAAAAAGCACCACAGGAACCCTTAAATTTGCGCTCAGACGCGCTTTTTTGTTTCCGTCGATTAGGAATTGCTTTTTCGAACTTGCAAGGGAATTATCAAACTTAACTGTCCTTAACGAGTCTTTTGAATCTTTTAAATCAATTCGAAACCAGCTCGAACCATCATTTCGAAGAATTTCTTTATCGCTTGATCGGAAGCTAGTTCCTTGAAGAGTGAAATAAATTGCCTCGAGAAGTGAAGTTTTTCCGCTACCGTTTGCACCAGAAATTAATGTTGATTTTTCACCAATTTCTAAAATGAAATCAGAATGCGTTCGAAAATTCTGAACTCTTAAAGTTTTTAAAATCATTTAGTTCCTAACTTTTTAGCGGCATCACAATATGAATATAATCATCACTATCTGTGTTTTTGAAAATTGTTGGTGCAAGTTTTCCTGAAAATCCAAAATAAATTTTCGAAGATTTTAATGGTTTTAAAGCATTTTCAATATAATTTACATTCAACGTAACTTCGCCACCACCTTGAATTTCTGCATCAGCTTCAGATGTATTTTCACCAATTTCGCTAGCAATTGTATGCATTGATAATTTCGAAGTTTCTTCATTTGCAGTAATTTTAACACTTCCGCCAGATTTATCACTAAAAACTTTTGCAACTTTTGCAATTTGGTAAAAATCAGTGCGGCTAATCTTTACTGTAGTTTCAGTTTTTTCAGGAATCAAACGACGATATTCAACATATTTTCCATCAATTAAATTACTGATCACCAAAATATCACCAACCATAAATTGAATTTGATTATCGTTGATAAGAATTTCAATCTCATCAAGCTTTTCTGGGATAACACTTTTAACTTTTGCCAAAACACTACTTGGAACAATTGACTCAAACTCTTGATCAGTTTCGAATAATTTTCGTTCACTCAATCGATAACCATCCGTTGCAGCCATATAAATATAATTTTCGAAAGTATGTAAAAATACACCAGTCAAAATTGGTCGTGAAGTGTCCATACTTACCGTGTTGATTTGATCAACTGCTTCTTTAAAAATATCGGTACCCATAAAAAATCGCGCAGTTGGCTCATCAATTGTTGGTAATTCAGGGAAATCTTCAGCCGAAAAGCCATTAATTTTAGATCTATAATTTCCACTTTCAATTAAAATATGATCACCGCTAACTTTAAAAGAAACTTGACTGTTTGATGGAAGACTACTGATAAAACTTTTTGTTAAACTTGCTGGAACCATAATCGAACCAACTTTTTCGATTTTTGCACTAATTTTCTGTGAAATTGCAATCTCTAAATTTGTAGCAGCAATTAAAAGTCTTGGTCCGTCTGTTTGTAAAAGAATATTCTCAAGAATAGGCATACTTGTTTTTGCACTTGCAATTCCTTCAACATTATTGAGTGCTTTAGCTAAATCATCTTTATTAACAGTCAGTTCCATAAAATTTAAATTCCTTTTTCTTAAAAAGTAATAGTTATAATAATAGGTGTTGTGGAAACTGTGGAAAACCACTTATTCACTACTTAAATTATACCATTTTTTGTGTGGAAAATCAAAGCAAAACTTTTTGAAAAATTGTGCATAAATTAAATACTTTTTCACAATTTTGAAAATTGGAAATTATCCACAGTAAACTTGTGTAAAACTTTGCTATTTTTTTCTGCAAGATTTTTACAGGTTTTCCAAACGAAATCTTTGATTTTTCCACAAGCTTTCAACATTTTATTAAAATAATAATAAGATATTGTCAAACATAGCAATAAAATAAAAAATATATTTTCGCAAATAGAGAAGTATCTTAAATAACTATATAAATAAAATATAATTATAAAAAGTCAAAAGCGAACAAATAAAACTGTTCGCTTTTTATGAAACTAAAAATAGAAAATGTCAAATTGACAGATATAAAAATAGAGCCGTTTAGACTCTATTCATAAATTAAATCACGTAAGCTCTCAATTTCGGAGCGAATTTCAGCGTCTAATTTGATGCCTTTTTCGATTTTCGAAACGCCATTCATGATGGTTGAATGATCGCGCGAGAATTCCTTACCAATTTGAGGAAAACTCATTTTTAACTCGTATTTCATTAGATAACAAGCAACTTGACGTGCATGATTAATATCTTTTTGGCGAGACTTGCTTAAGATATCTTCTTTAGAAACACCTAGATATTTTGCCGTTTTGTCAATTATCTTTTTTGAGTTAAGATGATTTGGTCGGGTTGGTCGACTGTTTTGAATTAATCCCTGTGCAAGCTCGAGATTCGGCTTAATGTTTCGCAGCTCTGCCATTGCAATGAGTTGAGTTACCGCTCCAATAATTTCACGAATATTCGTGCGATAGTTTTCGGCGATAAACTCTGACACTTCAGGATCGAGTTTAACATTGTCGTGTTCTGCCCGTGCTTCAACAATACTTTGACGAGTTTCGAAGTCAGGCAGTTGGATATCAACAGTCATTCCACTTTCGAAACGGCTTTTTAGGCGATCAGTTAAAGTCGGAATACTTGAAGGTGCACGATCGCTAGAGAGAATAATCTGTTTATTTGCCCGGTGTAATTCATTAAAGGTATGGAAAAATTCTTCTTGAGTTTTATCTTTTCCGTAAATGAACTGAATATCATCAACAATTAAAACATCAACATTGCGATATTTATCAGCATAACCTTGCTTTTTTGAGCGTACGTTATCCAAAAAATCACGATAGAAGTTTTCGATTGTAATATAAAGAACAGTTAATTCTGGATGAGTTTTTTCAATTTCATTACCGATTGCTTGCATTAAGTGAGTTTTTCCTAATCCAGATTCGCCATAAAAATAAAGCGGATTGTACTTTGTGCCAGGATTTTTAGCAACATTTTGGCTAGCAAAAAATGCAAGATCGTTTGATCCACCAACGATGAAATTATCAAAAGTATAGTCTTTATTTAAGCCGCTAGAATGTTTGGCTTTTTCAGTTTTCTTTTTAATTAAATCTTCAACAGAAGGTTTTCTTGAAGAGTGCGTTGGAATTTCTTCGGTTTGTTTTTTACGTTTTTTTGTAGAAATAACCTCAAAAGAGATGATCTCAGGATTTTTTCCATTATTTCGAAAAGCTTTTTTGATATGCTCAAGATATTTTTTCTTGATAGTGTTAGTTATAAAAGAATTTTTAGCACCAATAACTGCGTGATCATTCTCTAAAGATAAAAGTTGTGTGTCAGCAAACCAAGTCTTAAAATTCGCACCTTGAATTTTAGGATCCATTTCAAGCTCAGCTAGGATATTTTTCCACAACTCATTCATAATTCTATTCTATAATATTTTCGAGTTTTCAACAACCCAAAAAACCAAAGAAATAAAAATATGGTATAATTTTTGAAAAGAATTAAAACTTTTCCACAGTTTTCTGCTACTACTGTAATAATTGTGGAAAAGTCCTTGTCTTTTGTGGAAAACTATGGTATACTATAAAATGAATTTAACAGAAATTCAAGTTTAAATAAAAGATTAAAACGCTTGTGAAAAGTATTAAACTTGATTTTTTGAATATTAAAGTGTAAAATAGGATAGATATGCCAAAAAGAACACATCAACCACACAAACGACATCGTGCGAAAACTCATGGTTTTCGAAATAAGATGTCTTCAAAGGCTGGAATTAAAGTTTTGAAACGACGCCGACTAAAAGGCCGAAAACGACTTGCAGTCTAATTATAAAATCACTCCAAAGGCGGGTGATTTTATTTTAGTTTGAAAAAAAATCTCGGTTATGTTAAAATATTTTTAATGATTTTTAAAGGAGGAAAATGCGTAGATTTTTAATAATCGTTGGATTTTTACCGATTTTTCTCGCACTTTTCCTTTCGAAAAACACTTTTGCTAGTCAAAAAAATATTTATATTTCACGAGTTTATGCTACGAACGGTAAAGAATTTGTGGAGATTTTTAATAGTGGTGAAGATTATAAATTTCAGGAAATTTCCATTAGAAATACTCAAAAACAGATTGAGATTGCAAATCTTAAAGACGGTATTTTTAAATCTCAGAGTTATATTACTTTTTCGCAAAATGCAATAGGTACAGATGCGAATTTTAAAGATGAATTTCGAAATGTAGATACAATTAGCCAACAGCCAATTTTAGGGTTATATATTGACGGTGAATTGAAAGACTACATTTGTTCAGATGAAAAGAGATGTATTGCTGGATATAAAAAGAATTCAACGGATTTAAAACCGGCGGGTGGAGTAGAAAAAATGGCAGTTTCGAAAGAAGAGATTATCAAAAATGGCGAAACAATGAAACCTTCAGAAATAAAGAAAGGCTATGATTTTAGTTTGCGTAATTTTAACGATTACTTACCAAAAACTGGCGGTTTGGTGTTAAACGATAAAAAAGTAGAAATAGATAATGATTCTGAAAATAATATTGAAAAATCAATTGAAACTTCTGAACATACAGATAAAAAATCAAGTGAGCTTGAAAATGCTGGTGATGCTTTAGAAAATCCAGAGGTGTTAAACCCAGAAAGCAAAAAAGATGAGGAATCGGCTAAACTGGAAGTTAATAATGCTAGCGAAAACAATAATTTAAACCTTATAAATGAAAATAAAATTGATAATAAAAAGCAGAATGTGAATATTAACTTAACTGGAAAAAATGAAAATTCTTCTGTAAAAAATAATTTTTCTAAGCCAAAGATTAATTTTGAGGAAAAAAATAATAAAACAACAACTCAATCTAAAAATAAGACTAAAATTTTAGCTCCGAATACGGGATTTAACCAAAAAAATGCTAATTTCACTTTGCAGATTTTACTTTTATCCGCGTTTGAAATGTTAATTATATTTAAGAGAAGGATTTTTAATGAAGTTTTTTAGATATTTTTTATTTTTAGCTTTAGCTTTATTCTTTTTAGGAAATTTTAATCAAGCTTCGGCCGTTTCTGATCAGAAAATTTTAATTTCGAAAGTTTCAAATTCAACGATTGAAATCACAAATTTGGGTGATGATTTGAATTTTTCGAAAATTGAGATAATTCAGAAAAATAAAATAATAGGTGAAGTTTTAAATGGAGTTTTCCTTAAAAAATCGCAAATTTCCTTTGGTGAAAATGGTGATGGAAAACTTATTTCAAACCCAGAATTATTAAAAAGCCAGATAAAGCTAAGGCTCGACGGACAGGATGTAGATTTTTTGTGCGGCTTAAAAATGACTTGCAAAAATAAAAATGCACCAGAATTTACAGAGGAAGATGTTTTAGTTCGAGATTTGAACTTAGGTGGTGATTTTGAGGTTTCGAAAGAGAGCGTGGTTTTTAAAACTGGTGGTTTAGCGGAAAAAGAGCCAGATTTTTGCGAAAATATACAACTAAACGAGGTTTTAGCAAATTCGAGCGAGCAATTTATTGAGCTTAAAAATAATACAAATAAAAAAGTAAGTCTTAAAAATTGTGCAGTTGAAGTTCATCTTGGAAGTTTAAAAAAGCCGTACAAAAAAGTTTTTACAGATGAAGAAATTTTACCAAATAGTTTTTTATTAATTGATTCAAATACGGATCCAAATTTTAAGCTTTTAAAGATGGGCTTAAATAAAATTTCGT
This sequence comes from uncultured Candidatus Saccharibacteria bacterium, assembly GCA_934717805.1. Lineage (GTDB taxonomy): Bacteria > Patescibacteriota > Saccharimonadia > Saccharimonadales > Saccharimonadaceae > Nanogingivalis. The sequence continues at coordinate 15,480 of CAKUZG010000004.1, read as the reverse complement.
TATTAGATTCGAACAATCAAGAAATTCAAACTGTTGATTTAAAAAATTCGAAAAAGGATTTGAGCTGGATTTTTGACGGAAAAGAATGGAATCAAAGTTTTAAAATTACAAAAAATAGTGAAAATATTTTTCAGCCTTGCGAAGATGGATTTAATTTAAACTCACAAGGGCAGTGTGAAAAAATAAAAGTTTGCGAAGACGGATATTTTTTAAATGAAGAAACTGGAAGATGTAATAAAATAAAAGAAGAAAAACTCGAAAAAGAAAAAATCGAACGGGTTGAAAATAATGAAAAAACTGAGAAAAAATGTAATGATGGATATTTTTTGAATCCGCAAACAAATCGTTGTAATAAAATACCAGTTGAAAAAGTAGCAACAAGGGAATGTCGTGAAGGCTATGTTCGAAGCCCAGAAACGAATCGTTGCCGCAAAATTGCAACGCTAGCAAGTTCTTCAAAAGAACTGGCAGTTTGTGCGCCGGGCTATACGCGTAATCCTATTACAAACCGATGTCGAAAAAATAGTTCAGATGCAAAAAAAGAAATAACGCCGTGTAAAGATGGTTATGAGCGCAATTCTGAAACAAATCGTTGTCGAAAAATAGTTAAAAATAACGGCGCGAATAACGAAATTAAAAAAGAAGAAAAAGAATCAAAACAAGCTGAATTTACAGGTTGGTGGGCTATCGCTGTAATTATTTTGATATTTTTAGCAATTTTATTTTTCGAATTTCGAAAAGATATTTTTGCAAAATTAGCGAAAGGTAAAAAATGAAAAAACGGCGAATTTTAGGTATCGACCCAGGAACAGGAATTTTAGGGTTTGGTGTTGTGGATTGTCAGATTGGAAAGCCAATAAAAATGATTACTGGCGGAGTAATTTCAACGCCAGCTCATACGCCAATTGAAATTCGACTAGAGGAAATCTATAACGGTTTAAAAGAGATCATTGAAGAAACTAAGCCAGATGAGGTTTCGATCGAGAAACTGTTCTTTTCGAAAAATGTAACGACGGCGATTTCGGTTGCACAAGCTCGAGGCGTGGCGATTTTAATAGCTCAACAATCGAAAATTCCAATTTTTGAATATACGCCGAACCAAATTAAACAAACTTTAACTGGTTATGGTGGTGCAAATAAAAAACAAATGCAAGAAATGGTGCGTTCAACTTTAAATTTAGTGGAAGTTCCAAAACCAGATGACGCGGCCGACGCGCTCGCTGCTGCAATTACGCATTTTTATATGACGCGTATTTAAAAACCAAGATAATTATGGTAAAATTAAGTAATGATTGCACATATTTCTGGAAAAATTGCTGAAAAATTTGCAGGGAGCGTGATTGTTGACGTTTCTGGTGTTGGTTATGAAGTTATTGTTCCCGCAGGAGAATTTGAGCGGGCGGTTTTAAACGAACAGATTAAATTTTATACTTATCATAATATTACTGACAGAAGTCAAGAATTATTTGGCTTTTCAAGTTTGGCGGCAAAAAAACTTTTTGAATTGTTAATTACTGTTCAAGGAGTTGGTCCGAGAGCTGGAATCGCCATTATGAGCTTGGGCGAAACTGAAGAAGTTCGAAACGCGATTGCTTGCGAAGATGCGAAATTTATTCAAAAAGCTGCTGGTGTTGGTAAGAAATCCGCCGAGCGCGTAATTTTAGACTTAAAAGATAAAGTTGGAATGGCAATTTCGAAACCAAATGGCGTTGGTGCTAATATTAGCTTAGCTTCAGATGAGGCTTTAGAGGCGCTTATTGCGCTTGGGTTCAATTTAAACGACGCAACAAAGGCGTTAGAGCAAATCCCGCGTGATTTACCAACGGAAGAACGCATTACTTTAGCATTGAAAGCTGGAATTTAAAAAGAAAAAAGCCGCACATTTCGTGCGACTGTTTTATTTTTTATGGAAGATTACAACTTCTCGTAGGAGATCATAGAGCTCTTTATATGGGTATGCAATTTGTTCTCCAGTTAAGCTAAGAAGGTCTGCTTTATTTACCTTCTCAAAACCGTATTTACTACGGCTAGTTTTGCTATAAAGGTCACCATTTTTATTTATAGCAAAACAGTCGTTAGTTCTTGTTAGTATTGCAACGGGCACATCCTCAAAACCATTAGTGACGTCCAAATTATCTAGACGACAGAGATGACTTTGGGTTTTTTTATCAAATACGTGTCTAGAGATAGACTTGGCGTATCTAAAAATATCTTTAGTTAAATTTTCTTTCGCTATTTTTTCATCTCCGCCTGCTACTTTTACAGCATTCTTAAAGATGTCAATGTAGCCTTTAATCAAATGTAAATTGCTCATAATAAGAGCCTCCTAAGTATAAAATTCTTATTCCAAAAAGGAATACTGACTAGAATTATAACAAATTTTTCTATTTTTGTCAAGTCGTGGTATAATATAAGCAATGGCTATTGAAAGAATTATTGATGCAAACTTACACGATGATGAACCACAAGAGCAGCAGGTGGAGATTTCTTTGCGTCCAACGAGTTTTGATGAGTATATCGGTCAGGAGCGATTGAAAAAGAATTTAAAACTTGCAATTGATGCAGCGAAAAAACGTGGTGAAAGTATTGATCACGTTTTGCTCTATGGTCCGCCGGGGTTAGGAAAAACCACAATGGCAAATGTTATTGCGCGTGAGATGGGCGCAAATATTCGAATTACATCTGGTCCAGCAATCGAAAAAGCGGGTGATTTAGCTTCAATCGTAACGAATTTGCAAGATGGTGATATTCTCTTTATTGATGAAATTCATCGCATGCCACGTGCTGTTGAGGAGATTCTTTATTCTGCAATGGAAGATTTCAAGCTCGATATTGTGATTGGTAAAGGGCCAGCTGCACGTTCGGTTCGGTTAGATCTGCCACACTTTACGGTTATTGGTGCAACAACCCGAACTGGAAGTTTGGCGGCACCGCTTCGAGATCGGTTTGGGCATATTTATCGGTTAGAATTTTACACACCTGAAGAAATTTCAAAAATTATTTTACGCTCAAGTAATCTTTTGGGAAGTGATATTAAAAAGGAAGCTTCAGATATACTTTCAACTCGGGCAAGATTAACGCCACGAATCGCAAATCGCATTCTAAAACGTGTTCGAGATTATGCAGACGTGAAAGGCGATGGAATTATTGATTCGAAAATAGTTAAAGAGGCTTTAAAAATGCTTGAAATTGATGAACTGGGATTAGATGCTGCGGATAGGAATTTATTAAATTCTGTAATAGAAAATTACGGTACGCGGCCAGTTGGTCTAAATACGATGGCGGCATTAACTGGCGATGAGACCGCAACAATTGAAGATTTTTATGAACCATATTTAATGCAGATTGGTTTTTTGCAAAGAACACCGCGAGGAAGAATAATTACGAAAAAAGCGTTTGAGCATTTAGGAAAGGAATTCAAAGATGAACGATAAGCAAAGCCTAGCCCAGAAATTTGAGGAAAAAATTGTCCAAAATCAAAATGGCCAAAATTTAAGTTTCGAAAATAATTTGGGTGCACCAATCCAAGTTCAACCTGTTATGCAGGTCGAAGTTCCTGTTGGTGATCCGCGCGTAATTAAAGCTCGTCATGATCAATCAGTAAGAACTTATCCAGAAATCACAGTCGATGAAGATGAATACGTTGTCCTTTCAATGCGTCGCCATTCGCTGGGTTATCTATTGAATATTATTTTTAGTTCAATTATTGCTGTTTTCTTGATTAGTGCTTGGATTATTATTTGTTTTTTACCAAATCCATTCCCAATTCCGGCTAATTTTAAGCCACAACTTTCACTGATTTTTGGCTCAATAACGATGCTATTAATTCTGATAACTTATATAAATTATGTTGTTTATCGAGCAAATCGATTAATTATAACAAATGAACGGGCAATTCAGTGGATTTCAAACACGATTATGAACCAAAAAAAGCAGGTGATTAATCTTGAAGCGATCGAAGATATTTCGTATTCTCGTGAAGGAATCTTGCAACATTTATTTGATTATGGAACGGTGCGATTAAGCACTATTGGTGATGAATCAACTTATACATTTCCATTTGCGCCAAATCCAGATAAAAAGGCAGAGTTTTTAAGCGATATTGTTGAGTCGGCGCGCGAAAACCAAATGCTTTCAGATAAACTTTTTGAAGAAGGTGTAAAAATATCAGTAAAATAATTTAATAATACAAAATAGCCCTGGAATTAAGTGGGCTATTTTTATTACTCTAGTTTTTTGAGCGTTTAACGAAATCGCTTTCTTTTTCTAGTTTTGAGCGAAGTGAAAATTTTTTACATTTTCCATTTTCGCAACTAGTTGGCTCATATCGATAATCGCTTTTTTCTTCATTAATTAAGATTCCAAAAGGATCAGTTAGTAGATTTGGATCGATTCCTCTAACGGCATTTTCGTCGAGCTTTTCAGGATAAAAACCATTTTTCTTGTAATAAACTTCTTCAAGATTATAATAGATTTCATTAATTGCCAATTTTCTAGTTTGATCACGTTGAAGTGCTAAAAGTTCAAAACGTTGAAAAGCAAGAATAACGCCTGCTACAACTAAAAAGACAATAACAACACAAATTTCAATAACTGTAAAACCAGATTTTTTTCTCATGTATTTTATTATATCACAATTTATTTTTTTGGTCTAATATGTTTAAACTCGTTATAAATTTATGATAAAATTTATTTATTACTGTTTTAAAAAATAGTAAAGTAAAATTAAGGGGTGAAGCAAATGATTAAAATTCCTATTGGTATAGATGCTAATGGTAATAAGGTTTGCGTTAATATTATAGAATTAGACCAAAGATTTGGTATTGTAACTAATAAAAGATTAGCTGCAATCCAAACTGAAATTATAAAAGAAGCTCGTAAAAATTTAGAAAAACAAAAGGGCTCAATAGTTTTCTAATTATTTTTTTAAGGTTCATTTTGAGCCTTTTTCTTTTTCGAAAAATAACCTTGAACATTTTGCTGAAAAGTGTTAAAATAAAGATATTATTTTAAGGAGAATTATTTATGGCTAAGGCGAAAAAAACAGATATAGGAATGGCTGAAAATGGCAAAAAACAAGCATTAGATTTAGCAATTGCGCAAATTTCGAAACAATTTGGTGATGGTTCAATTATGAAACTTGGTGAAAATCATAAGGTTGATGTTGAACTTCTTCCTTCGGGATGCTTGAGCTTGGATATTGCACTTGGTGGTGGTTATCCAAAAGGGCGAATTATTGAAATTTATGGACCAGAAAGTTCAGGAAAAACCACTTTAACACTTCATGCAATTGCTGAAATTCAAAAGCAAGGTGGAACTGCAGCTTTCATTGATGCGGAACACGCACTTGATCCAGCTTACGCAAAGAAACTTGGTGTTGATACTGAGAATTTGCTTGTCGCACAGCCCGACAATGGTGAGCAGGCTCTTGAAATTACTGAAACTCTAGTGCGTTCAAATGCTGTTGATTTGATTGTTGTTGACTCTGTTGCGGCTTTGGTTCCACAAGCTGAAATCGATGGTGATATGGGGGATGCGCATATGGGTCTTCAGGCTCGATTAATGTCGCAAGCACTTCGAAAACTTACTGGAATTATCAACAAATCAAAAGCAACTGTGATCTTTATTAATCAAATTCGAATGAAAATTGGCGTAATGTTTGGTAATCCTGAAACTACAACTGGTGGTAATGCGCTTAAATTTTATGCATCAGTACGCGCTGACATTCGTCGAACTGCACAAATTAAAAGTGGCGATGATGTGATTGGTAACCGTACGAAGGTTAAAATTGTTAAAAATAAGATTGCGGCACCATTTAGAATTGCTGAATTTGATATTATGTACAATGAAGGTATTTCGAAAACGGGTGATATTCTAGATCTAGCGGTTGAACATGAAATTCTTGGAAAATCAGGTGCGTTTTACAAATATAACGATCAAAATATTGGCCAGGGTCGTGAAAATGCTAAACGATATTTGCTCGAAAATCCAGAAGTTATGGCTGAAATTGAGAAAAAAGTTCGTGCAAAAATTCGTGGAGAAGAAATTACTGAAGAATCTTCTGATAACGAGGAAAAAGAAGAAAAATAATATAATTAGCCTGAAAATTCGGGCTAATTTTGCTTTTAATTATGGCTTTAGATATTTTCGATCAAAATGATTTTAAAGAAAAAGTTGCAAAAAAAAGTTTTCGAAAAGAAGACATTTTTAAAGATGGTTATTTTACGATTACAGATATAAAACAAGCAGTTAAAAATCCAAACCGTGCTAATATTTTTGTGAACGGAAAATATCGATTTTCTTTGGATATTTTTCAATTAACTCAATTAAATGTTAAAATTGGTGCAAAATTTTCAGAAGATGAAATTTTAAATCTCGAACAACAGAGTGAATTTGGAAAATTATATACTCTCGGGCTTAATTATTGTTTGATGCGGCCGCATTCTGAAAAGGAGATTCGTGATTATTTGTGGAAAAAAACGTTAAATCGAAAGCTTCGAAATAAAAAAACAGGCGAATTTTACGAGAAAAAAGGAGTTTCGAAAGTTTCGGCAGAACAAGCTTTGCAAAGATTAATTGAGAAAGGTTATGTTGATGATTTTAAATTTACAAAATTTTGGATTGAAAATCGAAATCAAAGAAAAGGAAGTTCAATTAAAAAATTAAAATCTGAATTATTTTCGAAAGGTGTTTCAAGCGAAATTATCGAACAGGTTTTAGCAAGTTCAAAGCGTAATGATTCGGAAGAAATTCAAAAAATAATTGCAAAAAAAGCCAAAAAATACGCTGACGAAAAAAAACTTGTCGCATATTTAGCACGACAAGGATTTTCATATGATGAAATCAAAAAAGCACTTTCCAAAGACGAATTTTAATCTCGGAATGGATTAACATAATTTGGAACAAAATTCTCGGTTTTTTCGGCACTTTTTCGCGGAACAGATTCTTTTTCACTATGGATTATAATTTTATTATCATTAATTTCAACAATTTGCGAACGATGAATCGTAAGTGTTGGATCGTTGAAAGATTTCATGAACGGGCGTTTAACGATTAATTGTTGAACGGAAAAATTCGAAAGGCTAATTGTGTAATCAATAATATTGCCAATTTTATGTCTTTTTTCATCTTCAACCCTCAAACCTAAAAGATTAAAATCTAGATCAATAATTTCTTTAATCTTAAAAACATCATCTGGAAGAATAAAATCCTCACCAGAATCAACAATAAAGCCAACTCTTGAAAGCTCGCGAATATCAGCAATTCGAATAAGCATTTCTTTATTCAAGAAAGTATTGGCTTTTAATTTGTAGGCTAAAACTTGAAGATTCGAAGGGTCAATTATCGCTTCACCGGTTCTTGCAAGTTGCGATCCGGTTTGTAAGCTCATTACGGGTGTATTAGATAATTTTGAGGCTAAAACTAACATAACTTTTATAATTCTAACAGATTTATACTTTAAAATCCAGTTCTACGCATTAATTCGGAGAGAACAGTTTCTTTTTGAAGAACTTTCAAAAGGCCATCAATTCGCAAATTGATGAAATTATTCGCGGAAAGAATTTCTTCAATCTCGATAGAACTTGGGTTTACGGGTATTAATTCTTTAATTTCTTTCGAAATTCTTCCTTCAAGTAAATCTAGAACTTCGAAAATTCCAGTTGTTCCGGCAAAAGCAATATCAGGAGAAATATTCTTTTTAATTGTTGGAAGATTCAAGATTGAATTTGAAGATGTTGCGAGAGTATTTTTTGAGTGTTTTTCACTTTTAAAATCTTTTTCAAGTTGGTGAATTCGAAGCGGAGAAACGTTAAATTCTTGTAAAATTAGAGACGATTCGTCTTTCGAAATTTTTGTGCTAATGATAGATTTTTTGGAAATTGTTCGTACCAGTGTTTGTGAAATAATACCAAGAACATTTGCAATAATTAGAAAAGGTTCAATTCCAAGATGGTTTAAAAATGGAATAACTTCACTAGTTTTGCGAACTGGTACGCTAGCGATAATAAATTTTCCACGCATTGCAGAATCAAAAATAAGTTCAGCTGTTTTTCTATCATTTAAACTGTCGATGTATATAATATCTGGGTTTTGGCTTAATGCGGATTTAGTCATTTCGAAATAGCCTAAGCCAATTTTAGGGTTAATTTCAGTTTGGTTGATTCCGGGAATTGTTTTTTCGATTGTTTTTTCGATTGTTACAATATTTTTTTCAGAGGAATTTAATTCGTTTAAAATTGAGAAGTTTGTTGTGTTACTTCCATCGCCAACAGTAAAAACAATACCTCGTGGTTGGCGAAGAATTTGTTCTACAGAGCGAAGATTTTCGCCCCAAAGTCCAATTTCGTTAAGTTTTCGAACATGTTTTCGTGCGCGCATTAAGCGAAGAGTAATTTTTTCACCCAAAAAAACTGGTGCAGTTGAAATTCGGATTCGTGCTTCTCCGTAGTGAATTGTTGCAGATTGTGGGAAAGTTTTTTCACTAAAATTAAGACCGGCTAAATATTTGAAATATTTAGTTATTTTTGGCAAGTCTTTTTTTGGAAGTTCGCTCATATTTTTTAGAACGCCACCAATTCGAAAACGCACCAAAACTGAATTTTCGCGAGGTTCAATATGAACATCGGTTGCATGCAAATTTAAAGCATTCTCAATAATACTTTCAGCTGTAAATTTTATCGTTTTTTCGAATTTTACTTCTTTAATTTTCGAACTGTTCCCACCATTTTCCATTAACTAAATTTTAACATAATCGATTTCAAAACGCAAGTGTGGTAGAATAATTATATGAAAAAAATTCTTGTGGCGGTTTCTGGCGGAGTTGACTCGATTGTTTTGGCGGATTTTTTGATTGATTTTTTTAGGCAAAAGAATGGTTTGAAGTGGGTTGAAAATAACTTAATAATTGCACATTTTGAACATGGAATTCGTGGTGAAGAAAGTGTACGAGATTTTGATTTTGTGCGAAAATTTGCACATAAAAATAATTTGCGATTTGAGTTTGAAAGAGGTTTTCTTGGAGAAGATGCTAGCGAAGAAAAAGCAAGAAAAGCAAGATATAATTTTTTGAAGGCGCTGGCTGGAAGAGAGAATGCTGAAATTTTCACGGCACATCACAAGAATGATTTGGCCGAAACTTTTGTTCTGAATTTAAATCGTGGCGGAGGTTGGCGAGCAATTGCCTGTTTTGATTCACCAAATATTAAGCGGCCGTTTTTGAAGTTTTCGAAAGCAGAAATTCTTAAAAAAGCACAAGAAAAAGGTTTAGAATGGCGCGAAGATTCAACAAATTTGAGCGAGAAATATGCGCGTAATCGAATTCGTAAAAAAATAAATTTTAGTGAAGAAGATTTGAACGAAATTTTTAAAATTTGGCAAAAACAGATTAAAATTAAGCGTGAAATTGAAGAAATTACTAACGATATTTTATCAAAAATTGGTGATGGAAGAAAATTTGAGCGAAATTTTTTTCGAAATAATTCTGATGAAGTTTGCGTGGAGATTTTGCGTGAAATTATGCGGATTCAATCTGGTAAAATTCCACTTTCGAAACAAATTAAGGATTTTTTGCGAGCAATTCGAACTTTTAAAAATGGCTCAAAAACTCAAATTTTAAGTGGGCTAGAAGTTAAATTTTATAGAGATGAGTTTGAATTCTTTTAAAGTAAAATAGAAAAATCATTTCATTTGAAAATGCTTCAAAAATTTGCTAAAATAGAAGGAGTTGAATATGAGAAAGGACAGAATGAAGAATAATAAGAAGAATAATTTTGCGAAACGGGCGGGAAATACTTTTTTTTGGGCGATTGTTATCGCGATTATTTTAGGTGTATTTTGGTCTAGTCAGAATTTTTTCTCAGCTAGATTGAAAGATGTTCCGATTTCAGATGTGATTGCTCGTGCTAATAAAGGCGAAATTTCGAAAATTGAAATTCAAGGAAATGATGTAAAAGTTACTAAAAAGGGTGAGAAAAAACCAACTGAAAAATCTGTAAAAGAAGCTGGTACAATTTATGAACAAGGTCTTGAAAAAGGAAAGACTACTGTTAATGTTTTCCCAGCAGATAATACTTCAGAGATTTTATGGAATTTAGCAATTATGATCGTTCCAGTTATTGCAATTGTTGCTTTATTGATGTTAATGATGCGCTCAGCAAACGGCCAGAATTCGCAAGCAATGAACTTTGGAAAATCTCGAGCAAAAATTTACGGCGATGATAAGAAAAAGATTAAATTTGAAGATATTGCCGGAAACGAGAATGCGAAACAAGATTTATACGAAGTTGTTGATTTCTTAAAAGATCCTAAAAAGTATCAAAAAATGGGTGCGAAAATCCCAAGTGGTGTTTTGATGGTTGGAAATCCAGGAACTGGTAAAACAATGCTTGCTCGTGCAGTTGCTGGTGAAGCTAAAGTTCCTTTCTTCTCGATTTCTGGTTCAGAATTTATGGAAATGTTTGTTGGTGTTGGTGCTTCACGTGTTCGAGATCTATTTTCGAAAGCTAAAAAGAATGCACCTGCGATTATCTTTATTGACGAAATTGATGCTGTTGGTCGAAAACGTGGTTCAGGAATGGGTGGCGGTCATGATGAACGTGAACAGACTTTGAATCAAATTTTGGTTGAAATGGATGGTTTCGAAAAAGATACCGGTGTTATTGTTCTTGCAGCAACAAACCGTGCTGATGTTCTTGATCCAGCGCTTTTGCGACCTGGTCGATTTGACCGTCGCGTTGAAATTGCTCTTCCTGAAAGAAAAGATCGTTTGGCAATTTTAAAAGTTCATTTCAAGAATAAAAAAGTTGATGATTCGGTAGATTTAAATGCGCTTGCTAAAAAGACAGCTGGTTCTGCTGGCGCCGATCTTGCGAATATTGCGAATGAAGCAGCTATTTTGGCAGCTCGAAATAACCGAGATGTTATTACTAATGATGATCTTACGGAAGCTTTCGAAAAAGTAGCCATCGGCCCAGAACGAAAATCAAAAGTGATGAGCGATCTAGAGCGCGAAACTACTGCTTGGCACGAAGCTGGACACGCTGTTGTTGGACATGTTTTACCAGATTCAGATCCAGTTCATAAGGTTACGATTATTCCACGTGGTGGAACTGGTGGTGTAACATGGTTTTTGCCGCCAGAAGATCGAAGCTATACAAATATTTTTGAGTATAAGGATATTTTAGCACGTGCGATGGGTGGACGTCAGGCTGAGATGTTAATTTATGGTAAGGCTGGAATTTCGACAGGCGCTTCAAGCGATCTTCGAAATGCTACAGATATTGCACGAAATATGGTTATTGAATTTGGTATGGGCGAAGGCTTACTTGATCAAGTATTCCATGAGGAAAATTCAGGGATGTTCTTCGATAAGATGACTCGTGAACGACCATATTCTGAAAAAACAGCAGAAAAAATTGATGCTGAAATTGCTAAATTAATTAAAGAAGCTGTTGAACGTGCCGCTGCTGTTCTTAAAGCAAATAAAAAACCGCTTAAAGCTTTAACGGATGCGCTTCTTGAAAAAGAAACTCTAGATGAAAAAGAAGTTGCAGAAATTTTGAAAGATGCTAAATTGCCTAAGGAAGCAAAACTTCACGATTAATTATGAAATCTAAAGTTCGATCTATTGTTTCGAAAGCAAATTCGCGATTAACGGTTAAATTTGCAGCGATCATTCTTGCGAGCTCGACTCTTTTGTCGAGCTTGTTGGGCTTTTTGCGCGACAGGTTGCTAAACTCGTATTACCTAGATTCTTACCCTGATGGAATTGATGCTTATACGGTTGCATTTACAATTCCTGATTTTATGTTTTTTATTTTGGTTTCGGGCGCTTTAAGTGTTACATTTATTCCTGTATTTAATCAGCGAATGGCTAATCGAAATAAAAAATCCGCATGGGAATTAAGTACGAGCATTCTTAATTTGTTGGCTCTATTAACACTTGTAACTTCAATTTTAATTATTATTTTTGCTGAGCCACTAGTTAAATATATCGTTGGGCCAGGATTGAGTGAATCTTCGCGATCTTTGGCGATTTCGATGATGCGCGTGATCGCAATCAATCCTTTTCTTTTTGCTATTGCAACAGTACTTACAAGTATCCAACAAGCTATAGGAAGGTTTACTTTTTCAGCTCTTGCGCCGGCAATTTATAATATTGGTATTATTATTGGAACGGTATTCTTTACGAATGGTATAAATATTTTTGGCGTTCAGGTTTTTGAAGGTGGAATCATGGGTGTTGCAATCGGTGTGGCATTTGGCTCGGTTCTTCAGCTTTTGATTGCGGCAATTGGACTAATTGGTGTTGATTTTAAATATCAATTTAGAATTTTTTGGCGAAATAAAGGCTTCCAACAGGTTATGAAGCTATTACCAACACGTTCAATGGACCAAGGTTTGGATTATGTTAATTCGATTGTTGAAACTAATATGGCCAGCCGAATGGGTTCAGGAACAGTGCGTGCGTATTCGCAGAGCTTAACTCTTCAAATGATGCCAGTAAACTTAATTGGTGTTGCAATTTCTACAGCTTTTTTTCCGAATTTAACTGAAAGATTAGCGATTGGACGAAAAGACCTCTTTCGAAAAGATTTACAAGCCGCTCTTCGAATGATTATTTTCTTAGCTCTACCAGTTTCGGTTTTATTCTTTTTCTTGCGTGGCTACATTGTAAGTTTTATTAAAAACGGTGGTGATGATTTGATTGCTGGACTTTTGGGAGTTCTTGTTCTTTCGATTTTTGCGCGTTCGATTTATCATATTGCAGCAAGAAGTTTTTATGCAATGGAAGACACAAAAACACCATTTTATATCTCACTGGTTGCGATTGGTTTGAATATAGTTTTGGCGATAGCCTTTAGTTTAATTTTTAAATTTGGCGCTTATGGTCTGGCTTGGGCTCAAGCGATTGGTGCGGTTCTTGAAATTGCGATTTTGCTATTTTTGATGCGCAAAAGAATTGATGGACTTTTTGATGCACAGTTTATTTTAGGGGTTGGGCGAATGTTTATTGCGAGTGCTTTTTCTGGTTTTATATGTTACCTTTTGGTTGCAAAAATGCCTCTTTTAGGCTCAGATTTGCGATTCTTCTCAATATTTCCTAAATTCGTATTTATTGGAGCTGTTAGTTCTGCTGTTTATGTTTTGGCTGCAAAATTATTAAAACTTGAAGAAGCTGATCCGATAATTGCGCAAGTTAAGAAAATATTCTTTGTGCAGATTAAGATTAAATAATTTTGCTCAACTATTATAAATATGTTAAAATATTGAAAGTTTATGGATTTAAAAAATATTAGGAATTTTTGTATTATCGCGCACATTGATCACGGTAAATCAACTTTAGCTGATCGAATGATGGAGATTACAGGTACAGTCCAAAAACGTGATATGAAATCGCAGCTTTTGGATTCGATGGATTTAGAGCGGGAAAAAGGAATCACTATTAAGCTTGCTCCAGTAACAATGAATTGGAAAGGTGTTGAGCTAAATTTAATTGATACCCCGGGACACGTAGATTTTTCTTATGAAGTTTCCCGCTCGCTTCAAGCTTGTGAGGGTGCGATTTTGGTTGTAGATGCTTCACAGGGAATTCAAGCTCAAACACTCGCAAACGTTTATCTTGCGATGGCGGCTGATTTGAAAATCATTCCTGTGCTAAATAAAATTGACCTACCAGCTGCAGATATTCCACGAGTTTCTAAAGAAGTTATTAGCCTTTTAGGATGTGATGAAAGCGAGATTTTACATATTTCAGCCAAAACAGGAATGGGTGTTGAAGAAGTTTTGAACGCGGTGATTGAAAGAATACCGTCACCAAAGGAGATTTAATGAAACCACTAAAAGCTTTAATTTTTGACAGTTATTATGATGATTATCGCGGTGTAATTTTGTATGTCCGGATTTTTTCTGGTGAATTAAAAAAAAGCGATGAAATTAAAATGATGGCAACTGATTCAAAAGGTTTAGCGCTCGAAATTGGTAAGCTTCAGCCAAAAATGACGCCGTATGATAAAATGGGAGCAGGCGAAATTGGTTACATCGTGACAAACTTGAAAACCACGCGCGAGGCGAAGGTTGGTGATACCGTAACACTTTCGAAAAACCCTGCTAACGAACCTTTGCCCGGATATCAGAATGTTCAGCCATTTGTTTATGCGGGATTTTTCCCAGTTTCGAATGAGGATTATCAAGATTTGAAAGATGCGGTTGAAAAGCTAAGTTTGAGTGATTCCGCATTACAATTTGAGCCAGAAAATTCACCAGTTTTGGGCTTTGGTATACGAATCGGTTTTCTTGGACTTCTTCATATGGATATCGTTCGTGAGCGTTTGGAACGAGAATATAATCTAGATCTAGTGATTACTAACCCTTCAACTGACTACCATGTAATTTTAACAACAGGTAAAGAGTTAGATATTAAAAGTGCAGCTGACTTGCCAGATCAAACAAGGATTTCTGAAATTCGTGAGCCGTGGATTAAGGGCGAAATTGTGGTGCCAAAAGATTATGTTGGTGCGGTAATTCAACTAATTGTTTCAAAGCGTGGTTTACAAAAGAATTTGAGCTATATTGATGAGCGTGTGTTGATTTCTTTTGAGGCACCACTCGCAAATCTTTTGACCGATTTTTACGATCAGCTTAAAAGTGTTACGTCGGGCTACGGTTCATTTAATTATGAGCTTTGGGATTATTTAGCAGAAGATTTAGTGCGAGTAGATTTTTATGTTGCGGGTGAAATGGTTGATGCGCTTTCAGTGATGTGCCACCGTTCGGAGAGTGTGCGAATGGGTCGCGAGATTACTGCAAAATTGAAAGAAGTGATTCCGCGGCAAAACTTCCAGGTGGCAATTCAAGCGGCAATTGGCGGAAAATTCATTGCGCGCGAAAACATTTCAGCTTATCGAAAAGATGTGACGGGATATCTTTATGGCGGTGACGTTTCTCGAAAGAAGAAATTATTAGCCAAACAAAAGCGCGGTAAAAAGCGAATGAAGAAATTTGGAAATGTTGAAATTCCGAGTGAAGCTTTTACTGTAATGCTTAAACGAGATTAAAAACGATTCGTTGCAATTGTATGTAATAGAAAGAAGGAATTTGAGCTTGGTAGTTGGCTTGGATCGTATTGATCATGTGAGTCAGGAAGAGAGCGCTATAAGCAGAAAGTCTCTATCCGGTCCAATGAAAAAAATCAGGCCCTCAATCAGGTCTACAGAGAATTGGCACAAGCCTACCACCAGGTCAGCTATGTCGAGGTGTATTCGTCTTTATTGGATGAAGTGGGGCAGTTAGCAGAAGCCTATACGACAGATGGCCTCCATCTAAGTGTGGCCGGGTATCACACCCTAGCTCAAGCTTTGCAGGAGATAGTATAGAGACAAAAATAGGGAGTGAAAAAGCCCAACCAGACAAATCTTCAAAGGAAGATTTGTTTTTTTTAAAACTTTTTGTTGACAAATGTAAATCTTAGGTGTAAAATAG
>CAKUZG010000003.1 GCA_934717805.1 uncultured Candidatus Saccharibacteria bacterium | reverse complement strand
AAGAAATGGCTGGTGCTTACGACTACTTACCACTTGGTTTTAAGGTGTTAGAAAATATTAAAAAAATCGTGCGTGAAGAGCTTGAAAAAATTGATGCTAATGAAATTTTAATGACAACTCTTCAACGCCGTGAAGTTTGGGAACGCACAACTCGTTGGAACGATGATGTTGTGGATGTTTGGTTTAAGACTACGCTTAAAGATAAAACAGAAGTTGGCTTGGGCTGGAGTCATGAAGAGCCGATTGTTGAAATGCTTAAAAGTCACATTCAATCATATAAAGATTTGCCAGTTTCGGTTTTTCAATTCCAAAATAAAATGCGAAACGAACTTCGTGCAAAAAGCGGAATTATGCGCGGTCGTGAATTTTTGATGAAAGATTTGTATTCTGTTCACGCCACAAAAGAGGATTTGGAAAGTTATTATTTTAAAGTTTCGAAAGCGTATGAGCGAATTTTCGAACGTCTTGGTTTGGGCGAAGATACTTTCGTGACTTTCGCTAGCGGCGGTGCGTTCACAAAATTCAGTCATGAATTCCAAACAATTTGTGATGCCGGTGAAGATTATGTTTATTTGAAACGCGACGGCGAAAAAACTCTTGCTTTCAACGAAGAAATTTTAGACCAAGCGATTGAAGAAGGTGAAATTGATTCTAAAGAAGGTTTAGAGAAAGTTAAAACTGCTGAGGTCGGCAACATCTTTAATTTTGGTACGCAAAAAACCGATGAAATGGGACTTTATTTTACCGATAAAAACGGTGAGCGAAAATCTGCTTGGATGGGTTCATACGGAATTGGAATCACTCGCGTGATGGGTGTGATTGCTGAAAAATTCAGTGATGAAAAAGGTTTGATTTGGCCAGAAAACGTTGCTCCAGCTAAAATTTACCTCGTGCAAATTGGCGAAAAATCACAAGAATTAGCAGAAGAAATTTATAATGAATTTTCGAAAAAGGGAATCGAAGTTTTGTTTGATGACCGTAATCTTCGCCCAGGTCAAAAATTTGCCGACGCTGAATTGATGGGAGTTCCTTATCGACTTACAGTTTCTGATCGGCTTCTTGAAAGCGAAAAATTCGAAATTGTCTCACGCGCAACTGGCCAAACTGAGCTTCTTTCAAAAGAAGAGCTTTTCGAAAAATTTTCAAAATAATTAAAAATCTTGAAAAAACAAGCCTTAAGCATTATAATTGTTATATATGAAAATTATTGCTTACAGTGTACGAAAAGACGAGCTCCAATATTTTGAAAAATTTGCGGAGCAATTTGGCATTGAATATGCTACAACTTCAAAAGATTTAAACGCTGAAACTGTAAAATTAGCTGAAGGTTTCGATGCGGTTTCTTCATATACTTCAAGTGAAGAACTAAACGATGTTTGGGAACCGCTTTCGAAAATGGGAATTTCTTATTTTACGGTTCGAACAGCTGGATTTGATGGAATAGATATTGAAAAGGCTAAAAGTTTTGGAATTAAAATTTCGAACGTTCCGCAATATTCACCAAGTGCGATTGCTGAATTTGCAGTTGCGCTTGCACTTGCAACAATTCGAAACATTCCACTTTGTCTTTCGCGTGCAAAAAACCAGAATTTCTCGGTTGATAATTTAATGGGTCGCGAACTTAACACTATGACGGTTGGAATTATCGGCACAGGCCACATTGGCTTAACAACAGCTAAAGTTTTCAAGGCTTTTGGTGCTAAAATTATTGCGTACGATACTTTCCAGAATCCACAAGCGCAAAATATCTTAGAATATAAATCTCTTGATGAAATTTTTGCGGAAAGTGATTTAATCTCGCTTCATATTCCACTAACACACGAAAATCACCACATTATTAATGCCGAAAGCATTGCTAAAATGAAAGATGGCGTGGTTATCATAAATACTGCTCGTGGCGGGCACATCAATACCGCAGATTTGCGCGATGCGTTAGTTAGCGGAAAAGTTGCTGCGGCTGGCCTTGATGTTTTCGAAAACGAAAAAGACCTTATTCGAAAAGATCTAAGCGGAAAAATCATCAAAGATTCAGTTTATCGCGATTTGTCGAATTTTCCAAATGTTATTATTACGCCGCACGTTGCGTTTAATACAGATGTTGCCGTTCAAAATATGGTTAAAATGTCAACAGAAAACCTAATCAGCTTTAAGAACGCGGGAACAACCGATAATGAAATCACAAAATAATCGTTTACAAAAAATTACCAAAATTACGTCACTATTTTTAGTGGCGGTTTTGGCAACTAGTTTTGTTTCGGCAAGTTTTTCGCATCAAGCTTTTGCGCGTCGTAGAAGAAGAGATACCGCTGCCGAACAAAGAGAACTTCAAGAGAAGAATCAGAATATTAAAATTCGAAAATTTGATGGAACTTATAGGTTTAGTGCTAATCAAAAGGGTGATACCGATCTTGAAGTAACCGAACAAATTTCAGCAAGTTTCATCCTTAATAACGTTAATCACGGAATCGAACGCGCTATTCCAAAATATTATAACGGCAAAACTATTTTTGACGGTAAAGCCGAAATTGCGATGGACGGCGTAAGAGTTCCATATAGCACAAGACAAGATAATGGTAATATTGTTTTTCGAATTGGTGACGCTGGCCAATATGTTTCTGGTCGACACGAATACCAAATCAAATATCATCTAAAAAATATTCTAAAAGCTGGGGAAGGTAACCAAAAAGATCAACAATTTTTGATCGTTAATGTGAATGGTTCGCAGTGGCAGCAGCAGTTTGGTGAAGTTTCAGGAAGAGTCATCTTAGATCAATCTGTTAAAAACGAATTTAAAGGTGTTGCAAAGTGTTTTTCTGGCGCATACGGCTCAGATACTCAATGTGAAAAATCATATCTAAACCAAAAAAATGGTGAATTTACATTTTCTGAAAAGAATGTTTTAGGCAACCAAAGCGTAACATTTTTGATGAATTTTAACAATAAATTCGCACAACCAACGCCTAACTCTTTAGATGTGATTACGGTTATTGTGGCAATTATTTGCATGATTATTGCTTTGATAATTGCAATTTCAGCCATTATAGTTTGCTACAAGAAAAATGCAATTCGAAAACGAAATTCACTTTCGAAAGAGGCTAAAACGGTTGTTCCGCAATATTTACCACCAAAAATCGAAGATTTAGATATTCTTGATGCTGGAAATTTGGTCAAATCGAACAAAAAAATTACCGCTGCAATGTTATTTTTTGCAGTTAATGGTAATATTCTAATCGAGGAAGAAGAGAAGAAAAACCTTTTTGGCAAACATAAAGCTTACAAAATAAAACTGCTAAATTACAAAGGTTTAAACCCAGATATGCGCGAACTTTTGGAATGCTTCTTTGTTGATGGCGAAGAACTTAGCCTTTCGAAAACCATGGATTCTTCTGTTGCATCAAATATTTCATCAAGAATTTCAAACGACGGATTTAAAGAAACAGATTATTACGATCAAAACGAACCAGCTTTCAACAAAAAAGCACGCATCTTTGCGTATGTTACTAATGTTTTAATCTTTGCATCATTCTTCTTTAGCGATTTTACATTTTCAGCGCTTTCAACTGTTTCAAAGTGGCATCCTTTCATCTTCCTTTCGGTTATAGTTGTGGGTATATTCTCAACACTAATTATTATTGTCGTGAATACTAAACTTCCATCCAAAAAAGGTTATGAAATGAAGAACTATCTAATGGGATTAAAGCTTTATATTTCAGTTGCTGAAAGTGAACGGCTCAAATATCTTCAAAGCCTTGAAAATTCTGAACGCTTTAAGAATGAATTTGGCGGTTCACGCGTTAAACTTTACGAAAAACTTTTGCCTTGGGCGGCTTTGTTTGGTCTCGAAAAATCTTGGGCAAAGGTTCTCGAAGTTGAATTCGCAAACGATGATTATCAACCAGATTGGTATTCTGGTATGACCGCATTCAACGCAGCCGTTTTTGCAGATACGCTCAGCAGCTTTAATAGTGCCGTTAATAGTTATTCTGCACCAAGCTCTGGTGGTTCTGGCGGCGGTGGCGGATTCTCTGGCGGTGGTGCCGGCGGTGGCGGTGGTGGCGGTTGGTAAAACCTCGCACCAAACCTTTCAAAATAGCTCAATCTTAACGGGCTATTTTTATTATTTTAAAAAGCATAATTGTATTGATTTTTTAACTTTTTTGTGATTAAATATAAGCATTATGAATATTTTTTGGGTTGGGTTAAAAAACAAAAAGGGGCTATTTTTAGCTATTTTAGCTTTGTTTACGATAGCAACATCTGTAGTAGATAATCGCTATCAGGCTTATGCGGAGTATTTTACAGAGGACTATAGGTATAGTGTTGCAGACTGTAAAGATGGGGGTTTTGAATATCAACCAGCTAACGGAGGTCACAGGGGTTGTAAGGTTAACATACCGGATATTAAAGATGGTAAAGTTGGTAAGACTACGCCGTTAACAATAGAGGGTCCGGAGTATATGTCCGGTTATGATAAATATGTCTTGAATGATGGTGGTAGTTGTTTTCAAGGGTATAGTAAGAAAGACTATAATGGTGTTAATGTTTGTGAAAGAAAAGGAAAAAAAGATAAGAATACCGCTTACCCTAAAGGCAGATCCACTAAAGACAAGCTAGGACCAGATGAGTGTAAGAAAATTGGTGGATATTGGGGTGTGGGTGGAAATGTGGGTAACCGACAGAGTAGTGAAGAGAACTGCTACTTAAATGACATGAACGGAGATCCTCAGGGTTATAATAATATGAGCTCCTTGCCTAATAAATATCTAACAGCCGGTGATTGTGCTAAAGGATATGAAAAGAGTGAAAAAACTCAACTTAAAGACTTCACAGAGAAGGGAATGGTGCTTTGGGGTAAGTCAAAAAGGGGTGTTTATACTTGTGCTAAAAAAGGTACCAAAGCTGGTGATAATGTAGAAAAGTGTAATAAAAAAGAAAACCAAGACAGTGAGGAATGTAAGAACAATCCAGCTGGTGATGATGACGGCGATAGCGATGGCTCTAAAGATAAAAACTCTTGTGCAATCGAATGGATTGGTTGGATCATGTGTCCGATTATTCGCGGTTCAAACGGTATGGTTGTTAGCATCTATAGCCTTATGCAACAACACTTTTTGAACATTAAGGCTGATGAAATCTTCCAACAAGATAAACCTGCGTTTAAAACTTGGTCTGGCTTTCGTGATATGGCCAATGTCTTCTTTGTTATAGTTCTGGCGATTATCATTTTCTCACAAGTTTCAGGTGTTGGAATTTCTAACTATGGTATCAAGAAGATGCTGCCAAAAATTATTGTTTTTGCAATTTTGGTTAATATTTCTTGGTATATTTCTGTTATAATGATTGATATCTCTAACATTGTTGGACATACGCTGTTTGAGTGGCTTACCGGTGATGGTTCTTGGCAATATTCAAGTGACTCTCAGCAAAAAGATAGTCCTGTCGAGCAGATCTTGGGTGGAACTGCTGTTCTTGGTGTTGGTACTGCTGCGGCTATCACTGGCGTTCTTGCTGCTGGATCTTCAATTCTACTATTCCTCTTCTCGGCGGCACTTGCCTTAATTATGATGGTATTTATCTTGCTGGTTCGACAAGCTGCCGTGATTGTGCTTGTAGTTATTTCGCCATTAGCTTTTGTTGCCGGAATTCTACCAAACACTGAAGGCTTCTTCAGAAAATGGGCAAAGTTCTTAAAAAACATGTTAATGATTTATCCAATTTGTTCATTAGTTGTTGGTGGTGCAATTTTTGTCTCAAACTTGCTATATAGCAATGAGACTAGTCCGCTCTTAAAGGTTGCTTACGGTCTATTACCAATTCTTTCACTGTTTACAATTGTTGCTATCATTAAGAGTGTGCTTTCGATTATTGATGGCCTAACAGGTGGTAATTTGCGTGGAACTCTTGACCGAATGTCTGGTAGACTCGCTAATGCTACTGAAAATGGCCGACCAATGAGGCGCTTTAAAGAATGGGAAGGTAGTAGAAAGATTAATGGTCTTGCAATTGGTAAGGATGCTCGTGAGGAAAAATACCAACAAGGTAAGGCTACTCGAAGACACGCAAGGAATAAGAGAGAGCTTGATAGGCTCTTAGGTAAAGACAATCTAACTGAAGCGGAGCATGCTAGAGTTGCAGTCTTGGGTGGTGAAATTGCTGCTCATGAGAAAAAACAGGTTGAAGGTATGTCTCATGTTATGAGAAACGGAATTGCTGGTGATGTTGGTAATGTTGATAATTACCTACAAAAAATTTCTAATGTAAGTGATCCAACACAGAAGGGAATGATGCAAGGTGCACTCACGCAAGCAGTTGCAAACTCTAACCTAAGCGCTGCCGATAAAACTGCGGCCACGGCTAAAATTATTGATGATGCTTTAGAGAATTCAACTGAAGCTCAAATACAAACCGCAATGGCACAGATTAACTCAAATATGAGTTCTGATATGAAAAGTGCAAACCCAGCTATGGCTAAAGCTCTTGCTCAGAACCCATCTAGCGGTAATCTACAGAAGGTTTCAGACTTCCAGCAACAAGCTTCAACTTATTCTGGTGCAAACGCTCAAAAGATGGCTGGTTGGTCAGAAATGTCTAAGCCTAATCCTGCAAATAACCAAGCTATTAACGCTATGAAAAGTGCATTTGATAGTGGTGATCAAAACCAAATTTCACATGCGCAAAATATGGGTAAAGTTGCCGATCAGGCACTCAAGGCACATAACGATGGTAAGATGTTCTTGACACCTAACCAGGAGAGGAACTTTAAAGAGATGTCAAATCTTGCTAAAGCAAACGCTCCTGCTGCAGCTGCTCCTGCCAATCCTACGCCAGCACCAGCACCTAGACCTAGACGTGCTTTTCCATCAGATCAAGGATATCTACCACCGAATAGAAGAAGAAGGTTTGGTCCATAGCGCTCTAAATAAAAACACCCCAGTTTAAGGGGTGTTTTTTCTGTGTAAATATGCTAAAATAAAAATAGAATTTAACCTAAAAAGGAGAAATATGAAAATTGCATTAATTGGTTTTGGTCTTGAAACAAAAAGCGCTTATGAATATTTTAAAAAATTAGATA
The DNA here is from genome assembly GCA_934717805.1 of uncultured Candidatus Saccharibacteria bacterium. Lineage (GTDB taxonomy): Bacteria > Patescibacteriota > Saccharimonadia > Saccharimonadales > Saccharimonadaceae > Nanogingivalis. The sequence continues at coordinate 32,239 of CAKUZG010000003.1, read as the reverse complement.
AAAACACGGTTTTCGAAGTTTATGACGAACGCGAAAACGGAAAGCTAAAATTGCCAGAAGATGTAAAATTTTTTGGTAATTTTCACGATTTTTCAAAAATCCAAGCAGATTTAATCGTGCGAACACCGGCTGTAAATCCTTCACGATTGCCAAAAAATGCTAAAATTACATCTGTTACAAATTTATTTTTCGAAAACTGCCCAGCTCCAATTATCGGTGTAACAGGTTCAAAAGGCAAGGGAACGGTTTCAAGTTTTATTGCTGAAATTTTGCGAGCCGCAGGATTAAAAACTCATTTACTCGGCAATATTGGCGTTCCTGCACTAGATAAACTGAATGAGATTGGCGATCAAGACGCAGTTGTTTATGAATTAAGCAGTTTTCAACTTTGGGATGCGCAAAAATCGCCACATATTTCAATTTTAAACAATATTGAGCCAGATCACTTGGATGTTCATGATAGTTTTGAAGATTATGTTCAGGCTAAATTAAATATTGCAAAAAATCAAAAAGAGGGCGATTTCTTTATTTTTAACCAAGAAAATCCAACGGTTTTGAGTGCGGTAGAAAACTTAAAAGCAAATTTAAAATCTGAGCTCCAGCCGTTTCCAAATTATGATTTAGCACATGTTCAAAATGGTCAATTTTTATGGGGTGATGAACTAATTTTTAGTACAGATATTTTAAAAATTCCTGGTGAACACAATCAGAAAAATGCTTGTGCAGCAATGATTGCAACTTTTGATTTATTACGTGAAAAAGGTTTTGCGCTTGAAGAAATTTTTGATTTTTGGCAAAAAGGTCTTTCAAGTTTTACTGGATTACCACATCGGTTGAAATTTGTGAAAGAAGTTTCTGGGGTGCGTTTTTATGATGATTCTATTGCAACAACTCCTGGCAGTGCGATTGCGGCGCTTAATTCATTTAGCCAACCGAAAATTTTAATTCTTGGCGGTAATGACAAAGGTGCAGATTTGAGTGAATTGATTGCTAAAATCTCCAATTCGTCAGAAAATGAGCTTCGAAAAGTGATTTTAATGGGCGCGGAATCTTCGAAATTAGCCCAAAAATTAACTCAAGTGGGTTTTGAGCGGTTTATAAATTTAGGTCGAGAGACAAATATGCAAGAAGTTGTGAAAACTTCTTTCGAAAATGCTCAAAGTGGCGACGTGGTTATTTTAAGCCCAGCGCACGCAAGTTTTGATATGTTCAAAAGCTATGTTGATCGAGGCGAGCAATTTATTGAAAATGTAAACCTTTTATGATAGAATGGGTGTTATGAGTAAAAAAGAGACTAAAGTTAAGAAGGTTACTAAAGCTAAAACAGTTAAAAAAGCAACTGCAAGGCTAAAAAAGGTAGATCCAAAAGCCCATATTAAAGGTTTTAAAAAATTCATTAAAGATCAAGGTTTGATCGGTATGGCTATCGGTTTGATTCTTGGAACCGCATCTGGTGAACTTGTAAAATCTTTGATCAACAATATTATTATGCCACCACTTGGTTTTGTTCTTGGTTCTTCTGAAGGACTCAAAGGTGTTGTTTGGCGTATGGGAAAAACACCAGCTGGAAAAGAAGCTGTGCTTTCTTATGGAACATTCCTAAACGACGTTATCAACTTTTTAGTAATTGCTTTTGTTGTTTATTTTGTACTCGTGTTCATTGAAAAGCTCTTTGTTGATGAAGACGAAGAAGCAGAAGAAGCTGAAAAGGAAGCTAAAAAATAATTTTCTATGGATAAGCTAAAAGCTCGTGTGGGCAATATTTTAGATGAGCTTAAAAAAGCGAGCTTGAAGCTTAATCTTGAAGATAAAAAACAGCAATTAAATAACCTCGAAAGCGAAGTTTCAAACCCTGAAATCTGGCTGAATCCTTCTATTGCGCAAGAAAAAATTAAAAAGCTTGCTAATTTAAAAAAGGAAATTCACCCTTGGGTTGTTTTGAAAACGCAAGTCGAGGATATTTTTGAGTTAATAAATCTTGGCGATGAAGATCTTATGGAAGAGTTCGAAAGCCAAATTTGTCAGTTCGAAAATGATTTTAAAGAATTGCAAAAACAACTTCTCTTTAGTGGGGAATTTGATCATGGTGATGCAATTGTGCGTATTACATCTGGTGTTGGCGGAACTGATGCGCAAGATTTTGCTGAGATGCTTGAGCGAATGTATCTGCGTTGGGCTGAAAAGAATGATTTTAAAACTGAACAAATCGAACGAAGTACCGGCGAAGAAGCTGGAATAAAAACTAGTGTTTTTGAGGTTCAAGGATTGAACGCTTATGGTAAACTCCGTAGCGAAAATGGCGTGCATCGTTTAGTGCGAATTTCTCCATTTAACAGTGCTGGAAGTCGTGAAACTTCTTTTGCGTTGGTTGAAGTTTTGCCAAAAATTGATGCGCCCGAACAAGTTAAGATTGCCGAAAAAGACTTGCGCATTGACGTCTATCGTTCCGGTGGAAAAGGTGGGCAGGGCGTGAATACAACTGATTCGGCAGTTCGAATTACACACTTGCCAACCGGAATTGTTGTGGCAATTCAAAATGAGCGCTCGCAAACGCAAAATAAAGAAACTGCCATGAAAATTTTACGCGGAAAGCTTGCGCAAATGAAAATGGAACAGCACGCACAAAATCTAAGTGAACTTCAAGCTGGAAAATCTGCCGATTGGGGTTCGCAAATTCGAAATTACGTTCTTAACCCTTATAAATTGGTAAAAGATACTCGAACAAAGCACGAAGAAAAAGATGTAGATAAAGTTCTAAATGGTGAAATAGACGGATTTATCTATGCCTTTTTGGAAGATGTTAAAGATTAAAACTTAAGCATATTGACAAAATGCTAGTTTTGTGATATTATTTAACCACGTAATAAAAAAATAAAAATAAAATATGAAAAAATTTAATACAATTTCTACAACAGAAACTTTCGAAACTTCGCAAGAAATGGCAAAATCTCCGCTTTCGAAAGAGAAGGCGCGAGATTTAGGCGGGGCGATTTTAGAAATCTCTGAAAAAACTAGGCATTTTTCGAAAAAGCGTGAACGATTTGCTTATTTAAATCCAGATAGTCAAGAAGCGAAAGAACATCTCGAAGATGAAATTGCACTTAAAAATCGCCGTCAAGAAGAAATTGAAAAAGGTTATTTTGATAAAAATGATGATTTTATCGTGAATCCAAAGGATTACAAAATTCTTTCAAAACAACTAGTTAATGGTGCTGGAAAAGTTGGAATCGACTTGGTTGCTTCAAAATATCTAAAACACGGAATTGCGCTTGCGGATATGGCTTCTCGATATGATACGGTGGTTTATCTCGATAAATCAGCGCGTCCGCTTGATGGTTTGGCTCGAAAAGTCCTTAAAAACGTAATGCCAGATAAAAAACGGCCAGATTCAAAATTTTTGAACATCGATAGAAATCAGATTTTCACAGAACTTGGATTTGGAATTCGTGACGGTTATTTTAGTGATGGAACAGAGGGAAATAAGCTAGCTGAAACAAGCCACTTTATTAATCGTTGGCAAATGGAAACTTCTCAAGAAACAAAAGATCGAATTTTAGCAGCGGTTCGCTCACAATTTTTAGACAAGGATGCTGAAATTGATATGAACGCGTCAGAAGACGAGATTATTCAGCAAATTTTGAAAGCAAAAACAACAGTTGAAGGTAAAAAAGTGATTGCGGTTGATGAAACTAGTTTTTCGGGCGCCACAATTGGCGTGGCTGGATTTTTGCTTAAGAAAGCTTTGCCCGAAGCTAAAGTTAACGAAAAAGGTTTTACTTTTTGGGAGAGTGAAGATAAGCAAGTAAAGTCTGAAGTTAACGGTGAAGTTAAATTGGTTCATGGTTCTGTACCAGTTTGGTATGATAAAAATGATGATTTTGGTCGTGGTATTGGTGAACGTAGCGAAGGCTATCACACTCGTCGTTTCGAAAATAATCCAACGCGATTGAATCTGCTTCGAAAAATTGGTGCTTCGGTTTTGGCCTCACCACACCGTGATATTAACGAAAAATATCTTCGAGATGATAAATATGAAGATTTGATGTATGATTTTGATCAGTTAATGCACGATTATAAGGCTAATAAAATTTTAATTTCAGCGCCAACAATGAATTATGAGAGTTTAGATATTTTCTATGATTTAATGGACGCACAAGCTGAAAGCAAAAACTTAGAATTTAAAGATTTAGTTGAAATGAATAAAGTTCGAAGCGAACATCGTAAAGAGATTTCTGAATTTGAGACATTCGAAAAGCCCATCTAAAATGGGCTTTAATCTTGTGCAATTTTAAAAACCTCAATTTGAGCTTCATTCTCGCTGTTCAAAAGATTTGATTCAAATCTTTGTATCTCAGGTTTTTGTTCATTTATAACGATTTTTCCTTCAATACGGATATATTTTTCAAACTGTTTTAAAAACTCGATTACAGCAGGGAATTCGCCATTTTCAGTTTTTAATCTAACTCTGTGTGGTAGTTTTGTACCCCGAGAAAGTAGATTACGAAAAATTTGCACATTTTTTACTACTAACAATAAAGAACCTCCTTTTTTGGAATATTTATATAATAACATTTTTTAGCTAAAAAGTCAATAAATAAAAAATTAGTTAAAATTAAAATTTAAAAAACGCTTGCAATAAAAAAGCTTATACTGTATAATTGAAAAAGGTTGGCTCTTTAGCTCAGTTGGTAGAGCAGAGGCCTGAAGAGCCTTGTGTCCCCAGTTCAAGTCTGGGAGGAGCCACCAATTTTTTGATAAATTCCGCTTTGGCGGTTTTTTATTTTTTCAAAAAACCGAAATAAAAGCACTTGAAAATTTTAAAAACATAAGTATAATGGTAGTATGAGTAGATTCAAAAAAGGTGCAGTAGAAGGCTCAACAATTGCAATTATTCTTTTGAGTATTGGATTTGCTGGTGCAGGTTCATTTGGAATTTGGGCTTACATTCAATATAATAATTCTAAAACTGATGTTGACGGCCAAATTAGCCTTGCCGTAGCTGACGCAAAAAGAAAACAACAAGAAGATGATGAAAAGAAATACAACGAAGAAAGGCGAAAAACTGTTAAAGAATTTCGCGCTCCAGAAGATCTAGGAAAAGTAACATTCAGCTATCCAACTTTCTGGAATCAATACGTTGAATCAAACGGCTCTGATCGTAAAGGCTTCTTTGCTTATTTCTATCCTGAATCAGTTCCACCAGTTCCAAAAGATGAACGAACTACACAACGATTTGGATTGCGAGTATTCATCTACGAAAAGAACATGGACGAAGTTCTAAAAGAGTTTAATGAAGCGATCAAAAAAGGTGAGCTTTCTTCTGAAACAGTAACGGTTAATGGTTATCCAGCAACTAAGGTTTCAGGTTTGTTCCCAGGACCAGAAAAAAATAACCGAATCCGCGGAACAGCTTATTACTTCAAATTAAACAACAAAACGTTAATGATTCGAACAGATGCTGACACTTACAATAATGTTTTGAACGAAAACGTTTTGAGCACCCTAAAAATTAATGACTAGCTTTAAAAAATAGCAAAAATTTGCTATAATAAAAGCATGAATGAGCGGGAGTTTTTAAATCTGGTAGCAAAAGAAAGTAGTTTTCTTGTTGCTGCTCACGAGATGAAAACCCCGCTTTCTATTATCCGACAACTTTCGCTAACTTTAAACGATGACGATATTGAAATTTCGGAAGATGAGCGTTTGCGGATTCTTCACCAGATTGATATAACTAGCGAAAGAGCTTTACGGTTGGTTCAGGATTTAACCAAAATTTCAAAACTTGAAGATGCAATGTTTGAGTTGGAACCAATAAATTCTAAAAAAATTTGTTGCGATGTTGTTTCTGAGATTTCAGATGTGTTTAAACTTCATAATCGAGTTATCAGATTTAAAAATGTGCGAAAAAATGAACTTATTGTCGCAAATTATGAACTTTTGCGTTCAGTTTTGATGAATTTTTCAGACAATGCACTTTATTCTTCGAACGAAAAAACTGAAGTTGAGATTAAAGTTTCAAACGTTGGCGAAAAGGTTCGAATTTCTGTGCGTGATTTTGGTGATGAATTGCCACTTTCAATTTGGCGTGCCGTTAAAAAGCAAAACCATCAACCTGTGCAAGCTAGTTCGCGTCCGCAAAGTTCGGGTTTGGGTATTTTTATTGCGCAAAGTTTTGCTACAGCAATGGGTGCTAAGATTGGTGTAATTCGCCACCGCAACGGAAGCACGTTTTATATAGATTTAAATCGTTCTGGTCAGTTGAGTTTGTTGTGAAAAAAATTTTAATTATTGAAGATAATATGATTTTGGCTGAAAATTTTGAGCGGATTTTACGTAAGAATTTTGAAATTTTGCACGCTAACTCGGCTGAAAAAGCAATTTTAAAGATTGACAAAAATCTACCAGATTTGATTCTTTTAGATATTTTACTTGAAGGCCATTCGGCGTTTGCACTACTGAATGAACTTCAAAGTTATGCTGATACGGCAAAAATTCCAGTTATTATTTGTTCAGACTTAGCGGATGAGCTTGAAATAGAGAGCTTAAAGCATTTTAATGTTCGCGGAATTTTCGAAAAATCGCAATTTCGGCCACAAGAACTTCGAGAAAAAGTAGGTGAAATTATAAATGAATAATGCACGAAAAAAAACTTTGGCAATAGTTTTACGACGAACTGATTTTGGCGAGGCTGATCGGATTATCAATTTATTGACTCCAGGCGGAAAGGTGAGCGCAATGGCGCGCGGCGTTCGAAAACCAAAATCAAAACTCGCTGGTGGAATCGAATTTTTTGCGCTAAACGAAGTTGTTTTAATTGAGGGTAAGAGTGAAATGCGCACGCTTTCTTCGGCGCGAATGCGAGAATTTTTTGGTGAAATTTTGAAAGATTTTGAGCGAACTGAGTTTGCATATCAAGCAATAAAAAAGGTTTCTTGGCTTTGTGAACAGATTGAAAGTGATGATTTTTTCGAAATTCTTTTAACAACTTTTCGAAGTTTGAATAATTTTGATATTGACCTAAATTTAACGAAAAAATGGTTCAATTTAAAAATTGCTGAATTTTCTGGCGACGAAATTAATCTTGAAAGTGACAAAAATGGCAACCCGTTACGAGCAGATTTAGTTTATAGCTTTGATTTTTATGATAAAGTTTTTGTTGAAGATAGCGCAGGAGATTTTAATGCTAATCACATAAAATTTTTAAGATTAATGCTTTCTAGCGAGCCACGAATTATTTTGAAAATAAAGGGTAATGAGAAAATTTTAGAAGATTTGAAAGAGTTATTTTTTATGTTGAATAAAAAATAAAAAAATGCTTGCGTTTATTTTGAAAAAATGTTATACTTGAGACAAGATAAGTGTTTTGTTTAAATAAAAATAGGAGAGATGATGAATTTTAGAAATAAACTATTAATAATCGCTGTAGCCGCGATGCTGTCGGTAGTCGGGTTTAAATCCGTTTCGGCAGCGCAAGATTTAACTAATAAATTAAAAATCACACCAACACAAATTAAATCAGATGGTCGTGAATGGACTCTTGAGGTTTCTGGTGTTACCGCACATGAAGGTGATTGGGCAATTTTTCGTGCAGAAAATGTTTCTTTGATTCCTGGTGGAAAGGCAGATTTGAGATACAATAATGATAAAATTGGTGAAGCTATAATTGATAAATACTTCAATAAGGGTCAAAACCTTAATTTTGAAACTGTTCCTCGTGATGACGAAGATGCAAAGCCAGCTGCAAATATTTGGCAGGGGAAAATTATTTTCAATAAAAATATTGAAAAATACAAAAATTTCCGAACATCAGTTTCTAACAATAATGCAAATTATTTTATCCTTTCTAATCATGATGTAGTTATTGAACCAAAGATCGTTGGAACAACAACTTTAAAGGGCGATCCTGTAACGGTTAGAAAACCAAATTTGCTTGTTGCTGATAATACGCATCTTGGTTCAGGATATATAAGTCTTAACACTAATGATGGAAACTCAATTTTTGGACCAACAATTATTCAATCAAAGAATAACCCAGTTAAGGCTGGAACAAAGCTAAAGCTCACAATGAGTAATGATTCGCCAGTTCGTTTTGATAGTAAAAATTACCCAGTTGGAACAGTTGTGCAATTAGTAAGAATGCGTGAAAGTATCTCGGCATCTACTCCTGTGAATAAATATGGTGTTTATTTTGCCGGTGGTCCATCAATGGAAGTAAAGATTGTTTCTACATCAGATACTGAAATTGTGATTGAAGTAACTAAAGATATGCCAGCAATGGACGGTATTTATCGAAACTGGATTTCTTCGGTTAAGGTTGTTGACGGATCAAAAATCTTGAACGGTAAGATTAATGATATTAAATATACTTCTGAATTAATTGCTCCAAACGGTAGCACTATTGCTAAATCTGAGTTTACTCAAAAAGGTGAAATTTATGGAAGTAAAGTAGAAACTTATGCTACAATTAAACCTGTCCAACCCGTAAAGCCAGTTGAGCCAGTTAAACCTGTTGAACCAAAAAAGCCAGAAGAAGAAAAACCGGTTATTAAACCAATTGAGCCAGAGCAGCCACAACCAGCCGCTCCAGCAGAACCAGCTAAAGAGAGCTCTAAAAAGGAGGAATCTCCAAAAGGAATTAAGGCACCAAATACTGGTTTTGAAAAAGCTGTTAATGTATTAGCTTGGGCGGTTCCAGTTCTTGGAATTATGGGCGCTTTGACTGCTGGGGTTTTTCGAAAGAAACTATTTGGTTCGAAAATTAAACTTTAAGCATAAAAAACGATTATAAAATAGCTTTCGAAAGAAGGCTATTTTTGTATTTTTAAGATTTTTTTGATATAATATTAAGTAGATTTTAATGGAGGAAAAATGAAGAACGAAGACTTAATGGACAGAATTGTTAGCCTCGCAAAACGGCGCGGTTTTATTTGGCAAGGTAGCGAAGTTTATGGCGGTATGCGCGGAACTTGGGACTATGGCCCACTTGGTTTAGCTTTAAAACGCAAAATAATGAATGAATGGTGGGAATTTTTTGTTGAAAACCGTGAAGATATCTTTGGTGTTGATGCAGCAATTATTATGAACCCAAAAGTTTGGAAAGCTAGTGGTCATGCTGCGACTTTTGCTGATCCTTTGGTTGAAGACTTAAAAACTGGTGAACGCTATCGAGCAGATCATCTTTTGAAAGATGCTGGGATTGAAGCAGAAGGTCTTTCGAATGAAAAAATTACTGAAATTATTCGTGAAAAAGGTTTGAAATCACCAAAAGGCAATGATTTGAGTGATGTTCGTAGTTTTAATATGATGTTTCAAACTAACGTTGGCGCAGTTGTTAATGAAAATTCTGTAGCTTATCTTCGTCCAGAAACCGCCCAGGGAATCTTTACAAACTATAAAAATGTAATTGATGCTTTTTACCCAAGTTTGCCATTTGGACTTGCGCAACAGGGAAAAGCCTTCCGAAACGAGATCAGCCCGCGTGATTTTGTGTTCCGTTCGCGAGAATTTGAACAAATGGAAATTGAATATTTCGTAAATCCTGAAAACTGGGAGTCTGAATTCGAAAAACTTCTTCAACTAGTTCGAAAATTCTTAACTGAAAAAATGGGTCTTCCAAAAGAGTCTTTGTTTGAACTTGAAGTTCCAGCCGAGGATCGAGCGCATTATTCAAAACGAACGGTAGATTTCGAATTTAATTACCCAATCGGTAAAGAAGAATTGATGGGAATTGCTTATCGAACCGATTTTGACCTTGCGAACATTCAGCGAGCGAGTGGTAAGAGCATGGAATATACAGATAAGCAAACTCGCGAAAAGTTTATTCCGCATGTGATTGAGCCAAGTTTTGGTGTTGAGCGATTGTTGATGGCGGTTCTTTCGAATGCTTATACTGAGGTTGAATCTGAGGGTAAAACTCGAACTTATCTAGCTTTGCCAGAAAACCTTGCGCCAACTAAAATCATCGTGGCTCCACTTTTGAAAAACAAAGAGGCTTTAGTCGAAAAAGCTAAAGAGGTTTATTTTGAGCTTCGTAAAAAATACAAAAATGTAGAATTTGATTTGAGCGGAAAAGTTGGTAAAGTTTACGCTAAGGCAGATGAAATTGGTGTGCCGAAAGTTGTTGTTATTGATTTTGAAACAATTGAGGGAGACGGCTTGGTGAGTGTTCGAAATCGTGATGATGCTTCACAGATTCGCGTAAAATCAAGCGAGATTTAATGAAGAAGATTAGTTCGGCGCAAAACCCGTTGGTTAAAAAACTTGTTCAGCTTTCAAAAAAACAAAGTTTTCGAAACAAGCAAAAAATGACCATTATTGAGGGCGCACATCTAACGGCCGAATGGCTTAAGCACTTCGGTGCACCAGATTTTTGCGTGATTTCTAACTCTTCAAAAAGAAGCAGAGAAGTTGAAGCAATTATTCAAAAATGTGAAGAATTAAACACTGAAATTATCGAACTTGAAGCTAAAATATATGCAAAAATTAGCCCTGTTATTGAAGGTGTTGGTATTCTGTTTGTTGTAAAAATACCAGTAAATCAAGGTGTTAATTTTTGTGAAGATGCAATTATTCTTGATAGAGTTCAAGATCCGGGAAACTTGGGAACAATTTTGCGCAGTGCGGTTGGTTTTGGTGTTAAACAAATAATTTGTTCAAAAGGGACTGTTTCAGCTTGGTCGCCAAAAGTTTTGCGAGCAGGGATGGGAGCGCATTTTCAGCTAGAGATTTTCGAAAATGAAGATTTAAAAGAGATTATCGAAAAGCTTAAAATTCCAACCTTTGCAACAAGTTTAAAAGCCCAAAAAACAATTTACGATGAGGATTTTACGGCAAAAACTGCTTGGATTTTTGGTAATGAAGGTGCGGGTGTTTCAGAAGAAATTCTTTCGAAAGCTAAGAGAAAAGTGATAATTCCGCAAATTGGCAAAATTGAGAGTTTGAATGTTGCAATGGCTGCGACGGTTTGTCTTTCAGAACAAGCTCGGCAACGGTTAAAATATAAGCATCTTGGCAACAGTTAAAAAATATGATATAATCAAGCTATGAAAAAAGTTATTGTAAAAGCAAAAATTAAAAATAAGGTTGATTTTATCAAGCGCCTAACAGATACAGGACATGATTTTGGCCGTGTTATTTTTCAGAACGACCGTGTTTTTTTGCCACGCGGCTATCAACCAAGTCGAAATTTGCCAAAATTGATGATTCGAACAGAGATTATTGATCCAAAACGCAAACCGTGGTATCAGCTAATCCAAAAACGACACATTCAAAATGAAAATGTTGACCTAATTCACGAAACGCCTGTTTTGAATTATTCTGAAACTGCGCATATTGTTCAACAATTAGGCTTTGAAATGAAAGTTGAAGTTCTTCGAAATCGTCAAAAACTTCAAGTAGAAGATACAACTTTTTATTTAGATGATGTTGAAAAACTTGGAACATTCATTAAGCTTGAAAGAGAAGTTAAAAAAGGCGATAACCCAGATGCGATTCGTCAAGAATTATGGGATGTTTTGGAAGTTCTTGGAATTGATAAAACTGCAGATTCTCCAGAAAACTATACTGCACAACTTCTTCGAAAGAAAGAAAAGTCTAAAAAATAAAATAACGCGGTTGATTTTGACCGCTTATTTTTATCTAGAAAAATAAAATATACAAATAAGCTTGAACGCTTTGCGAAAAACTGTTATAATAGAAAGTGATGATATTATTAGATCGTGTAACTAAAATTTATGGGAATTCAAACACTCCTGCAATTAACAGGATCAGTCTTCATATTAAACCAAAAGAGTTTGTGATTTTGGTGGGAACTAGTGGTGCTGGAAAGTCATCACTCTTAAAAATGCTAACTCGAGAAGAGAAGCAAACTAGCGGCAAGATCGTAGTTGGTGGAATTGACTACGATAAGCTTCGAGACAAAGATATTCCACTTTTGCGTCGTCGAATTGGTGTGATTTTTCAGGATTTTAAACTTTTGCCAAATCGAACTGTTTTCGAAAATGTTGCTTTTGCGCTTGAAATTGCTGGAATGACGAATCATGAAATTAAAGCAACAGTTCCAAAAGTTATTAAGCTTGTTGGACTTCAAGGTAAAGAGAATAATTTTCCGCATCAGTTAAGTGGTGGTGAACGTCAGCGTGTCGCGATTGCCCGCGCACTTGCTCGCCAGCCAAAAATCTTGATCGCCGATGAGCCAACAGGAAATCTCGACCCAAAACACAGTTGGGATATTATTCGTTTGCTTGAAAAAATTAATGATTATGGAACAACTGTTGTGTTAACTACACACAATGTTGAAATTGTTAACAGATTGAAGCGCCGTGTTATTACATTAAGCCACGGAAAAATTACACACGACCAATCACAGGGGGAATATAGACAATAATGAAAGAAGATTTTTCAAACTCTCCAGCAACAAAAACGCAAAATGACAATAAAAAACGTTTGCATGCTTCTTCGAAAGTTCAAAATTTAAGGCATCATCGAAAACCACAAATGCCTCAAAGTCGAAAGAAACAAAATTCGAAAGTCATAATGCAACAAAAGCAACGTCGTCGTAAAATGTTAACTCTTTGGAGAATTACAAAATATGGCGCAAATAGTTTTGTGCGAAACGCTTGGCTTTCGGTTGCCGCAACGGCAGTGATGACGGTTACTTTGGTTATTATTTTTGGATCGTTGTTAGCTCGTTCTATTTTGATGGATACGGTTGAAGATATTAAGAATAAAGTGGATATGTCAATCTATCTTAAGAAAGGTGTTTCGGATAGCGATATTGCCAAGATGAAGAAATCAATTCAAGATTTAAAATCGGTGACAAGTATCACTTATACATCACCACAGCAAGCACGTGAAAAGTTCGCAAGTAAGAATTCTTCTGATGCGGATATTCGAAAAGCTTTGCTTGAATCGAACAATGAATTTTTCGGAATCTTTAACATTAAATTAGTCAATATTTCAGATGCAACAGAACTTAAAAACCTTGTTGATAACGATAAATTGATCAAATCAAGTCTTGATCCTGATCATCCACCAACATATGCGAGTGACCGTAATGAAATAATCAAGAACATTTCGAATACGATTAATTTTGCTGAAAAAGTTGGGCTTTTGGCTGGTTCGATTTTTGTTATTATTGCAAGCTTGATTATCTTTAATACAATTCGAATGGCGATTTTTAACCGTCGAGAAGAGATTTATATGATGAAGCTAATTGGTGCAAACAAGAGCTTTATTGCGGGACCTTTCTTGGTTGAAGCAATAATTTGTGGAACAATTGCTGCAATTTTAGCTACAATCATTGGTTATGCAATAATCTTCCTTTCAAAATCGAAACTTGAAGCTTATGGAATTATCGTTTCTCCAATCATTTCATTTTTGCAATTATACGGAGTTGTAGTTGTTCTTGGATTGATTTTGATAGGTTCAACAATTGGTGTAATTTCTGCATTCACTGCAACAAGGAAATATCTAAAAATATAATAGGAAAGGGGCTTGTCTTCACGAATAAAGTGTGGTATACTGTAAACAGTAATAAAATAAAAGCAAAAAGAAAAACAACTATGAAGAAAATTAAGAAGAAAAATTTACTTATCAATAGTGCGATATCTGTAGGTGTCGCAGCTGCTGGTGTTGTTGCAGTTTTGCCTAAAAACAACGCTCAAGCTGAAAAGAGTATTGATCAGCTTGATAAAGAAATTAAAGCGATTCAGTCACAAATTAGTGATGCAGAATCTCAAGCGAGCCAATTAAGAAATAAGGCGCAAACTCTTCAAAATGAATTGAATGGAATCGAAAATGAAAAGACGATGATTCAATCTCAAATCTCAATCTATCAAAAGCAATTCGAAAAACTTCAAATTGAGATTAAAAATAATGAAGACAGTATTCAACGGAATCGAAATGCGCTTGGTTCAATTTTAGCAACAATGTCTCTTGATGATGATGTAACACCTATCGAGCGAATTGCTGGAAGTAGCAATCTTTCGAAAGCGCTTGATAATTTCGAATACCAAAGTGCGGTTAAAAGTCAACTGGTTGAAAAAGTTGATAGTATTAAGCGGGCAAAAGCAGAGCTTGAAAAGCAACGCGATGAAGTTAAGGTTGCGTTAACTAATCAAAGACAAGCTGAATCTGCACTTCAAGAAAAAATTCGACAACAGAATGACTTGATTGCTAAAACTAAGAACGATGAGGCTGAATATACTAAATACGCTAGCGAACGTTCTTCGCAAAAAGCAGAACTTCAAAAACAACAGCAGGATATGATTCAGGCACAAATTTTGCGTGCTGCTCGCGCTGCTGGTGGTGGTGCTATTCCGCAAGCGATTGCTGGAACAAGTAGCTACCCTTGGAATGATGCAAACTGTCCAGTTGATGGTAACGCCGTAAGTTATGGTGGTGCAGATGGTAACGGTGGTGATGGTTATGGATATGGCTGTCGTCAGTGTGTGAGTTATGTTGCCTGGAAATTACGTGCAACAAAAGGCATTACTGCTGCGTATTGGGGAAATGCTAAAAACGTTCCAGCTAGTGCGCGTAATGCCGGATTCCGAACCGGAAGCACACCAAAGGCAGGATCATTCGGTGTTATGACTGGTGGTCAATACGGTCACATCGTCTGGGTTGAGGCTGTTAACGGAAACATGGTTACAATTTCTCAATATAACTATTTTGTCAATGGTAGATGGGGACAATTCTCAACAATGACCGTTCCAGCAAGCACTTACGATACTTACGTGTATTTCGATTAATATTTAGCGAGTCAGTTTATTTGGCTCGCTTTTTATTATTCGCTTGAAATTATTTAGCAACTGAATTATAATGTGAGAATTGTTCGTGACAATATGAACCGTGTTCGCGAACAAGCACATATAGAAGACAGTTAGTCAATATTCCAAAAGATTGATTTTCTAAAAACTATTTTTGCAATTTTTAGCATAGAGTAGGAGGTGTTTTGAATGTCAGAAGAGAAACAAATAACTATTGCTGAATTTAATAGAAGATTAATAGAGGATAATAGGGAATTAATACGAATAATAGCTGATGCACTTTATCCAGCAATTGAACAACTGAAATTATACCGAGAAGCTCGGAAAGAAATTAGAAGTATGAAGTTAGAAAGAAGAACTTCATATGAGCTCAAAGTTCAAGAAAAGGCAATCGCCTGGGAAAAAGAATATCTAAGTAGAAATAACTTTTAGCCAGTCTTCAAGACCCAAAAAACGGGTCTTTTATTTTGTCTAAAATTTCTTTTGCAATATAATTTATTTTTTGTTATGCTTGTGCTTTTGTGATATAATGGGGTTTATGGATAGAGGTAAAAAAGTTGAACGCTCAACGCTTATTATTGTTTCAACATTTATGTTGGTTTTGGGATTTGTTGGTGGTTCGCGAATAGATGATATTAAAAATTTAATTGCGCCAGTTTTTGGAATGAAAAAGGTTGACAAGCTTGATCTTTCAACGGTTGAAAAAACATATAATCAATTAGCTTCAAATTTTGATGGTAAGTTAGATCAACAAAAACTAGCAGAAGGTGCTTCGAAAGGTTTAGTTGAAGCCGCCGGAGATAAATATACAGAATATATGACCGCAAAAGAAGCTGAAGAGTTCAATAAAAGTTTGAGTGGAGACGTTGGTGCTGGAATTGGAGTTGAACTTGCAAAAGATGGTCAAGTTGTTAAAGTTGTGCGTGTTTTAGCAAAAAATTCTGCACAAAATGCTGGAATTTTACCGGGAGATATAATCTTAAAAGTTAATGATGAAGATGTTTCGAAGAAAAGCACTGCAGAAGTTAGTGCAAAAATCCGGGGTGAAGCTGGCACTACAGTTAAAATTGCTGTATTGCGAGGCCAAGATGTGAAAGATTTTTCAGTAACTCGAGCAAAGATTGATAATCCAAGTGTAGAACTTTCGAAAGATGGAAATGTTGCGATTCTTTCAATTTATCGCTTTGATAGTGAAACGGGCGCCTTAGCTAAAAAATATGCTGAAGAGATTAAAAGTGAAGGATTTTCGAAAGTTATTTTAGACCTGCGTGGAAACGGTGGGGGATACGTACAAGCTGCAAAAACTGTTGCAAGCTTGTGGCTTGAGAAGGACGCGCTAATTGTTAGCGAAAAAACTGGTTCAAAAACTATTGAAGAAATTCGAGCAACCGGCAGTAATCCATTAAAAGGAATGAAAACTGTTATTTTGCTTGACGGAACTTCTGCTAGCGCTAGCGAAATCGTGGCGGGCGCCTTAAAAGAAAATAAAGCAGCAACAATTGTTGGTGAAAAATCCTATGGAAAGGGAAGTGTTCAAACTACTGTTGATATGCCGGGTGGTGCTTTATTGAAAGTTACGATCGCAAAATGGTATACACCAAACGGAGAAAATATTTCGAATAATGGAATTTCGCCAGATGTTGAAGTTAAAGTGCCAGAAGGTCAAAGCTATTTATTGAATGACATTCAGAAAAATAAAGCGTTAGATTTGCTAAAGTAAGGAGTTAACATGCAGGTCAAGAAAAAAATTTTATTAGTTGAAGATGATGAAGTTTTGGCGAGTATTTATCGTGCTCGCCTTGAAATGGAAGATTTTGAAGTTGTTGAGGTTCATGATGGTGAACAAGCTTTAACGGCTGCACTCAAATATCGCCCAGATTTAGTCTTGCTTGATGCGATGATGCCAAAAATTTCTGGATTTGATGTTTTAGATATTTTACGAAATACACCTGAAACTATGAATCTTCAAATTATCATGCTTACAGCTTTAAGTCAAGAGAGTGATAGAAAGCGAGCTGAAGAGCTTGGCGTTGATGATTATCTTGTAAAATCTCAGGTTGTAATTTCTGATGTGATTGAAAAAGTTCGTGAGCATTTAGGGCTTGACGAAAGTTACTAAAAACAACAAAAAAATGAGTCAATCGATATGAAAGACTCATTTTTTTGTTGCAAATTACGCAGCTACAACTTCTACAACTGTGCGTCGTTCAGTTTTACCAGTAAATTTGCGTTTTTGGATTTGTTTAAATTTCACAACACCGTCTTGTTTGGCATGAATCGTGAAATTTCGGCTCATGTAAGTTCCTTCACCAGCCAATTTAGTTGCACCAGTTTGTCGAACGAGAACTTCACCCTCGTTAACTTTTTGGCCACCAAATCGTTTAACACCAAGGCGTTGACCGGCGTTATTGTGGACGTTCTTACTTGAACCACCCGATTTAACGTGTGACATTTTTACTCCTTATTAGTACTAATAATTCACGCGCCACAACTTGATTTTCGCGATAATATATTAAATCTTGTGGTTTAACGCGCATAAATTCTTTTCTATTATACCCCAGCTCATTTAAAAAGTCAACAAGCGGAAGATGTGAAAAATGGCCATTTTGCGTTTTCCAAGCAGGAACAGCAATACAAATCTGAGTTCCAGCTGGAATTTGTGTGGCTAAATTTTTCAAAAAGTTCGAAATTATACGATTACAATTTTCGCGAACTTCTGTTAATTTTTTTGGTGAGGGTGGAGCAGAGAAGGGTTGCCCTAGATAAGTTTCGCAAACAACGGTTGAAAGTGTGTTGGCGAAAGCCCATTTTTCATCTGTTGCATCGGCTTGATAAATTTCACCAAGTTTGCCGTGTGGCTTAAATTCTCGCAAAAACCACTCGCTGTTTTCTTTCGAAAATTCTATCATTTTTTCACTTAAATCTGTTCCGTTAACTTCGAAACCTTTTAAAAGTGCTTCTTGAAGAACTGTGCCTGTTCCACAAAATGGATCAAGAATTTTAGGGTTTTCAAAAGTTTTTTCACCCAAAAAAGCCTTGATTTGTGGCTGATTTTTACCAGCACCAAAATTGATCATTGTTTGTGCAAGTTTTGGCGGTAGCATTCCCACAAAAGCATCACGTTTTGGTCGATTTTGGTCACGTTTGGCATAACTTGTGATATTTTGTGCACCTTCACTTAAGGCGATAATTGTTTTTTTACCGCCACGCACTGCCAAAATTTCAATCTTTTTTTCACTCAAGCCAAGCTTGTTGTTGTGTGAAATTGCGGTTGAAAGCGCTAATTGTTTTAAAGGGATAATTCGCACAGAAACATCGTGATTTTTAAGTTTTTGTTTAATCGTTAAACCTGTTTTTGAAAGTTCGTTTGCTCGAAGCTTCAAGCCATAAGTAGAAATTCCAAGAGTGATTTTTCCTTCAAAGCTTGAAAAATCTTGTTCAAAAATTTTAGTCATCTTTTTTGAAACTTCTCGCCAATCTGTTGAATTGATTTCGAAAACTACTTGACCAGTTTTTAAGATTGAACCAAAATGTGAAACATTAAGTTTTTCAGTTTCGATAAGACAGGCGTAATCACCGAGCACACGAATTTTTTCTCCGCCAAAAACACTTTCGAGTTCGGCAATTCCAATGCTTGGTTGTCGCCCTAAAATTGCAATTTTCATTTTAAAATTATAACATAAAATAAGCTTAATATCAAAGCAAAAGCATGTTGATATTTTTTGTAAATAATGATAAAATTTAATAGACATAAGTATAATGAAAATAAGGTGAAATGATAGATGCAAGACTTAAAACTAAAAAAGCTTATCTGTCTAGATAAGCCTGCAGAAAACAATATGGTTTCTGCAGCGCCATCTCCAACAGATAAAAAACCAGAAACTGTTGCTGTCCAATCAGCTCCAAAAAACATTCAAGCTCCAAACACCGGAGTACAAAACACAACAGGAATCATCACAACAATCCTTGTTCTAGCTTTGATTCTTGGACTAACAACTCTCATTGCTTCAAAACTAAGCAAGAAATCTAAAAAGATTATCCTTTCAGTCTTCATGCTAGCCACAGCTACATTTGGTGGAATCAGTGCTTTCTCAAAACTCTCTTACGCCGAAACCCTAGTCAATGGCAAACCTTGCCAAACCACTGGCTATAGTGACTATGAGGTTGGGGCGGAAGTAGATACTACGCTAGACGTCAGGGCACAAGGTAGTCTTACTGGTATAACTAAATTTATCAAAATTAAAGGAACTGGTGATCCAGAAAAAGACAAGGCCGCCCTTAAAGCAGAAATTGACAAGCTAAAGAACGACAAAGAATCAATTGAAAGTATGGTAACACAGTTTAACATTAATAATCCGACACTTTTCTTAATGCACAATACAACTAAGCAACTTAGTCCCGACAATTTCCAGTTTGGAATTAGTCAAAAAATTACTAAAGAACCAAAAGTAGACGATGAAAAACAACTTTATAAGATTGACGCTGAATATTTGAGTTCAAACACAGGAGAACCAGTTCTATTGGTTGATTACATATAAAACCAATATTAAAAATAGCACCAAAAGGTGTTATTTTTATTTTGCGTTTATGCTATAATATAATACATGGAAGATGAAATTAGAACTGAACATTCAGAAAATACTGAAAACAAACAATATGAAACAGAAGAGATAAACCATGAAGTTGAATCTTCTCTAGAAAAAGATGAATCAACCGATATTTTTCAATGGGCAAATTTAACAGATGGGATTAAGGGCGATCTTGATGTTGAGTTTTTTCTTTTCAATAAAAATTTTGCTCCTTTCACTACAAGCTTTGCGGGTGAATTAAACTCACAAATTAAGCCACTATTTTTATACGACATGATTAATTTTGTAAATATGGGGGCGGGTACTGGCTTGAGCGTGCGTAATTACGAAACCGATGGTGGAGCAAGTAAAGATGTGCTTTTGAAAACTGAGTTGAAAAAAGTTCAACATGCGGATGCGCTTTTGAATGTAATTGAAACACAATATTCTGATATTCCTGAATTTAACGAAAATGAACATGACTTTAAGCGGATTAAGGGAATCTTGGCGCGTTTTACAAATTCAAAAGGTGAAAAATTCTATGTTGCTAAACAAATTATGCAAGGTCAAGTTTTGCGTGGTGCAACGGCTTGGGAATTTCGAAACGGTAAATTTGGCGCTTTCGAACCTGAATTTGGTTTAAAAATCCAGCCAGATAACCAAGTTTTAATTGTAAATAATGACATCTTTATTTTTAATCAAAATAAATTCGAAAAACTTTTCAACTATGATTACAAGAAGCAAGTTTTGGCTGATCAAAAAGTGCTTGAAATTGAACGAAAATATAAACTGAGTTTTCCAGATGGTTTAGATTTACAAACCTTAGTTCGCGATCATAAAAAAGCCGCAACAAAACTACAAAAAATGGATGAAATTGGTGAAATTTCACAAGAAAAAGTGGTTGAATATGCCGATGAAATGCAGCTCGAACTTATGACGGATGACAACGGTGCGATTATTATCATGGACGGCAACGATTTGGATATGTTCGTGAATCTAATCAATGAAGATTATATTATGAGTGAAATTACAGGCCGTCGTTACGAAATTAAAAGCAAAAAATTGCTTGATGAGCCAGAGGGTGAACCACCACGAATGATTGGGAGCGAATAGTCTTCGAAAATGAAACAAGCGCTAGCTTTAGAAATTATGCTTTCGGGCGAGAATGTCTTTTTAACTGGGGCGGCAGGAAGTGGAAAAACTTTCACGCTTAACCAGTTTATTAAGCTTGCAAAAAATTCTGGAAAAAAAGTTAGCGTCACGGCCACTACTGGTTTGGCGGCAACTCATCTTAGTGGAAACACAATTCATGCTTGGAGTGGAATTGGTATTTATGATTATCTTTCTAAGAAGTTTTTCGAAAAAATCCCTAAAACTCGTGCGGAAATTATTAAAAATACTGATATTTTAGTGATTGATGAAATTTCAATGTTGCATGATTTTCGGCTTGATATGGTTGAAGAAATCTGTCGCACGATTCGCCAAAACGACAAACCTTTTGGTGGAATTCAAGTAATTTTGTGTGGCGATTTTTTTCAGCTACCACCAATTAATCGAAACGGTAGCCGAACCGGTGGTTTTGCGATCCATTCTGAAGCTTGGCGAGTGGCGGATTTTACGGTTTGTTATCTTGAAGAGAATTATCGCCAGAAAGATAGCGAGTTAACCGAAATTTTAAATGCACTTCGAGCGGACGATTTGCGCCGAAAGCACGCCGAAAGCTTGCTTAATCGTGTTGATGCTGAGCCAGAATTCGAAAATAAAGATTTTTCGAAAAACCTAACCGAGCTTCACACTACAAATATTGATATTGATAAAATCAACGAGCAAAAGCTTGCTGAGCTTGAAGGTAAAGAATTTCACTTTGCTCAAACTACAACGGGCGCAAAAAATTATGTTGAAACTTTGCAAAAATCAGTTCTTGCGCCAGAACTTTTGCGGCTTAAAAAGGGTGCATTGGTTATGGCTGTAAAAAATGCGCAGAATCGTCAATATGTGAATGGTTCGATTGGTGAAGTAATTGATTTTGAAACTTTAACAGACTATCCGATTGTACAATTTCAGAATGGAAAAGTTGTCACAATGGTTCCAGATACTTGGGAAATGCGCGATGGTGAAAGAAAACGGGCAAGCATTATGCAAATACCACTTCGGCTGGCGTATGCGATTACGGTTCATAAAAGTCAAGGAATGACCCTTGATGCTGCACGAATTGATCTTCGAAAAGCTTTTGCTGAAGGAATGGGTTATGTGGCTCTTTCACGAGTTCGATCATTAGATAAACTATATTTAATTGGGATAAATCGAATGGCGCTAGTTGTTAGTGAAGAGGCGCAAAGAATTGATACACGATTAAAAAACGAAAGTCAAAAGGCTGAAAAACGTTTTGCTCATTTGTTAGAAACCGCCAAAAAGCGCGAGGCGGGCGAGATTATTGAAAAAGCCCCAACGAAAACAACTTGGGCACAAAAACTAGAAAAAATGCGAGAAGAATTTCCGAATGCGTATCGACCATGGAAACTTTCTGACGATGCACGTCTTCAAGAGGTAATTTTCGAAAACGGCAAAATAAATGAAGAACTAATCTTAAAATTAAGCAAAGAACTTGGCCGACATAAAGGCTCAATTGAGGCGCGAATTAAGAAACTTTTTGGCGAAGATTCTCTATAAAAATATATTGACAGTTAACGATGTGGGTGGTAAAATGGTTAAAGCATAAACGACATATAAATGGGAAAGGGCTCAAATGCAAGACTTAAAACTAAAAAAGCTTATCTGTCTAGATAAGCCTGCAGAAAACAATATGGTTTCTGCAGCGCCATCTCCAACAGATAAAAAACCAGAAACTGTTGCTGTCCAATCAGCTCCAAAAAACATTCAAGCTCCAAACACCGGAGTACAAAACACAACAGGAATCATCACAACAATCCTTGTTCTAGCTTTGATTCTTGGACTAACAACTCTCATTGCTTCAAAACTAAGCAAGAAATCTAAAAAGATTATCCTTTCAGTCTTCATGCTAGCCACAGCTACATTTGGTGGAATCAGTGCTTTCTCAAAACTCTCTTACGCCGAAACCCTAGTCAATGGCAAACCTTGCCAAACCACTGGCTATAGTGACTATGAGGTTGGGGCAAACATTACTGTGGGAATTAAAGTTAACGAGGATGGCGATACGCCTAACGCTGGTCATTATGCTGGTCTAGAAAAGATCTTTATCAAAATTAAAGGAACTGGTGATCCAGAAAAAGACAAAGCCGCCCTTAAAGCAGAAATTGACAAACTAAAGCTAAAAGAGAACAAAGATATGCTTAAGAAGTTTAAAGATAACTACAATAAAGCAAGATGTACTGGACATGCTGGAAATGACGAATATTGTATGGACGCTGATATAGATACTTTCCTTCTAGAAGTTGATAAAAACATAACAATATCTCCTAAAAAAGATGATGAGAATCAACTTTATGAAATTGAAGCAATAATCCAACAAGAAGGTGGAACGGGAATTCCCGCAATTCCACACATCTAAAAAGCTAATTTTAAAAAGACAATCTATAAAAGGTTGTCTTTTTAATTTGCTTATAAAATTTGTAAAGTATAATAAATAAATAAGCAAGCAATAAAAGTTTAAACAAAAGCTTATTATCATATATTTATAAGTAGATCCATATAAATATTAGTATTTAAACCTAAAAACACACGCTATAAAAGAAGGTTTTATAGCTTTTAAGAAGGGAATTTAAAAGTGTTTAAAGTGTTTTATTATAAATACAATAAAGATAAAGAATGTCAAAAAATAAAATAAAATCAAAAAAGTAATTGTCAAGCGAACAAAGTTTTGGCAAGGAAAAACAAAATGTTTTAGAATATTATGAAATAAAACTATTGACTTTTTAAAAAACTTATGCTATTATATAAACATACAAAACAATTAAGATTAAATAAGTCAAATAAAATAAAAAGGAACAAAATGACAAAAAAACAAACAGAAACTAAAATTGTTAAAGAAACTTCAGCTAAAAAAGTTTCAAAAAAAGATAATGAAATTAAAAAAGCTAAAACTTTATTAACAAATAATGGAATTATGATTGCTGAAGACGGAACAGTAGTTGTAGATCAAGTTACTCAAGATTTTCGAAGTGCTGTTTTGGTTCTTTCACTTGCAATTAACCTCGTTATTTTTGTAACTTACTTGATTCTTATGTCTACAAGTAAATATGATGCAGCATTAATTAGTGCTTTATTGCCACGATAATTTGGTTTTCAACAACTAAACGTAAGCTTTGTGGAAAAGTAGGGAATATCTGTTATTAGGCTTGCTTTTCCACAGAGTTGTGGAAAAATATATAAAAAATTATTTCTATATTTGCGTGTTTGTCAAAAATAGGTCTTGCGAAAAAAATAAATTCGCGGTAAACTTGAATCAGTGGAAACGACAGAAACCAACAGAAAAACCCACTAAACAAAAACAAAAGCACGTTAAAAATAGATGTAGTTTTTAGTTTAAGGTCAACTACCTGGTGATTAAACAGCTGGACAAATACCAGTAACCAGGTTAAAATAATAGCTGGAGTACATTCTAAAACCTCCCAAAATAAAACTCCACCTCATATATAAGTCTCTCAAACAGCATATGGTTGGCTATACGCCAAGCAAAAAGCTAAACTTATAATGAATCTTAAAACAAAAAATAAACAAAAACAAAAAGTTTAATCATCAGATAGGTGGCTTTAAATTTATGAATTACACAGAAAAATCAGTTCACATACCAGTTTTATTGCAAGCGAGTTTATCTCAAATTCAGCCAAAAAAAGGGGAAAGTTATCTCGATTTTACGGCAGGATATGGTGGACACGCTGGCGAGTTTTTAAATATTACTAAAAATTTTAAAGACTCAGTTTTGGTAGATAGAGATGAAAATGCAATTCGCACGCTTCAATGGTTTAAAAATGAAGGCGTAGAGCTTTTGCATATGGATTTTCTTTCTGCAGCAAAGGAATTGGTAAAAGAAGGTCGAAAATTCGATATAATTTTGGCGGATTTGGGTGTTTCTTCACCTCAGTTAGATATTGCCGAAAGGGGATTTTCTTTTCGAAAAGATGGCCCGCTTGATATGCGAATGAATCCTGCTCAAGAAAAAACAGCAGCGGATATTGTTAATTTCGCAAATAAGAGTGAGTTAATGCAAATTTTAATTGAATTTGGTGAAGAGAAACGTGGATTTGCTGAAAGAATTGTTTCGAAAATAATAGAAGTTCGAAAAAAGCAGAGAATTGAGACTACAACACAACTAGCTGATTTAATTTTAAGCGTGCACAAAGGCGGGTGGCAAAAAACACATCCCGCAACGCGCACCTTTCAGGCGATTCGAATCGCAGTAAATAATGAACTTCAACAGGTTGAAGAGGTTTTAGGATTACTTCCAAAACTTTTGAATCATGGCGGAAGAGTTGGAATTATTACTTTTCATAGCCTTGAAGATAAACTTGTGAAGAATTATTTTAAAGAAGATTCGAAAAAAGGTTTGGAATCAAAATTTCAAATTATCACAAAGAAACCGCTTGATGGTGCGAAAGAAGACGCTAACAATCCGCGAGCTCGTAGTGCAAAATTGCGAGTAAGCATTAGAAAATAAAAAAACAAAAGGAGGCGAGATGCCAAAAACAATCAAAGTAAGCTACGCTAACGAACAAGCTCGCGTAAAAGTTAATTTTCGATAGTATTTAAAGCTTTCGAAAAACAAAAACAAAAATTTGAAACAAAAAATTAAACTTTAAAGCACCAGCCAGCGACTGGTTTGGTGCTTTATTTTATTGAATAAAATTAAAAATAATATTAAATTTAAACGCAACAAAAAATCAATCAATGTATAAGACAAACACAAATTATGTTAGTCGTCGTCGCCAAACACAGGCTTCGTCGCGATCATATGGAAGAAATAACAATATCGCTATTTTTCAACCTACAGCAAAACTCGGTGCGGTAACGCAATTTTTGATGCTTGGTATTTTGATTGCGGTACTTGGAATTATTTTCCTAATGAATTCTTCAAAACCAGCGCTTTATGGAAATGAAATTCAACAAATCGATTCAAAGATTTCAGATTTAGAAACAAAAAAGGCTGATTTAGAAGTTGAAAATGCGCGACTTACAGCGCTTTCGAATATTGAAAATAGCGAAGTTGCAAAGAAAATGACAACTCCAGCAGCGGTTTCTTACGCAAAATAAGAATAAGTTTAAGCTTTTTCAAAAAAAATCACAAAACTGTGATACAATATAAATATATGATTTTAGGTTTTAAAAATAAAAGTCGAACTGGTTATCTAGCGGTCTCAATTTTGGGTGTTTTTGCGATAATCGTTATGCGACTTTTTTTCTTGCAAGTTATTGAAGGCGCGGATTATCGTGCGCGTGCAGACAAAGGTCAGAGGAAGCAATTTGAAATTAAATCTCAAAGAGGTTTAATTTATGCTATGGATGGCAAAAAGCTTACGAAAATGGTTTTGAACGAAACTGTTTATACCCTCTGGATTGATCCGCAAGAAATTGCTAATTCGAAAAAAGTAAAGAAAAGTGAAATTATTTCAGAATTTAGAAAAGTTGCTGGCGGAAATCTAAAAAATGATTTCGAGAAACTTTTCGAAAAAACAGATACGAGATATCAAGTCGTTGGAACGAAACTTTCATTAAAACAAGCTAACGCGATTCGTGAAAAAAAGTTCCACGGAATTGGTTTTACAGCTGAAGCGAGAAGGGTTTATCCGGAAGGTAATTTAGGCGCGCAGATTCTAGGTTTTGTGAATGATAACGGTGGAAACTATGGCATCGAACAGGCGATGAATAAAGAGTTAACTGGAACTGATGGCTACAAAAAAATTACAACAGATGCGTTCAATCAAACGATTGAAGTTGGAAGCGAAAATATTGAAAAACCAGCTGTGAATGGAAAAAACATTGCGCTTTCAATAGATCGAAATATTCAAGCAAAAGTTGAAAAGGTGCTAAAAGCGCAAATGGAAGCCAAAAAAATGAAACATGGTGCGGTTTTGGTTATGGATCCGAAAACTGGTAAAATTATGGCGATGGCAAATTACCCGACATACGATCCGGCGGCTTATGCTAAAGTTGAAAATAGTTCGGTTTATAACAATAACACAACAACAATGGCTTACGAAAACGGTTCGGTGATTAAATCATTTACGATGGCAACGGGCATTAACGAGGGTGTTGCAAACGCAAATACTCGTTACTATAATACCGACTCGATAAAAATTGAGGATATTACGATTAATAACGCGGCTCTTGGATATACGGGTTCAATTACGTTGCAGACGGCGATGAATTATTCGCTTAATACCGGAATGGTGACTATCGGAAAACTACTAGGTGGCGGTTCGTTAAATAGTACTGCTAGAAATAAAATTTACGATTATTTCCATAATAGATTTGGCTTTGGTCGTGAAACAGGAATTGAAGTTCTGGAGAGTCGGGGTTCACTAGTTTCGCCAAAAGACGCAGAAGGTAATGCGGTTCGATATTCGAATGTGATTTTTGGTCAGGGTATGGCAACAACGATGTTGCAAACTTCAACAGCATTTTCATCTCTCGTTAATGGTGGAACGCTATACAAACCAAGTATAGTAGCTGGAACCGTTGATGAGGACGGCAATCTTTCGAAAAAATCGCCAGAGATTAGTCGTGAGGGTGTTATTTCTAAAGAAACTAGTCAGCAAATGAAACAAGTTCTGGAAGGTGTTCGAAAAGTTGGTGGCGCAAAAGATCCAGCTGGTTACCAAATTGGTGGAAAAACCGGAACTAGCCAAACAATTGTTGGCGGAAGATATGTCGATTATCAAACAATTGGTAGTTATGTTGGTTTTGGTGGCGGAGATCAGGCCGAATATGTTATAATGGTAGCGGTTTGGGGTGAAAACCAAAACTTACAAGGTTCTAAAGATGCAGCGCCAATTTTTACGGAAATTTCAAACTGGCTATTGAATTATTTAGAAGTTAAACCAACGAATTAGAAAAGAGGAAGTATGTTAAATATTACAAACCATTTAATTGTTTCAGCGTTATTTAGCCTTGCTGGATTCATTCTTGCTATGGGGTTAACGCCGCTTTATACGTTTTTTGCTTACAAGTATAAATTCTGGAAGAAACAAAAAACAGCTTCAGTGACAGGCGAGGCTTTAACTGTTGTAAGTAAGCTTCACGCCAAAAAAATCGCAAGACATATTCCAACAATGGCTGGAGTTATCGGTGTTGTTGCGGTTGTTGTGCTTACGGTTTTGCTAAACTTGAAACGCGAACAAACTTGGCTACCGCTAGCAGGTCTTGCTGGTGGTGCAATAATTGGTTTGATTGATGATATTTTAAACGTATGGGGTTCAAACCGTAAAGACGCTGGACTTCGTGCACCCGTAAAATTTGCAATGATTATTGCGCTTGCAGGAGTTTTGGCGTGGTTCTTTGCTTTTAAACTTCATTTTACAACTGTTATGATTCCATTTGTTGGTAATTTCGAGATTGGCTACTGGATGGTTCCGCTATTCATTTTTGCTATCGTTGCAACAAGTAATGCGGTAAATATCTCTGACGGTCTTGACGGTTTGGCTGGTGGTTTGTTAAGCGCGGCTTTTGGTGCTTTTGGAATTATCGCTCTTGTGCAAAATCAACATAATCTAGCAGCTTTCTGTTTTACTGTGCTTGGAGCTTTGCTTGCTTATTTGTGGTTTAATGTTTATCCAGCTCGTTTCTTTATGGGTGATATTGGTTCTTTTGCATGGGGAACAACTCTTGGCGTTGTTGCAATGTTGACAAATTCGCTACTTCTTCTTCCTGTGATTGGATTAATTTTTGTGATCGAAGCTGGTTCAAGTGCTATTCAGATTTTTTCGAAAAAAGTTTTTAAACGTAAGATATTTATTTCAGCACCAATTCATCATCATCTTGAAGCAACAGGATGGGAAGAAACTAAAATTACAATGCGATTTTGGATCATTGGAATGGTTACAGCATTTATCGGTATAATTTTAGCGCTGGCAGAGCATAAAATTTTATAATGGAACCTCGAAGAAGACAGCCAATTCGGGACGGTGCTAGACACGCCGCTAGTCGCAGAGCAGTTTCGAATCCACCACGTCAGAATAATCTAAATAGGCGCAAACAAGCTTCTCAAAAAAGCAGTTTTTTTGAAGGGGATTTTAAAAACGATAGTTTCATGGTTGTTATTCAAGATTTCTTGAAGGGGCAATTTAGCAGCCTATTAGAAAGAGTTTGGTTTTTAATAAAATCATCAATTATAATTTTTATTATAAATCCTTGCGTTCGAATCCGTGAAAGTGTAAAAGCTGATAATAAAAAACGCTTGAATCTTGAAGGTTTTGAAAGAATTCGAAAACACCGAGCAAACTATATTTTGTTTTTATTTATTGGGTTATTGCTTTTGATTGGGCTTGTTGTAATGTTTTCATTAAGTCCGCAAAGGGCGAATTCTCTAAATATCGCTAAAGGAACAAACTATGATGATTACTATTTCTTCTGGCGACATCTTACATATATCATTATTGGGCTTGTATTCTTTTTTGGAATGAAAGCGATTCCGCTAAATTGGATTTTTTCGAAATCTTCACAGATTTTTGTATTTTCGTTAATTTTATGTGTTGCACTTGCTGGGTTGGCGATATTTAATTTACCACCTGTAATTTGCGAAAATGGTGCTTGTCGCTGGTTTGGTTTTCCGGGGGTTAGTTTTCAGCAGGCTGAATTTTTGAAAATTGGTGCAATATTGTTGCTTTCAACATTTCTTGGCGCACAAGCATCAAAGGGTAAGATTAATAATTATAAAGAAACAATTTTACCTGCAGGCGTTATTATTGTAGCGGTATTATTGGTTGTTGCTGGTTTTCAAAAAGACTTGGGAACGGCAACGACGATTATTGTTGCGATTGCGTTTCAGTTTATTGTTGCTGGTATGAAATCAGATAAACTCGTTCCTGTAGGTTTGTTAATTTTAGCTGGTGTTGTTTTGCTGATTGTTTTTGAACCGCACCGAATTTCGCGTATTTTAACATTTTCGAAAGGTGATTGTAGCAATATTCTAACCGAAAGCGGAAAAGATCAGTACCATATCTGTAATGCTAAACTTGCAATTGGTTCGGGTGGAATTTTGGGTCTAGGAATTGGTAATTCAGTTCAGTCAGCTGGATATTTGCCTGAAACAATCAACGACTCAATCTTTGCGGTAATGGGCGAGATGTTTGGTTTTGTAGGTTTGGTTGGAATTTTAGCAATTTATTTTGGATTAATATATCAATTGCTTAAAGTTATCTCGAGAATGGAAAATCCTGCAAGTCGGCTTTTTGTTGCTGGAGTTACTGGCTGGTTGACTTCACAAACAGTAATTAATGTAGCGGCAATGGTTGGACTTTTCCCGCTAAAAGGGATTACGATTCCGTTAATTTCTTACGGTGGAACTAGTTTGGTTGTGATTTTAGGTGTTCTAGGGGTTGTGTTCAATATTTCAAATTACACATCGTTTAAGCAAGTTGAAGATTTTAAGGAGGAAGGCTATGAAAATACTAGCAATCGGCGGCGGGTCGGGCGGTCACGTGGTGCCCGTAGTAGCGGTTTTTAAAGAAATATTAAAGAAAAAACCTGATGCCAAGTTATATTTTTGGTGTGATAAAAAATTTGCACCACAAGCTGCAAAAATTATGCAACAATCTTTTGGTGATCGGGTTAGTGTTTCGAAAATTTCAAGTGGTAAATTTCGTAGATACAACCATTTAACTTTCTGGCAGCATTTAACTGTTCCAAGTGTTGTTTTTGGTAATTTTGTTGATATTTTTAAAAATATTGCAGGTATTTTTCAGGCTTTCATAAAATTAGCTAATGATCGTCCAGATATTATTTTTTGTAAAGGTGGGTTTGTTTGTGTTCCAGCTGGGCTTGCAGCTTGGGTGCTAAAAATTCCAATTGTTATTCATGATTCCGATGCACACCCTGGTTTGGCGAATCGCATAATTTCAAGATTTGCTAAAAAAATTGCAACAGGCGCACCAATAGAATTCTATAACTACCCTAGTAATAAAACAAAATATGTAGGAATTCCAGTTATAGATAAATTTAAAAAATACAGTAAAGAGGAACAGCAATATTTTAAAAAAGAACTTGGCTTTTCGAGTAAAAAACCGCTAGTTTTAATAACGGGCGGTGGTCTTGGAGCTGCACGATTAAATGATGCAATAGTCTATGAAGGTGTTAAACTTTCAAAAAAGGCTCAGATCGTCTTAATATCAGGCGTTGCTCAATTTGAAGAACTTCAAAAAGAGACCGAAGAATTTCCTGAAGATTTTCATCTTTTAAGTTTTGTTTCAAAAGATATGTGGAAGTTTTTAGCTGCCGCCGACCTAGTCGTTGCAAGGGCTGGAGCGACTTCAAATCTTGAACTTGCAGCATTACATAAGCCTACGATTTTAGTTCCAAATGCAAGATTAACGGGAGGTCACCAGTTAAAAAATGCTCAGGTTTATGAAAAATCCGGTGCTGTTGAAATTGTTTCTGATGACGCAATAGAAAATAATCCTGAAATTCTTTCAAATAAAATTATTCGGATGTTAGATAATCCAGATAGAATGAATGAATTAGGTGAAGAATTTGGTAAATTTGCTAAGCCTAATGCAGCAAAAGATGTTGCTAAATTAATTTTCGAAACAATAGATATGTAAAAAATATCAAGCTTATGGTATAATTTAAAAAGATGGAAGAAACAGAAAACTTAACACGCCGAGAAAAACGCGAGCAAATTTTAAAAAAGCACTCAGAAGAGAAGGGTGCTTTTCGTCGTGGTGTGACTATCTCTAATAGGGAATGGGGTAAATCCGAAAGAGTACAAGAACATAAATTAATTGTGCGTCGTCGAAAACTAGGTGTATTTTTTGTAAGTATTGCGGTTGCTTCGGTTCTGATGATTATATTTCTACTTCAATTTATATCTAAAGTTTCAGTTAGTGCTAATGGGGTTTCAAACAATAATTTAGAAAAATATAAAACTTCAATAGAAAATTATTTTTCAGCAAATCCTAGTGAAAGATTCAAGCCAAATTTAAATAAAAAAGCGTTAATTTCGAAGATTCAGAATGATAATCCTGAGATTTTGGATATTTCTAATATAAATTTGAATGGTATTACTTCATATAATTTTGAATTAAGTTTTCGAAAACCAGTTGCTTCATGGAATGCTGAAGGAAAAGAATTATTTGTTGATTCTGAAGGTGTTTCTTTTTCTACAACTCTTTTTGATAAACCAACGTTAGCAATTATTGATGATAGTGGTTTAACAGCATCAAACGGTAAAAATGTTGCAAGCAGCAGCTTCTTTAGTTTTGTCGGAAAACTAGTTGCCGCAGCTAATAATAACGGTTTGGAAATTACGAAAATTCGTATTCCACCCGCCAGCTTAAGGCAAGTTGAAGTTTCAGTGAGCGGTGTAAAATATTATGCTAAGATGTCTACATCTGAGTCGGCTGAAGGACAAATAGCTAACTTTAAAACAGCAATCAATTATTTTGCGACACATAAGATTTCACCTAGTTATGTAGATTTAAGAATTGAAGGAAAAGGATATTATAAATAGATATTTTAAAAATAAGTAAAAAAGGGCAATGTAGGTTTTGTTCGCTTTTTGTTCTATTAAAATTTTAGAATGCAAATAAAAGAGAAGTATATAAAAAACTATATTACTATATAAAATAATAAAAAGTCAAATTTGTCAAATAATAGCAAAGCAGGGGCTTTAGAAAACAATATCTAACAAATTAAAAGATTTGATATTTTTATCAGTAAAGTAATTTAAAAATTTTATAAAATATTAGTAAAAACGTTAAAGCCTGATAG
>CAKUZG010000002.1 GCA_934717805.1 uncultured Candidatus Saccharibacteria bacterium | reverse complement strand
CCAGCCATTTCTTTATGCACAAATCCAGCTTTGATCAAAAGTTGTGCATTTTTAGCTTCTTCACCAGATGGAACGGTTTTGCTAGTTTTGGTATATAATTTTGATAATCGCATAATTCTCCTCTTTAAAATAAAACTCGGCTGATTTGGTCAACCGAGCATTAAAATTAGTTAATCTCTGTAATTTCGTATTTAATTACGCCTTTTGGTGTCGTAATATCAACTTCTTCTCCAAGTTTTTTACCCATAATTTGTTGGCCAATTGGTGATTCGTTCGAAATTTTACCCTCAAGGGGGTTAGCCTCAACGGCGCCAACCATTGTGTATTTCACTTCTTTGCCATTTTCAAGATTTTTAAGGCTAACTTGATTGCCAAGCGCTACAACATCTTTTTTACCGCCACCGATAATTACAGCGTTTTGCAAAATATTTTCAATTTCCATAATTCGAGATTCTGCCAAAGCTTGTTTTTTTCGAGCGGCGTCATATTCTGAGTTTTCGCGTAAATCACCAAAATCACGCGCAGTTGCAACTTCTTTCGAAATTTCTTTTCGTTGCGAAATTAGAAGCTCCAATTCGGCTTCAAGTTCTTCTTTTCCTAATTTTGTAATGTTAAATTCTTGTTTCATAAAATAAAAATCCTTTTAATAAGTTTTATAATTATATCAAATTTTTAATCTTGCGTCAATGTTAAAGCTTCATAAATTGCAGCGCTGGATAAACATAGATTATCGCAAAAGCAACTCCATTTTTAATCATATGAATCACAATTCCCGACCAAATCGTTTTGGTGATTTTTTCACGAATTAAACACATAATAACGCTCATTATAAACACCGTAATTCCTACATTTAGCTGAAAATGAACGATTCCAAACAACAAACTGGTCAAAAAAATTGCTAGCGGAATGTTGATTTTGCGAAGTTGGCCGTAAATTATACCGCGAAAAATAACTTCTTCAGCGAATGGCGTAATTATCACGATAGAAATAAAAGCCATCAAGAATTGCCAAGGAAAAATCATCGTTCCCTGCCGAAATAACAAATTTTGTGGTTGAGTTTTATTAAAATTCGGTAGAATATGCGACACTACATCGAGAAAAATCCCAGATAATATCATCGCTATAATAAAACCAACTAGTGCTAAAGATAGATCTTGCCAAGTTATAAGCCCGTTTAAAGCAATCTCTTTTCTAGAGATTTTTTGGCCGAAAATTTTAACTGGTACAAAATAAATTATCGCAAGCATTAAGCCAAAAAACAAAATCGAATAAACTGATGTTGTAATAACGCTCGAAGTTGCATTTTGATAGCCTGAATTATTATTCCAAAAAGCTATTGCTAGATATAAACGAACCGCAACCGCTGAAACGTAACTTGCTATAAAATAAGCTAAAATTGGTAAAACCGTCCAAAAAATGATTTTTAAAGGTTTTTTCGAAAGAGCTTTTTCGTTTCGCTTTCGAATTTTATTACAAATAAGATTGATTTTTTCTCGCATTTTAACTCCTAAAAATCTTTGTAAAATCAAGAACAATAATTAAAACTGAGAGTCCCATTAGAGCCAAAAAACTCCAACCATTAATGTTTTCTTCAGTCTCTTTTGGTAGTGGTTTTTTAAGTAAAACTCGAAAAATAAACGTCATAAACCAACGACCGCCATCCAACGCTGGAATCGGCAAAACATTCATGCAAGCCAAGCTAATTGAAATAATAGCGGTAAGCATTAAAATCATATCCATTCCCATTGAAACAATGTTTGGGAAAATTCCACCAATAACCATCACTGGTCCAGAAACACTTTCGCCCGCTTTCGAAAGCTGAGCGTTTGCGTTCTTTTGAGAATCGGAATTTGGAATAACTTTTTCAAAAATTCCACCAAAAAAGTTTACAAAAAGTTCGCCAACACCTTTGAATGTTTCACCTGTAAATTGAGCTGTTGTACCAAGGCCAACAATTGGAGCACTCCAAGTTGAGTGAATTTTTTGCATTCCGTCAGATAAAACTGCACCCAAAAAACCGTTATTTCCTTTTTCGTTAAGCTTTACGTTTTTCGAAAGTTCTTGACCATTTCGGCTAACTTTTAAAGAAATTGTCTTGCCGGCATTATTTTTTAAATCTTGGCGAATTTTAGTGGAGTTTTCAACCTTTTTGCCGTTAAATTCCAAAAGTGTGTCGTTTTTATTTAACCCAGCTTTTTCTGCCGGAGAACCTTTTGAAATTGCAGAAACTTGTACACCACCGCCAGATATTTTTGCGTCAGAAGAAAGATAAAATTGATTTGGAAGTAGTTTTGGCATTCCAAAAATCGCTAAAACTGTAAAAATCACAAAAGCGACTAGCCAGTTCATTGCAACACCAGCAAACAAAATTTGCGTTTTACCCCAAAAACTTGCTGCACCATAATCACCTTTTTTCGAATCAGAATCGTGTTCGCCTTGAAGCCGCACAAAACCACCAAGCGGAATCGCACCAATCGAGATTTTTGTACCTTTTGGTAGAATTTTATCTGTTTTAGCCTTAAAGCTTTTAACTCTTGGCGGAAAACCAATTGCGTATTCTTTGAGTTTTACGCCGTTTTTCTTGGCTGCAAGCGCATGACCAAGTTCATGAAGTGCCACTAAAAAAGTTAGTGAAATTAAACCGATAATTATTCCAAAAATTAAATTAAAAACCTCCATTTTACCCTTTCGAAAATCTTAAATTAGCTTTTGCCGACGTTTTTAAAGCGCCAGCAAAAAATAACTTAAATTGTGAGAATTTCTTTCTCTTTTTCTTTAAAAATTGCATCGATTTGTGCGCTAAACTCTTTAATTTCAGCGTCGATTTCTTTTTCGATTCGTTTTAAATCATCTTCTGTTAAAGATTTTTCATCTTTAAGTTTTTTGGCGTGTTTCAAAGCATCTTGACGAATATTTCGAAGCGTAATTTTTGCACCTTCAACTTTTTCAGAAGTTTGTTTTACGATTTGTTTGCGGCGCTCCTCTGTTAATGGTGGAACCGGCACACGAACAACGCGACCATCGTCACTTGGGTTAAAACCAAGGCTTTGATCATTGCGGATTGCTGCCGAAATCGCTGAAATATTATTCGCATCAAAAGGTGTGATTAAAATCATTCCTGCTTCCGGTGCAGTCATATTCGAAACTTGATTCAATGGCATTTTTGCGCCATAAACTTCAACCGATACTCCATCAAGCATTGACGGATGCGCACGACCAGTTCGAACTTTTTTCATTTCTCCCTTAAAATGCTCAACAGCTTCGGTCATTTTTAATTTAAATTCATCTGTATCAAACATAACCCTATTATATCACACATCGCTATTTTTATTCAAATTGACTTTTTAGCTTTTTTATGGTATAATACCAAGGTAGCTTTCCGAAAAGCTAAGAATTTTTTTAGAAGGAGGTGTCAAAATGGCACCAAAACCAGTTAAACTTACCAGCGGCGCGTTCGGAAAAGATATTTTTCCAGAAATAACGGAGTGCGTCTTGAAATTTAATCCTAAGCAAGAGGAAACCGTCAGAAAAAATTTCAAAAAATTTATCAAAAAGAACGGAAAAGACGGGATTCTTCTTTTTGCACATCAAGATAAAGACAAGTTATCCCATCTAATCATGTTCAAGCAAGAATGCGAAAAAGTAGGCGTTAAGCTGTTTATTTCGCTTTATTGCGAAGACAAAAATCCTTATAGTGAAGACTATGGAAAATGGTTTGCTCGCGAAGTGGATATCAAAATGGATGAAAATCTTAACGAGATGATCGTTTGGTAAGTTTGCCAACCCCGCAATTTGTGCGGGGTTTTCTCTTTTTATAAATTATTCTTGTGCAAAATTTTTACTCAAAACTTCAATTTCATTTTCGAGCGAATTTAATTCACTTTCAAGTGCCTCAGCTTTCGAAATCGCCTCTTTATATTTTTCGACAGTTTCTTCAAGAGGAATTTCTCCACTTTCAATATTAGCTAGAATCTCGTCGATTTCTTTTATTTTTTGACTAATTTTGATTGACATTTTTTACCTCCGCTGTTATTGTTTTATCTATTGTTTTAATCGTGATCTCTTTACCGGTTGCAATTTCCCCACTAATCAGCGCGTAGCCTTTCGCCAAAATATTTTGCGGGTTATAGCTTTCTAAAATTCGTTTTTTAGCCTGAATCTCTCTTTTCTGATCAAAAATATTTTGTAAAATTTTATTCCGAATTTCCTGATTTTTCTCTCGGTTAGATTTTTTAAGTTCAGCTATTTTCGAAAGCAATAAATCACTTGTGTGTAAAATTTTTGAACGCAAAAAACGCATTTCATCAAATTTATTTGGTGTTAAAATTTGTGCCACATTACTTGGTGTTGAGGCAGCAAAATCTGCAGCTAAATCACAAAGGCTTTGATCAATTTCGTGGCCAATTCCAGTAATAATTGGTACGCGAGAATTTGCAACCGCGCGAACCAGTTTTTCATCGTTAAAAACCTCTAAATCATCAGCACTACCACCACCGCGAATAATCGCAATCACATCTGGCAACTCACTTTGACTATTTAAAAAATCTATCGCCCGAATAATTTGATCACTAGCTACCATACCTTGAACCTGAGTGTGCGCTACAACAATTTTTAATCCACCCCAGCGCTCATTGATAATTTTAATAAAATCCGCATAACCAGCCGCTTGCGTACTTGAAATTACCGCAACTTTCTGTAAATCTTGCGGAATTCTACGTTTTCGATTTTCATCAAACAAACCTTCTCGCGTTAACTTTTCTTTCAAAATTTCGAAAGATTTTTTGAGGCTTCCCTCACCTTTCGGTGTAATTTTTTCAACTGTTAAGCTAAATTTTCCCCAATTTGTTAATTTGGGCTTAACCTGAGCAACAACTTTCATGCCATCTTCGAGCGGAAAGCGCAATTGCCAAACCGTCATAAAGCAACCAAGAACCGATTCTTCATCTTTTAAGTCAAAGAAAACGAACTTATTTTGATTCACCTTAAAACTCGAAATCTCACCTTCAATCAAAACGCTCGGAAAACTCTTTTCGAAAATATCATTACTGGTTGCAATAAAATCTGAAACGCTATAAATAACCTCGTGCGGTTGAGGCTTTTTTATTTCAGAATTTAACAACTCTTCAAATTCATCAAAATCCATATTCTTTATTATAACATAACCCTTTAAAATAAAATAACCGCCGCAAAGCGATTATTTTTTGAATAACTTAGAAAATTCTTGGTTTAATTCTTGAATTTGCGATTCTTCACCACCAGAAACTGCACCCAAAATCCAAGTGTTCGCATCTATAAATTCTTTCGCTACTTTGAAAATTTGTTCGCGTGAAATTTGCTTAATAAACTTTGGCTGAGCTTTATAATCACGAACATATCCATCCCAAAAATATCTTGAAGCGTAAAATCCTGCCGTTGAAGCAACAGTTTGACCACCCATCTGGAATGAACCGAGTGAATAGCTCTTCATAGCTTCAAGTTCTTTTTCGGTAATTTCTTCGTTCAAAACTTTTTTAAGTTCCAACACGATTAGCTCAAAAAGCTCTTTTGCCGTGCTATAATTCGTTTGACCTTCAAAATCCCAAGAAGAATCTTTTGGCCCACGAGAAGCGCCAGAATAAACACCATAAGTTAATCCTCGCTTACGGGCCTGGCCAAGAATACGCGCGTGCATTGTTCCGGTTAAAATGTGGTTTAATGCATGCATTGCATCCATTTCAGAAGTGTTTAGTTTGCGTGGCAATAATAGCGAAATTCCAAAACTAATATTCTTCAAATCTGGTCGATGAATAAAAATTGGTGCTTGCGGTTTTTTAGGTGGATCAGTGATAATTTCGAAACGCTTTCCTCTTTCGAGTTGAAGATTTTCGAAACCTTCAAGAATCTTATTTTTACGCGTTGGCGTAATTTTTCCAGCAATAACAAAACGTAAATTATCAGTGGTGTGTGTTCGTTTATGGTGTTCGCGAATATCATCAAGCGTGATATTATCGATAGTCTTTAAACGCTCTTCATAAGTTAGAACTTTTTCACCAAATTCTTGCTGAATTTTTGGCCAAAGAAGACGCGCATTATTATTTAAATAGCCGGTCAATTCGTTTCGAACGTTACCCTTTTCCGCTTTAAACTCAAACTCATTAAATCTTGGTTGACTAATCGAAAGAAGTTGAAGCTCAAAAATTCGATCCCACTCAAAATCAGCACAATCCGCAACATAATTCATACTCATATCAGATGTTGAAGCGTTGTGATAAGCGCCGTTTTTGGTAAATTCAGCCTCAAATTCATGCTCGCTCGCAAATTTTGCATTTGCGCCAAAAGCCATATGTTCCATAATATGTGCAGTTTCATAAATTTTTGGGCTTTTTGTAAATCGAGAACCCGCCCGAAACTGAAACTGAAAACTCATCACCGTCGCATCTGGAACATTCACGAGAAGACCGCGTACGCCATTTTTTAGGCGTACTTCTTCAACGGTGTGGCGCATCTACCTGCGACCCTTCTTTTTATTCTGACGTTGAGCTTTTTTAGCTTTTCGCGCACTATTTCTTTTAGCGTTTTCGTTATTTTGCGAAGTAGCTTTTTTAGCTTTCGAAAAATCTTCATCACGGTTTTTATCACCAGATTGAACTTCGTTAACACCTTTTTCAACTGAATTTTCAGCAAGACGAGTCAATTCAGTGTCATGATCTTCCTCTTGGTGCGCAACTGCATCACTTGGTGTAACTCGAGTTAGAATTCGAATTGTTTCGTCACGCAAAGTATTTTGAAGACCGTCGAACAATTTTTGTGATTCTGCACGGTATTCAACTAACGGATCACGCTGACCAACACTTCGCCAGTGAATTCCTTCACGTAAGAAATTCATATTTTCAAGGTGATTCATCCAAAGAGTATCAAGAATTTGCATATAAACTTCGCGTTCAACTTTTTGGAACACCTCTTTGCCTAGTTCATTTTCTTTATCTTGGTAAAGCTCTTCGGCAATTTGTTTAGCTAATTTAATTCGCTTTTTGTCGTTAGAAATTCGGCCAAGAGCTTCAGCCTTCTCTTCTTCAATTGGGAAGATTTCAACAAAATTCGAAACAAACTTTTCATTATTTTTCGAAGGTAGTTCAGCGAGTTCTGCTGCTTTCGAGATAAATAGTTCTTTAATTTCGGCTGTAATGTCTTCACCTTCAAGAATTTTTCGGCGCATCGCATAAACAACTTTTCGGTGACGGTTGATCACGTTATCGTATTGAACAACATTTTTACGCGTATCAAAGTTGAATCCTTCAACGCGTTTTTGCGCATTTTCAAGTGTTTTCGAAACAGCTTTATGTTGAATTGGAGTGTCTTCTGGAACACCAAGCCGATCCATTAAAGCTGCGATTCTTTCACCTTGGAAAATTCGCATTAGATCGTCTTCAGTTGAGACGTAGAATTGAGTTTCGCCTGGATCTCCCTGACGACCACCACGACCACGGAACTGGTTATCAATTCGACGAGATTCGTGACGCTCTGAACCAAGCACAACCAATCCACCAAGTTCTTTAACACCTTTACCAAGCTTAATATCGGTTCCACGACCAGCAATATTTGTTGCAAGCGTAATTGCACCTTTTTCTCCGGCACGCGCTACGATTGCAGCTTCATGTTCGTTGTTTTTGGCGTTCAAAAGGTTGTATTTGATTCCTTCTTGGTCGAGATATTTCGCAATTTGCTCGTTCTTTTCAATTGAACCTGAGCCAACCAAAACTGGGCGTCCTTCTGCATGATATTTTTTAATCGCCTCAGCAACAGCTTTTAGTTTTGCTTTTTCAGTTTTAAAAATCAAATCTTCTTTATCGTCACGAATAACTGGTTTGTTTGAAGGAATTTGCACAACTTCCAAAGAATAAATTTGTTGGAATTCTTCAGCCTCAGTAAAAGCGGTTCCGGTCATTCCTGAAAGTTTATTATAAAGACGGAAGAAGTTCTGGAACGAAATTGTTGCCAAAGTCATTGATTCTTGCAAAACTGGAACTTTTTCTTTCGCCTCAATCGCTTGGTGTAAGCCTTCGTTATAACGACGACCATTCATTAAGCGACCAGTGTGTTCATCAACAATAATTACTTCACCATCGTTTGTTACAACATAGTCTTTGTCACGTTTGAAAAGAGTTAAAGCACGCAAGGCTTGCTCAACATGATAAACCGCACGTGAATGCTCAGGTGTGTAAAGATTTTTCATGTTAAGTAGTTTTTCAATCTTATCAATTCCAGACTCAGTCAAAGCCACACTTCGGCGCTTTTCATCAACTTCGTAATCTTCTTTCGAAAGTTGAGAAACAACTTTAGCAAATTGAATGTAGTTTTCTGGATTTTCAGCAGCTGGTGCAGAAATAATCAAAGGTGTTCGAGCTTCATCGATCAAAATTGAGTCAACCTCGTCGACAATTGCAAAATTAAGCTCGCGCTGACGCAAAAGCTCAACTTCATTCACCATGTTGTCACGCAAATAATCGAAACCAAACTCGTTATTTGTTCCATAAGTAATATCCGCCGCATAAGCCTCTTTTCGAGTTGCTGGGCGAAGTTTTCGCATGTTTTCGTCTTCGTGCTCTTCATTATCATACTCTGGATCAAAGATAAAACTGGCGTCGTTAATAATTACACCAACCGAAAGACCAAGGAAATTATATAGGTTTCCCATCCAAGAAGCGTCACGTTGCGCAAGATAATCATTCACAGTCACAACATGCACACCTTTTCCTTCCATTGCATTCAAAGAAACTGGCAAAGTTGCCACCAAAGTTTTACCTTCACCTGTTTTCATTTCGGCAACTTTTCCTTCATGGAGAACCATTCCACCAATTAACTGAACATCAAAGTGGCGCATTCCAAGAACACGACTTGAAGCTTCACGAACAAGCGCAAACACATCTGGCAAAATATCATCCAAGCTCTTTTTCGAAAGGCTTTTCTTAAGTTTTTCGAAAGTCTTTTTGAGCTTTTCGTCGCTCATTTCTTCATATTTTTCACTTAATTTGTTAATTTCATCAACTTTGCGTTGCAATCGACGCAAAACTTTCTTTTGTGGATCACCAAAAACAGTTGTTAAAATTTTATCAACTTTATTATCTTCCACCATTACATTTTTCTTCTTCGCAGTTTTTCTAGACATTTCCCTCTCCATTAAAAACAGTATAAAATCTATCTATATTTTACCATAATTTTAATATTAAAAAAAGCCCCTTTACAGGACTTTTTGATTAGTTTAAACGTTTTTACACGTTTTTATAATTAAATCGATAATTCCGTTTCGCATTTCTTCTCCTTTTTCAATGAATTCTTCATCATTATTATCTCTTAGTTGTTCATAATTAAACAACGCGGAAGATAATTTTCGAAGATTTTCGGCTGTTCGTAAAGTTTTTCTACTAGCCTTTTTGCCTAAAATCGAAAGCGGATGAAATAGCATATTCTCAACGTGAGGATCTAAACCTGTCACATCAATTATATCGTATTCATCGGCAAAACCCGGAAGTATTAAATCATAGTTTTGCTGATAATATTCAACAGTTCTTCTTTTAATGTATTTGTCATAACCATTAAAGACGATTTCATAAAATATAACAATATAAACTTGGTCGTGATCCGGCTCAATAATCATCGCGAACCTACGTCCAAATTTTGCAAAGAGTTTAGCGATAGTGATTTCACCATTCATAGCTAAAATCACCTCCTCTATTAACATAGAAACAGAGATATGGAATAATATCCGTTATCTGTTGAAGTAATTCCTGAATCAAATCCTCATCCATCATCCATAGACTCTCACCATATTTAATCGTAACTAATAAGATCTCTATATCGACGAGTTTTCTTGACCAGTCGGTAGAATCTTGAGTTATAAATTGTTGATACTTCTCAAGACATTCTCCAACTGATACACCTTTCATGTATTTCTTTTTAATAATTCTGGCACTATCCGCAAAATAAGGAAGTCTGTGGTCGAAATTAACTATAACGCCAATTTCTGGCGCAAGAAAACCATTTTCTTGTTTATAGAAATAGATTGTATAGTTTGTTAAATATTCACCAACGGAACGAGAAATTGACGCGATCAATTTCTCTGGAATTTCAATTTCTTTCTTTAAAATTTCTTGCTGTTGATTCATTATGATCACCCCTCTCTCGAATCTTTATAACAACATTAAACTGATTATATCATATTTTTATAAAAAAGCAAAATGTTTTAAACTTTCACACATTAAAAACGAGACTTTATCATAAGCCCCGTTTTATTTTATATCTCTTTAGGAACTATTTTTGA
Source organism: uncultured Candidatus Saccharibacteria bacterium (assembly GCA_934717805.1). Lineage (GTDB taxonomy): Bacteria > Patescibacteriota > Saccharimonadia > Saccharimonadales > Saccharimonadaceae > Nanogingivalis. The sequence goes on along the minus strand of CAKUZG010000002.1, from coordinate 50,034 downwards.
ATTCTAACTTTATAGCTTTTTAGACCTTTTAGAATCATAATACCCGTTAGAACAGCACTTACAACACTAACCGCCCACAAGAATGTTGCTTGATGGTTTGTAGTAGTTTTACTTCCTGTATTTGGTGCTTTGATTGCTTTATTCTTAGCTGATTTATTAGCTTTGTTTTCAACCGCATTTTGTTGAGCAACAGGAGAAGCAACCTGTGGATTGTTTGCGCTGTTTGCTGGAAAGGCTTTTTCTAACACACCCGTTGGATATTGAGTTCCAGGTATAAATTTCAAACCTTTATCGAAAGCTGCTTTCCAGTCAGCATACGTAACTGTTTGCGATTCGTTTTTAGCAACTTTATCGTTATGTCGATCAACAGAAAATTCTGGTTTAACCTCGTTTTTCGAAAGATACAAGAATTGACTAGCAAAACGATTATCCACAAATGAACCCATTAGAGTTTCAGTTCCATTATCAGACTTAGTGTATGCACGAGTTGATCCACCGCCATCAAGCATGAAAGCATTTTTAATGCTTGGAACACCTATTTGATTGATTATATTTACTACCTCATTATGGTTTAAACCTGTTTTTGTTGAGCTGTGTCCATCAACTACAATAACTGATTGCAAACCATTATTAAGTTCAACAAAAATTGTTCTAGCATTTTTTACATTTGGATCACCGTGCCACACACCACCTTGGCCTAAAGTAGAATCAATAACTCCATTTTTTACGATTGGTGAAAACGCACCAACATCCCAACCTTTGTCTCCCATCTTTTGAAAGATTTTTGAAACTTCTGAATTATTTAGATTCGAAACTTCGATATCACCCTTACCATCAGAATACATAATTCCATTTTTACCTAGTCCAAGTTCTCGTTGCGACCAAGCGTTATCAGCATTTTCAAGTTGCCAAAAACCACCTGTAAAAATCACTGGGGTTTTGTGAAGTTTGGCTTCGTTTAAAATATTGTCTTTATTCCAAGGGGTGAAAGTTTTATTGATTTCCGCTTGTGTTATACCTTTTTGCAATTTGTAAGAACCGTTCTTATTCCAAGAAATTGTAGTAAAGTTTAATTTATCTATTTTTCCTCTTATAACAGAAATCTCTTTATCTATAGTTTCTGATGATGTAATGTTTAAAAGCCCTTTATCTTCAAGTACTTTTGTAAAATTTGAAGCATCAGTAGCAAAAGCGTTACCACCAAAACTAAGCGCTATAATCGAATATGCGCCAAAAACCATAAAAAAATAACTAAGTATATTTTTTATTTTCACTTTATTTCTCCCTTTGAAATTTATTTTAAAACACTTATACTTACATTTTATCACGTATATCCGTACTTTTCAAGTACTTTTTTAAATAAAAAACAAGGTTGTTTTCAACCCTGTTTTTAGTTAAAAATTTAACCGCGTTTTAGTGATCGTTTAAATCTTGCCATAATGCCAGATTTTCCAAGACGTGGGTTTTTCTCTGTTTTATAGCGACGAATTTGACCATCTAGTTTAGCCTCAACAATGTCAATTGCAGCCAAAACATTTGAACTTTGATCTTTTGCAATTAAAGTTTTATCTGGAACATCAACAATTGCTTCAACTTCATATTTATTATCATGAGCACCATTAATTTGTGAGATCACAACACGTGCTGATGCTGATTTTTTAGCATGGCGTGGTAAATATTTATCTAGTTTACCAATGTGTTTTTCTGCATATTTTTGTGTAGTTTCATCAACTTCGTATTTGTTTCCTGTAATTTCAATTTGTGAAATCATTATATAATCCTTTTTTGTTAGTTTATAGCTCTATATTAGCATAAACATTTTATTTTGTCAAGAAAAATAACCCGCTACATACGAGTTATTCAAAAAATTTAACGAGTTTTTTCAACTCATTTTGGTTATTGCCTGTAAATTTTGTGGTGTCTTCTAGAAGAAGACCATTGTTTTTATCTGTTTCACCATAAAAAATTGCAGGTGCAGATGAAATACCTTGACCTTTTAAGAAGTTAATTATATCTTCGTTATTTTCATTATTTTCGATATTAATTTCTACAAAAGGAATTTTTTTATTATCTAAATATTTCTTAACCATTCTACACTGAACACAATTAGGTTTAGTGTATACGTAAACTACTTTAGCCATATGGATCACCTCTTTCTAATCTGGCTATATTTAATATTATAGCATAAGTAAAATAAAAAAGCACTATATTTAGTGTTGTAAAATTTACAAAACGCTATATTTAGTGCTTATTTTATTTTTAGATTCGTTCGCGATTATTCATATATGGTCGAAGTACTTCTGGAATAACAAGATCGTCACCATCCTGGAAGTTTTCGATAGCTGCAACAAGACAGCGTGCAAGCGATACCGCAGTACCATTCAAAGTGTGCACAACTTGCAAATCACCATTTTCACGACGCACACGAATATTTAAGTTTCGTGCCTGATAATCTGTACAGTTTGAACAACTTGTAATTTCGCGATAAGCTCCATCAACTGGACTCCAATATTCAATATCGTATTTTTTCGAAGCTGGTGCGCCCAAGTCACCACTTGCAATATTAATCACACGATAAGGAATGCCAAGGTCTTGATAGATTTCTTCTTCAACTGCTAAAATCTTTTGATGCGTTTCAACACTTTGTTCAGGTAAAGTGTATGCATACATTTCAAGCTTGTTAAACTGATGAACACGGAAAAGTCCACGTGTATGCTTACCATAAGTTCCCGCCTCTTTTCGATAACATGGTGAATATCCAGCATAGAAAATTGGTAAATCTTTTTCGTTTAAGATTTCACCAGCATGATAACCGGTTAGCGACATTTCAGCTGTAGCAATTAGACTTAAATCTTCACCCTCAATAAAATATTCATCGCTTTGATCGCTCGATCGTGGAGCAAAACCAGTCCCCATAGCAACTTCGCCATTTACCATGTGTGGAACGGTCATAAAATTAAAACCTTTCGAAATCAACTTATTAAGTGCAAACTGATAAATTGCATTTTCAAGAAGCGCCAAATCACCTTTTAAGAAATAGAATTTTGTTCCAGCAACTTTTGATCCACGTTCAAAATCAACCCAATTCTTTTTATTTGCAAAATCAAGGTGATCTTGTGCACCTTTACGGCTTTCGAAAAGCTCTTCGCCCCAAGTTTTAACCAAATCGTCTTCACCTTCTTCACCAATTGGTACGTCATCTTGAAGAATGTTTGGAATCCCGTTTAAAGCTGTCGAAAGTTTATCGTTAAGTTCACGATATTCCTTTTCGATTTCAGTAAGCTCTTCTTTAATTTTTTTACCTTCAGCGATTTGTTCATCACTTGGTTTTCCGCCAGAATTTTTCATCGAAGAAGCAATTTGGTTGCGTCGCGTGCGAAGTTCGTCAATTTGCGCCGTAAGAGTTTTTCTTTCGTCATCAAGCGCAATTACAGCTTGAATATCAGCATTTTTATAACCTTTATTCAGTGCATCCCTTTGCACACGCTCGGCATTTTCACGGATAAATCTAATATCTAACATAAACTAATTTTACCACAGTTTTTCTGAAATTTTAACCCCCTTTTAACTTGACTTTATAAATATAAAATTGTATAATATAAAATATTTAGTTCTTTAAAACTTTTTTACTTTCAAAAGTAAAACTCTATCAAAAATCCAGGAGGAATTTTTATGACAAATTCTATTGCTAAACCTTTAGTTCAAACAGCTAGATTAGAAGGTTTAAAGGAAGAATACATGTTGATTTTGGCTGAAATTGTTGAATATATTATGAAAGATCTCGGTCAATCAGTGGAGCGGAAAACAGTTCCAGAAGAATGTTCTGATTTTTGGAGGAAATATTCCACAAAAATTAGTATTCCAAAAGCTATAGCGCTTGAAAAGGGTTATGGAAACAGTAAATTCACCGAAGTTCGCAGGAGCGTTAATAGTAAGTTTCACATTTATGAAGAATATGAAGCTGAAAAAGATGGTGTAGATCAGATTATTTTTCTAATAGCACCAAAACGTATTTTAAGTGGAGACAAACCAACCGAAAATGCCGTAGAATATTCTAAAATAATATTAGACGAAGTTAAAAAACATATTAAAAAACTTTCGAAAGATGAATATAAAAAACTACGTGAGCAACTTTATGTTAATGGGACAATTGAAATTCCAATCGTTTTGCCTAAGCGTATTTATTTGCTTCCACTCAAAAAATATTTAAAGCAATACCCTGAACTATTTAAAATTATAACTCATTTTCGAAGACCACACGCCAATAGCAAAATTCGCAAACAAGGTTATGATCTATACGTTCAAATAAATAAACTGGATTTTTAACCTTAAAGCCCCGATTAAGTTCGGGGTTTTTACTTGACTTTTTACTACTTAAAAAGTAAAATTATAGTATAAACCTTATCCTCCCCAGTTTGGGACGCACTTTTAAAAAGGAGGCATGCCTATGTCTAAAAGAACTTTAACAAGCGGTGAACGCATTCAAAACGCCCGCGAAATTTCAGCTGTAGTTTATCACGATGAACTATCAAAAGTTATCCGCGAGGCTTTTAAGAACCTTCCCGACAGCGAAGTTAGAAGACTCATTAATTTATGTTCTATTGGAAGAAGCTGTATTATTGAAGCTCCAATTAGCAAAAATTTTAAAAAAGAATATCTTTATGATATCAATAATGTTATAAAAATGAGTTCTCTATTCGAATCTGTTCAAAAAATTGATTTTCTAATAACAGAAAATGAAGGATTTGCACGGATTTGGCTTCGTGGTAATATTCGAAAATTTTTACCAAATAACCATACATTACATCGTTTTTAAGTTCGCGGTCAACACGCCCCGTCATTTTGACGGGGTTTTCTATTGACTTTTTTTATTTTTTATGTTATTATAGTTATGTTTTAAAGCAAAAATCAAAAAAGGAATCAAATGAAACAAAAAACTACAAAAAAGATACTTAATTATTTTGACCCAATTTTTAAGAAAAACTTTAAATTGAAAATCGAAAAAGGTATTTCGAAAGACGCAGAACTTAAAATTACCCTTCCCGAAGAAAAAAATTTCTTTCGTGGTGTTAGTTTTAGCGAAAATGTTAGCTTGAAAAAACTTGCAAACGGCAATTGGATTAAAAATCTACATGCTAAATTTGGTGAAGGCGCTGAAGAGCTTTTTGGAATTGATGAAATCAACGAAGAAAGCGATTTAGAATCTCGTGACGTGCGAATTATTGCTTTTGTTGAAAAAAGTTTAGCTTAATTCTCTTTCGAAAATAATAAAAACCCGCCAAATTAGCGGGATTTTATTTTTAGTAAAATTATTCGTTAACACCAAGTTCGATTCGTGAGAATTGGCGAACAACAATATTTTCACCAAGTTTTGCAACAGTTTCTTTTAAGAATTGTTCAACTGTTTTGCTGTCATCCATGATGTAAGCTTGTGAAAGAAGAACTTTTTCAGCAAAGTATTTCTTTACTTGGCCTTCAACAATTTTAGCAGCAATATCAGCTGGTTTGTTTTCTTTAGCAACGCGCTCTTCAGCTTCAGCTTTTACGCGAGCGATTTCTTCTTCAGGAATATCAGCTTCGCTAGCATAAATTGGAGCCATCGCAGCAATTTGCATTGCAACTTGGTGTGCAAAATTCTTAAAATCTTCTGTTCGCGCAACAAAGTCGGTTTCACAGTTAACTTCAACAATAACACCAATTCGACCACCATGAACGTAAGCTTCAACCAAACCTTCACGAGCTTCACGATCACCCTTTTTCTCAGCCTTTGTTAGACCTTTTTTGCGAAGAGCTTCAAGGGCTTTATCAAAATCGCCATCAGCTTCAACAAGAGCTTTTTTAGCGTCAGTTAAACCAAGACCTGTTAATTCTTTAAGTTTCTTAATTTCTTCAATAGAAACAGCCATGTTTATCCTTTCGAATTTAGAAATTATTTATCAGTTTTAGCTTCTTTAATAGCTTCAACAGCGTAATCCAAAAGCAATTTAACACCTTTAATAGCGTCGTCATTGGCTGGAATTACATAATCGATTCCTTCTGGGTTAACGTTTGTGTCAACAATCGCAACAACTGGAATATTCAAAGTTTTAGCTTCTCGAATTGCGTTTGCATCAGCAATAGCATCAGTTACAAACAAAATTCCTGGGCGACCCATTAGATCTTTGATTCCACCATATTTTGTGTTCAAAGATTCGATTTCTTCAGCATATCGTTGAACTTCAAGTTTTGAATAGCGTTTTGCAAGTTCACCGCTTTCCATTCGTTTTTCAAGAGTTTTTAGTTTCTTGATTTGTTGGTTAATTGTTGCTGAGTTTGTAAGCATTCCGCCAACCCATCGTTCAACAACGTATGGTTGATTTACGCTTTCTGCAGCTTCGCGAACAGCTTCTTTAACTTGTTTTTTAGTTCCAACAAAAAGAACTTTTCGACCGCCTTCAACTGCTTTTGTGATAGCTGGAAGAGCTTTTTCAAGACCTTCAACAGTTTTAGTTAGATCGATAATGTGGCTATCTTGACGCTTGCTGTGAATGTATGGCGCCATTTTTGGGTGCCAGCGTGAAGTTTTGTGACCAAAATGAACGCCAGCTTCAAGCAATTGCTTGATATCAACTTTTACAGACATTTTAACTCCTTTGTCTTCATTTTTGGGGTTATTTTCGAAATTATATTCGAAAGGAATTCTCCCAAAAATTGTTTCATTAATTTATATACCTTCTTAGTTTAGCATACGCCATTAAAAAAATCAAGAATTACGCTTTCGCCTTTCCCTAAGAGCTTGCATATATTTTTGAACTGGTGGCATCGCTTTAAGCATATCTGAAATATCTTCATAAGCATTTCCATCAGCTTTACGCTCCTTGACATATTTATTAGGCAAACCACGGTTCTGAGCTGCGTAATCTTCTGGTTTATATATTAACATACCCATATTGGTTTTTTCGCTCGGCGTTCCATAACTATCCACCGGAACATCTGGCGTAAAGATATCATCAATATAAACACGATTTTGGCGATCGGTTGCCATTGACCAACAAAGGTTATCACCCTTATCACTACTTGCAATAAATTCCTCAATTCGGATATTTCCATTATCTTTAAAATATCTAGCATTTGGTTTTCGGTTAAAATCTGGAACCATTCCCGATCTTTCTAAAGCTGAAAATTTTTGCTCAGATTTAACAAAATAGTCATCAAATTTTTTGGCATATTCTTCTTCTGAAAGCATTTTAGACGAATCATAAGTTCGACCGTATTGTTTTATTCTCATGAAGTTTTTAAAATCTTTTGTCAGATTTTGCCGCATTTTGTTCCATTCTTCATCTTTAAATTCATGCTGCTTTTCCGAAAATTCAAACCTTTCCCAACCTTTATCTGATAAACTTTTCCGGTTTTTATCAATATATGACACTAGTGATGGAGTACCTACTTTAAAATTGTTATGCAGTGTTTTCTTTTCCGATAAATCACTAAGAATCTCATAAACTCTTGGGTCAAGCTTACCAGATTGAACATAATGGTTGTTTGGATCCCCTTCCCAACCTTTTATATATCTAAATTCTTCCATACCTGGAACACTTTTAAATTGGTGGTCACTTCCAGACTTTCTAAATGCTCGGGTTTTCATGATGCCATCTTCATCTTTAACAATTGCACCAATATTATCATCCATAAGATTAAAAAATCTAAAATCTAAACCATCGATATTATATTCTTGAACCAAAACCTCGTTTCCAGATTTAGAAAAATCTACATCGCCTAAAATATCGCCTTTTAAAACTTGATTGATATTATTTTTAAGAAATTCTTTTCTTTTTTCAAGCTTACTAGAACTTCTGCCTTCATGATAGGCCCGAAGATAATTCCTAAAAAGTTGATCCGCAACCAACCCCTTAAGCGCATTGGATTTTTCTTCTTCTGGGTTTATTCCCAAAAAGTTATAGCTGCCATCTTGATTTTTTTCGACATTTTTAACGGTGTATTCACCAATTTTTTCGAAAGACCTTTCCCTCTTTTCGTTATCTTGAGAATTTTCTAAATTTTTTGGCAAATAATCGGCAACATCCTCCCAACCGGTTTTTACATTTTGATTTTGATTCAGATTTTTATTTAGGGATTCTTTATTCATAAGCACATTATAAACCCTCTTTGGTTTTCAATCAAGCATTAAACAACAAAAAACTACCCTCAAAATGAAAGTAGTTTTTGATATATTTTAAAAATTAACTAGAACTTTTTTAGAACAACTGCTGAAAGAGCTGTTAGTAATGTAGTGACAAAGCTAATTGTTATAAGTTCAAAATTGTTATTTTTTTCACCAGTATTTGGAGCTTTTAAAGAATCTTTTGTTTCTTTAGCAGTTTCTGGAGCAACTAATTGAGGTTTGTTTTCTGGTTTAGCTGGCGCGTTGGCTGGTTTTTCATTTGATGGTTTTTCAGGGCTATTTTGCGGAACGTTAGCATTAGGCTTGTTTTCTTCAGCAGCCTCTTCTTTACCAGAATTTTCATTATCGTTTTCAGGTGTAACAGGGGTTTCAGGAACTTCAGGAGTAACAACGCCAAAATGATCGGCTATCTCTTTTTCCGCTAGTTTGATGCGATCCATTACCGTATTTTTACTAGCATCAGTAAGTTCTGCCAAATATGCAGCAAGATCAGTTTTATACTCACTCATCATCGTCTTCGCTTCTTTATAAGAACTAGCCTTTTTTGCATTCGCAGCAACTATTGCAATTTGTTTATCAATAGTTACCAGATATATGCGCTCTTCCTCTTCTGGAGATAAAGCATGAGCGTTCATACCGTTGGGCAATATAGCTATTCCAGCGACAGCAAAAAATGCAATTATAGCCGAAATAATTACTTTATTTTTCATAAAACTCCTTGTTTTTTACTATTTCCAAGCTAATAATATATTATATTTAGAATAATTGCAAGCATAAATTCATTCGAATTTTCAGTTAATTCTTTGCGCTAAAAAATATTTGCCTTTTTTGTTTTTTTCTGATAAAATAGGAAAGTTATGAAAAAGAATTTACATCCAACCAACTATCGCCCTGTCGTATTTAGCGACGAGGTGGCTGGATTTGCTTTCTTGACTCGCTCAACAGCAGATTCAAAAGAAACTATCAAATGGGAAGACGGAAACGAGTACCCACTTGTAAAAATGCACATTTCAAGTGCTTCTCACCCATTCTTTACTGGTGAAGAAAAAATCATCGACACCGAAGGTCGTGTTGATCGATTCAAACGAGCACAAGAAATGGCTGCTGCTCGTAAAGATGCTTTGGCAAACAAAGCTAAAAAACAAGCTGCTGAAAAAGCTAAAAAAGCTGAACGATAATTCGTTTAAATATAAAAATCTCGCATTTGGTTGCGAGATTTTTTGTTATTTAGAAGTTTCTTTCAGATATTCTTCGAAATCTTTAATCAAACTATTTTCGATCATCATTTTATTTAACTCATTGTAATTTTTTAGCCAGCTTTCACTATCTCCAAACTGACCAATCCCGACAGGAAGCTCAAGCTCTGCAGCTAAATCAAAAATATCTGAAAATTTTTCATCAAGATTTTTTGATAAAAGAAAATTAACAATTCTATACGTTTCCTTTAACTTTTCATTTATATTATTCACAAAAATATTACCTCACTCGCCAGTCAATTGGCGTTTCACCATTTTGTTCTAAAAATTTGTTCGCTTTTGAAAACGGTTTTGAGCCAAAAAATCCACGGCGTGCCGAAAATGGCGAAGGGTGTGCGCTTTCGATTTTAAGGTGTTTTGGATTCGTTATTCGAGCGCCAACTTTTTGTGCATGTGCTCCCCATAAGATAAACACTAGTGGGCGTTCATAATCGTTCAAAAAATCTAAAACATGCTCTGAAAACTCCATCCAGCCAAAATTCGCATGGCTCGCAGGCTTACCTTTTTCAACGCTAAAAGAAGTGTTTAACAGTAAAACACCCTGCTCTGCCCAAGATTCCAAAAAACCGTTATCGGCTGGCTTAATACCCAAATCGCTTTGAAGTTCTTTATAGATATTTTGCAAACTTGGCGGAATTTTAACTCCCCTTTTAACCGAAAAACTCATCCCATGTGCCTGCCCCACACCATGATAAGGATCTTGACCGATAATCACAACCTTAGTTTTTTCAAGCGGACATTTTTCGAAACAAGAAAAAATCTCTTTTCTTGCTGGAAAGATCTCTTTCGAAACGCGTTCGTGTTCAACTTTTTGCCACAGCTTTTTAAAATATGGCTTTTCAGCTTCGTTCTCAATAAATTCACGCCAAGAGGTTATTTTCATATCAAAATATTATCATAACCAGATTCTTTTTTCAACACTTTAAATTCAAGCGATTTTTTGGTATAATATTTTATATGCCAAAAATTGATTTAAATCTTGATAAACTTAAAACTGAACGAGAAGAAATTCAGGCTTTTTTAAGTGAGCCGAATGCTTATTCTTCGCCAGATTTTTCAGCCAAAAATAAACGTTTCACCGAACTTGAAAAAATTATCGAAAAAGGCGAAATGCGCGAAAATCTTGAAAAAAACCTTGAGGAAGCACGTGAGCTTGCCAACCTTGAAACAGGTGAACTTGCCGAACTCGCCAAAATGGAAATTACCGAAAACGAAGAAAAACTTGCCGCGCTTGAGCAAGAACTTTTCGAAATGCTTCTACCAAAAGACCCGAACGATGATAAAAACGTGATTGTTGAAATTCGTGCTGGAGCTGGTGGTGATGAAGCTTCCCTTTTTGCGAGCGAACTCTATCGCATGTATTTGCGTTATTGCGAACAAAACGGCTTGAAAACTGAGCTTTTGAGCGAATCTGCCAACGATGCTGGCGGATACAAAGAAGTTGTTTTTGGCGTTAAAGGTGATGCTCCTTATTCGAAATTAAAATTCGAAAGCGGTGTTCATCGTGTTCAACGAATCCCAGCAACAGAATCTCAGGGACGAATTCACACTTCAACTGTAACCGTGGCTGTTCTGCCTGAAGCCGAAGAAGCCGACATTGAGATTAATCCGAACGATTTGCGAATTGATGTTTATCGTTCTGGTGGTCATGGTGGTCAAAGCGTGAATACAACCGATTCAGCGGTGCGAATCACACACTTACCAACTGGAATGGTGGTTACAAATCAAGATGAAAAATCACAAATCAAGAACAAAGAAAAAGCTCTTGGTATTTTGCGCGCCCGACTTCTTCAGGCTAAAATCGATGAAGAAAACGCTAAACTTACCGCTGAACGCCGCAGTTTAATTGGTTCTGGTGATCGATCTGAGAAGATTCGAACTTACAACTTCCCGCAAGACCGCATCACTGACCACCGAATCGGTTATTCACGAAGCAATATTCCTGCCGCAATGAATGGCCAAATTTCTGATATTGTTGATCATTTACAAGCCGCCGAACTAGAATTTTTGGCTGCAAATGCCTCGGAAAACAATTAATTTTATGCGTGAAACAATTGAAACTTGGCTGAAAAAATCAGTCAAAAAACTTAAAGGCGCTGAAATCACCAGTGCACAACTTGATGCCGAATTAATATTGGCTCATGTTTTAGGTGTTGAGCGGACTTTTCTACACGCAAATTCACAAAAGAAGCTTTCGAAAACTCTAGTTTTTCACGCCAACAACTTTTTGAATAAACGAATTAAACGCGTTCCGCTTGCTTATATTTTTCGAAAAAAAGATTTTTTTGGCCGAACTTTTTTTGTGAATGAAAATGTTCTGGTTCCTCGCCCCGAGACTGAAACACTAATCGAAATTACACAAAAAATGCTTCAACCAAATGATGTTGTTCTAGATGTTGGTACAGGTTCGGGAATTATTCCTATAACTTTAAAGGCTGAATGCGGCGAAAAAGTTAAAGTTTTTGCAAGCGATATATCTTTACAAGCTCTTGCTGTAGCAAATCTAAACGCAAAAAAGCTTTTAAACCAAGAAATTCCTCTTTTTGAAAGTAATTTATTAGAGAAAATTCCATCAGATATTCTTTCGAAAATTACAATTATTACTGCAAATCTACCTTACGTTAATCGTGATTGGATTGATTTTAAAAAGAATAATGAACTACATCATGAACCACAAATCGCACTTTATGCTCGAAAAAACGGTTTAGAACTTATTTTTGAGTTATTATTCCAAGCGCAAGATTTACCAAATTTAAGAAAAATCGTTCTCGAGGCCGACCCGTGCCAGTTTGAAGAAATTGAAAAATATGCAAATAATTGCAATTTCTCAAAATCGAAATCTGAAAACTACACAATTGTTTTGGATAAAAAATAATACTAGAGTAATAACCCTAGTATTATTTTATTTTTGATTTTGATATTCTTCAAGTGTTACCGAAGTTGTTTTTTCTTGACCCTTACGAATGTATGTAATTTGAACTTTATCGCCAACATTCTTTTCACCAAGCAAAGAACCTAAGCTAGTGTTTTTTGAAATTTCCACTCCATCAACTTTAGTAATAACATCGCCTTCTTGAAAACCTGCCCGTTGTGCTGGGCTATCTGAAATTATAGCATTCCGACTGCGAACACGCGATTTAATTAAAGCACCTTTCGAAACAGTAAGTTTGTATTCCTTTTGAATTTGTGGAGTCACTGCTACATAATTAGCACCTAAATATGCACGTTTTGGAGTTTCTCCTCTACTGATTGATTTGAGCATTCCTTTAACAGAAGAAATTGGAATTGCGAAACCGATTCCCTGACCACTTGAAGCTACAGCCGTATTAATTCCAATAACTTGACCTTGTGCATTCACTAGTGGCCCACCAGAATTTCCGGTATTGATAGCAGCATCTGTTTGAATCATATCTGTCAATATTTCTTTATTTAAACCTGAGCCATCTGCGGCGAGAACAGTTCGGCCAACACCCGAGATAATTCCACTTGTAACAGTTCCGTCATATTCACCAAGAGCATTACCGATTGCAATAACCTGTTGACCAATATTTAGTTTTTTCGAATCACCAAGTTCAGCGGCCTTAAGACCTTTTGCATTCGAAATTTTCAATATCGCAATATCATTCAAAGGATCAGTTGATACAACTTTTACGTTATCATAAGAATTGCCGTCACTCGTAATAACTGAAATTTCAGAAGCTTTTGAAACAACATGCTTATTGGTCAAAATATATCCGTTTTCACTAACGATAATTCCCGTTCCGGCACTAGCCGTTTCAACTGCTGAACTAAAATATCTTAAAGATCTTTGGTTTTTTCCTACAATCGAAACCACACTCTGCGAGACTCTGTTTGCAACAGATTCAATTGAGTTCGAATTAGATTGTTTCGAAAAACTTGAATCCCCGTTACTATTCGAGAAGTTAATCGATGTACTTTCGTTCATTTTTGAACTAAATAGTGAAAATAGTTGAAAAGCACCAATTGTACCAAAAACTATTGAAGTTAAAACAACCGCTATTATAATTTGTTTTTTCGAACTATTCTTTGTCTGTGGTTTATCATCTGATTTATTATCTAGTTTGTTATCTAATTTATTATCCATTTTCCCTCCTTAATTTCTAATTAGCTTTTCGCAACTGGAATTGTTGAAAAGAATATTAAAAGTGTTAAAATCAAAATTATTGCAAAAATAATTTCTGGTAAAAATTCTTTTATATCTTTTTTCTTTTCTTCACCACTATTCAAAATGTCAAAAACAACAAAACTCAAAACTGTTAAAATTATTGCGGATTGTGGAATGATAAAATTAAAATATGGAGTAATGAGAATTCGATAACCAATTACTAAAAAGTTAAAAATCCAGGCAAATTCAGCTAAAATCATTCCCCAAAATAAACTTAAAATCTCGATATTTTTGTTTGCGCGAGAAGATAAAATATGGCGAAGAGTAGCATAACCAAGCAAGAAAGCAGCTATGAAAACTGGAATTTCACCCCAAGCGTAAGTTATAGAATATAAAGCCGATAAACCAAAAAATACCGTTAATAGTGCTTGAATTTTCATAGAGTTTTCAGATGAATGCGGTTTAATTATCGTTAGCCAAAAAATATAAACCGCAAGCAAGAAACCTTGCGAAACTATATAATCAACACCTGTCGAAAACATTAAAATAACTAGGCTTAACGAAAAAATTAAATCGACAAGATTTGATTTTACGTTTGCAAGCCAGAATCTTGGTCGAACCGCAAAAGTTCGCCATTTACTAATAACTACTAACAATATTGCAACCCATGGCGTTTTTGTAATATAAATTGAAAGCCAGATAGTTACTGCTAAAATAATATTTAGAAAAATATGTGCAATACTTCCCCAAAAAGAATTCTTTTTCGAAATTTTAATAAAATCCATACTTCCACCATTATACCACACATTCTAAAAAATAACCATAATTGAAAAGCTTAAAAAAACGTGTTAAAATAGAAAAATGAAGAGTAATTTTTGGCAACGGCACCCTTGGGCAGCCGACACTTTTGGGATTTTTATTTTTATAGTTTGTGTAACTTTAGGAACTATTTTAATTAACACTTTTATTTTTCAAAGCTTTACAGTGGTAGGGTCAAGTATGGATCCGACTTTTGCTGATGGAGATAAAGTAATTATTAGTCGACTTCAAACAACTTGGGCAAACCTTACGAATGCAAAATTTATACCAAAACGTGGCGAAGTTATCGTTTTCGAAAATCCACAATATGTTGAAGGAATGCGAGATCAATATATTATTAAACGTGTGATTGCCTTTGCTGGAGAAAAAGTTAAAGTTGAAAATGGTAGATTAACAGTTTACAATAAAAATCATCCAAATGGCTTTAATCCAGATGATAATTTTAACCACGAACCAAAAAGTTATACAAGTCACGACGGTGAATGGACTATTCCAGAAAATGAAATATTTGTTTCCGGTGATAACCGTGAAGGTAATAATTCTTACGATTCAAGGAGTGGTCTTGGTACAGTTCCCTTGTATAAAATCGTTGGTCCTGTTGCCTTTCGAATTTTCCCATTTAATAAAATTAGGAATTTCGAATATAAACAAGTTTAAAAATATTAAAAAGCCGAGACAAAATCTCGGTTTTTTATTTTGAGAGAATTTCTTCAAGTCGTTTAAGTTCTTCTTCAGTTTTAAACTTAATCACAATTTTACCCGAACCGCGTGCTGAAGTTTTAATATCAACCGGAGCGCTTAATCGTTTCGAAATATGTTGAACAGTTTTTTCGAAAGGATTGTTGTTCATTTTTTTAGGTTCAGATTTTTTATCATCTTCGTTTTGCTTCTTGTAATTTACCAAAAATTGTTCAATTTTGCGAGAACTCCAATTTTCTTCAATAATTTTTGGAAGAATCTTCTCGATTGTTTTTTCATCAATTTTAAGCAGTGGACGCGCCTGCCCTTCTTTTATTTTTCCCGCCAAAATATAATCTTTTACAATTTTTGGAAGTTTCAATAATCGAAGAGTGTTTAAAACAGCACTTTCGCTTCTTCCACCAACTCTTTCGCCAATTTGTTTAGCTGTTAAATTAAATTGTTCTCGAAGTTTTGCATATGCTTCAGCCGTTTCAAGAACGTTCAAATTATCACGTTGAATGTTCTCAATCAAGCTAAGTTCTAGCCGTTTTTGATCTGAAATTTCACGAACTATTGCTGGAATTTTCTTTAAACCGGCAATTTTCGAAGCACGATATCGCCTTTCGCCAGCAACAATCAAAAATTTTGAGTCTTTTCGAACAACAACAATCGGCTGTAAAACACCGTGAATTTCAATAGAACTGGCTAGTTCATTAAGCTTTTCGTCGTTAAAATATTTACGAGGCTGTTCTGGATCTGGCGAAATATCACCGATTTTAATCTCTTTTAATTCGCCATCAACCTGACCTAAACCTAGTTCCGAGTCAAGTTTTTCATCAACGAGCATTTCTGTAGGAATAAGTGAAGAAAAACCTCGGCCAAGACCTTTTTTCGCCATTATTTACTCCTTTCTATGCGTTGAATAACTTCTTTCGCAACAGATTTATATGCGCGCGAACCCTTGCTAAATCTATCATAAACACCAATTGGCACACCATGGCTTGGTGCTTCAGCTAGACGAATATTCCGAGGGATCGCATTTGAAAAAATCTTATCTGGAAAGAATTTTTTAATCTCCTCAAGAACCTGATTTCCTAAAGTGGTTCTTGCATCAACCATTGTTGGTAAAACACCCAAAAGTTCAAGATTTGGGTTCATTCCCTTCTTTACAAGCTTCATACTTTCTAGTAATTGACCAAGACCTTCCATTGCGTAAAATTCAGCTTGAACAGGTAAAATTAAGTAATCACTAGCAATAAATCCATTAACCGTAAGTAAGCTCAAGCTTGGTGGTGAATCCAAAATAACATAATCAAAATCGGCTTCAACGGTTTTTAGAGCATCTTTTAATCGTGAAAAACGGCCCTTAACTGACGCAAGCTCAACCTCGGCATTAGCTAAAACAGGTGTGCTAGGTGCAATGTTTAATTTCGAAAAGTTAGTTTTAATAATAATATCTTTTAACTCTTTTTCGCCAGAAATTACATCGGCCATAGTAAATTCAAGCTCGTTTTTGTTTATACCAAGACCACTAGTTGCATTTCCTTGTGGGTCAAAATCAACTAGAAGTGTTCGAAAACCGCGCTTCGCAATATAATAAGCAATATTAATAGCGCTGGTAGTTTTACCAACCCCTCCCTTTTGATTGGTTATCGAAATCACCTTCATAATATTTACATTATATCACACTTTTTTTAAAAAAACCATAACCTTTAAAAAGAACTCTGTAAACTTTAACTTGATTTTTCAGTTCTTCTATGATAGAATAATAAAGATATTAAATTAAATGAGGATTTTATGAAAAAAGCAGTCATAAAAGTTGGCGGTAAACAATTTATCGTTAGCGAAAAAGAGACCCTTCTGGTGGACCTCCTCCCGCAAGGAACAAAAGAGCTCAAACTTGACGCTTTGATGCTTATTGATGGCGACAAAGTGGAAGTTGGAACTCCTTTTGTGAAAGGCGTGAAAGTTTCCGCTAAAGTTGTTGACGAACTTGTTAAGGGCGAAAAAATCCGTGTGATTCGCTACAAAGCTAAAAAACGCGTTCACAAAGAAAACGGACATCGTCAAAAATATACTAAAATCGAAATTACTTCGATCAAATAATAAAAAGGCGGCCAGCCATTATATCGAAAATACCTCCCTACTCAAGAGGTATTTTTTATTACTATTTTCAAAAATTGTGCGACATAAGCATTTTAAACTTTTTAACACCTAATAATCGTTCAAAAACAAAAATAAACCCCGTCTTAACGAGGTTTATTTATTTTTTTCGAAACTATTTTTTCTCTACTTTTTCAGATTTTTTAGTTTCAACTTTTGTTGCTTTGTGATCAACAATGTCGTTTGCTTTTGTTGCAAGACCTGCAGTTGCTTTTTTCATTTCTTCACGACTTCGGAACCAGTATGCTACAGCACCTGTGATTGCCATAATCGCAATTACCATCATTGCAGCTTCAGCAGGACCAGTGTGTGGAAGTTCTGTTGGAACTTCAGCACAGTTTGCATCGTTAGCTGAAAGATGTTGAAGACCAGGAATCTTACATTTATCACTACAGTTTGCATCGTTTTTCTTCAAGTTTCCTTTTCCAGGAATCTCACAATATTCTTTTTTCTCTTGTGGTGTACAATCTTTTTGAACAACTACTTTCGCAGAATCAGATTTTCCACCATTTTGAGTAATCGCTTGTGCGGTATTTGTGAAAGTGTTAGCTCCACAAATTAATTTTGAAGAATCAATTTTTACACGGAATACTACTGTTGCTGAACCACCAGCTGAGTAATTTCCAATATTAATTCCAACTCTTGAAATATCATCATTTAAAGTTTTACCAGTTTGGTCTGATGGAGTTGTAATTCGAGTTGTTCCAGGAACAAGTGTCATACCTGCCGGAAGAATGTCTTTAATATTAACATTACTTTGAAGGGTTGTTCCAGTGTTTTTGTAAGTAACTTTAAATTCAACTTCGTCATTAATACCTACAGTTTGGCTTTTTGCAAATGAATTTGCACCAGCTTTTGAAACAGTTTTAGTTGTTTCAAAATCAGGATAGTCTGCTTTAAATCGATATGTAATATAACCTGAGTAGTGATCACATCCAGGAAGGATACCATTTAGACCATCAAAACCAAGTTTTACGCCGCTACCTAGAAGACTTTCACCATAAATAGCTTGACCATTAATGCTTCCTTTTGTTGTGATTTTGGCTGAACCTTGGATATATCGCAACGCAACTTCTCGCGAAGGTGATCGCAATGTAGATTCATCCCAAACTTTTTGCGGTCGTGCATTACTTGCAGTAATTTCTGCAATAACTCGTTCTGTTCCACCTTTAGCAATTTTTGAAGGCAGAATTGTTCGAAGTTTTGTATCTAGCGCAATACCACGATAGTTATTTTCTTTTGAATTTAAAGAGCTTTTTGCATTATTGTGATAATAGATATAAACTTCATATTCTTGACCAGGAACGATATCAAC
Source organism: uncultured Candidatus Saccharibacteria bacterium (assembly GCA_934717805.1). Classification (GTDB taxonomy): domain Bacteria; phylum Patescibacteriota; class Saccharimonadia; order Saccharimonadales; family Saccharimonadaceae; genus Nanogingivalis. Next base: position 31,513 of record CAKUZG010000002.1, on the reverse strand, counting down.
ACTATCAACAAATTGTGCGCTACCAACTTGGCGAACTCGAACGAAATTTCGTTCATCACCAACTGTTGGGTTGTTTGTGATTGAGTTAAATGTTACGTGGTCTGCAGGGTTTTCAGCAGTAAAAGTTTGCCGTTCTGGCCCATAAGCAAATGCTGTTGAACCAAAAAACGCTGCACCTACGAGGGTTGCAATTACTGCAACCCCCAAATTTTGTATTTTATTTTTAATTAACATTTTTTGCCTTTTTTATTTTTTATTATTGTCCGTTTTGTGCTCTTTGAATGTCATTATATGAAACATTCTGGCCACCAATATTTACAGACTGGTTTTGATCTTGAGCGTTAGCTTGCGCGTTCGCTGAAGATTCAACTTGTTGCGCGGCTTGTGCTGCAGCTTGATCTACAGTTATTTCACCACCATATTGACTAGCTTGGTTAGCTATACCTGAGTTATCGATATTGCTATCTACACCTTCAGCAGTAATTGCAGTTTCAGCACCTGGTGCCACATCATAAGTTGCTTTACCAGCCTCTTCTGCTGCAGTTGGAGCTTGAGTTAATTCTCCGGCATCCATTTTAGTTACCGCACCACCATCATTATAGATCGATTGATCTTCTGTAAATTTAGTCTCTGGTGGGGTGTTTGGAGGAGTTTCAGGTGGTGTCTCCGGTGGGGTGTTTGGAGGAGTTTCCGGTGGAGTCTCTGGTGGAGTGTTTGGAGGAGTTTCCGGTGGAGTCTCTGGTGGAGTGTTTGGAGGAGTTTCAGGTGGAATGTTTGGAGTTGGAGGAGTGTTTGGAGCAGGTGGAGTGTAAGTTTGACCAAACGGAATTGTTGGAGTTGTCCATCCGCTAGGAACATTCACTTGCTTCTTCATCATCAACTGTTTACACTGGTCACGAATCAAGATTTGTTGACCGTTTTGCAATTGAACAACACGAGCCGTTCCACCAAATGCACCTTCAGAGTGAGCGTAGTTCTTATCACCATTCACAAAGATTGAGTAATAATCACCTTCCAAAGCTTCTTGACCAACAACTTTAGCACCAGCCATATAGTTCGTATAAGCTTCATTTATTTTTTGGAAAGCAGATTGGTCACCATTTCGTGCAGCATCAACTAAGTTATCAACTTCGCTGTTCGACATTCCCAAATATTTTTGAGCCGCTTCAGAATCGTTAACAAAGAATTGTCCCATATATTCAATGTCATCTTCACTGTGCGATTCAATCATATTTTTTTGGAAGTCTTCATTCGAAAGTCCTGCTACGCTTGTACCAATCGAATATTGATTCTCTTTTTGATCAACTTTATTGTAGTCGTTATTTTCTGAATCGTATTTTCCGTTATTAAAGTTCTTTTCTTGCTCTTGAGCATTGCTACTATCGAAGCTTGCTTGTTTGTTGAATTCAGATGCAGAACTTTCGCTAAGTTCAGTTTTAGTCTTGTTTTCAACTTTTGGTTCACTGTTGTTTATATGAACCGATTCAGCAGTTTTATAACCAGTTCCGTATGCAGCTAAGCCAATACCAACTAATCCAAGAAGTTTTAAGACATTCTTACCAATTTTTTTCTTGAATTTTTGGAATCTTCCAACTTTTTCTTCGGCATTGTTTTCTGTATCTTTAGCGTTTTCTCGTGCAATATCGCCGACTGCATAGCTAACTTTTTCCATACGCTTTAACATTTCTTCTTTTTCAGGTGTCATTTCTCCTTTATGAATAAAGTCTGCGCGAATTGAACGACGGTATCTTGTTAATTCATCGGCTGCTGCACCGTTCAAGAACATTTCATCAAATTTCTTCTCATGCTCGTTTTGTTCAATCATTTCTGGCTTCTGCTCATCATCAATGTTATTTTCAACATTATAGTTGACGCTAATTTTTTGATTGTCAGTGTTATCAACATTTTGAGCTTGTTGGTCATCGATATTGTCAACAGTTTGAGTTTGTTGATTATCTATATTACCAGAAACCTGTGGTTCTTGATCATCATCATTTGAGCTGTCATTTTCTTGATCGTCAGCTTTTGGAGTTTCCATTGCTTTTTCCCAAATTGAATCAAGAACTTTTTGGCGGAATCCTTCAGCTTGGCTAGCTTCTCGAAAATCCCATTGAGATTGATCGTGCCAATCTTTAACTGCGATAGCACCTTCTTCTTTCGAAAAATTATTCGAAAGTTCAACTAGTTGTTGTTGGAATTTTGCTTTAGCTTCGTCACTTCCAGCATTTTGGATTCTACGAGCAAGCAAATCCATTTTTTGAATTTCGTCGCTAGATTTTACAGCTTGTGCCATTTCCTCTTGCGAAAGTACTGAAGATTCGTATGGCTGTTCATCATCTATCTGATTTTCACCATTTTCCATTTTACGATAATGCTCATCACGTTCAGCCATCTCGTTAAAGGCAGTTTGATCACCTTTATAGATCGCATCACGAACAGCTTTATCGTATCTTTTTGCACCCTTTGCAAGTTCTTCTTCGCGCTTTTTTATGGCTGCAGCTTCGGCTTCAGCTCGTCTTTGCTGGTCTAGCTCTTCTTGAAGAGTATCCCAAGCACCATAAGCTTCCTCGAAAGACTTACCTGTGTCAGGTGTAGAATTGAGATTATTCCCGTTCTTCATTTCTGTCCTTGTTTATTTTTAATTTATTTACTCCCGTATTTTACCACAAGCATAATAAAATGTCAACACTTTTTTAAAAGAAAATCGATATTTCTACCGATTTTCTTTTTGCTAGATATTAAGCTGCGATTCTTCCAGAAATTGCCCGAATAATATTTGAGAAACGTTGCCCTGCTGGAACTTCTCGGCGAACAGATTTCATTGTGCTAATTTCTTGAACAAGTTGCTCTTGCGTTTTAAATTGATTTTCACGCAAGCTGAATTCGTTTTCGCGACCTTCGTAAGTTTCAAAGTTTGCGTCATAATCTTCGAAATGCACAATATTCAAGTTTTGAATTTCATCATCCCGCAAGAAAAAACTACTGTTTTCGCGATCGGCGTTTCGCTCAGCTCGCGCATAAATATCATTCAAGTTTTCAAGAGCTTCATTTTTTGAACTCTCTTGCGTTTTTTCGATTTCTTTTTGTTGTTCAGAATTCAAGCTTTCGAAAGAATCAAATTTAAAATCTTGAAACTCTTCAAAACTATTCTCTCGTTCAAGAGATTTTTTATCCTGTTCGTTCGTACTATAATCGTTTATCTTAAAATTTTCCATTTTTGCCTTTTGATTTTTTATGTTTTTTGTTTTAAAAATAACTTATGCTTGTATTATAGCATAAGTTATTTTGATTGTCAATATCTTGATTAAGCTTTTTTGAGTGAAATTTTTGCTTCTGAACCTTCAACTTTTACAGTTTGAGTAAAGTCAAGTTCATCTTCTGAAATTTCAACTTTTGTAGCCAGAACTTCTTTCGAAATTTCTTGTTCAAATTTTTTAAACGCGTCGAGAACTTCAGTATTTTCAGATGTAAAGTTAAGTTCAATTCGATCATCAACGTTTAATCCAGCTTTCTTACGTGTGGCCTGAATATGGCGAATAATCTCACGCATTAGGCCTTCTGCACGGAGTTCAGGAGTCAATTCAAAGTCGAAACTGACCTCTTCACCACCATATTCAACAGCTTTAACGTTCAATTCTTCCATTAGAATTGGCGTAAAATCGAAAGTATCGGCATTTTTCGGAACCTTCACGCTAGCAAGTGGTTGGCGAATTTTCATACCATTCTTTGCTCGAAGCGCGAGAGCTTCATTCACATAACCGCGAACTTCAGCCATTTTAGCGATCAAGTCTTTATCAATTTCACCAGCTTCTGGCCAATCTTTCAAGTGAACTGAACCATCGTTAACCATTTTACTCCAAAGCTCTTCTGCTAAGAAAGGCACGAATGGCGCAAGAATCAACGCAAGATAACTCAAAATATAGTGAAGTGTTTGATAAGCTTGAAGTTTATCGGCACCATTTTCACTCTTCCAGAAACGACGTCGTGAACGGCGCACAAACCAGTTTGAAGCATCATCGAGGAATGGCAAAACACCTTCAAGCGCACGTGGAATGTTGTAAACGTCCATGTTTTCTGTAATTTCGTTTCGAAGTTCGTGAACACGACTCACGATCCATTTATCAAGTGGGTTTTCTAAACCTTTTGAAGGGTCTTTGAGCTCGCCGTTAAATTCCCAACCATCAACGCTTGCATACATTGTGAAGAAATCATACATGTTCCAAATCATTGAAAGTTTGCGCGCAACATCTGAAACATCCTTGTCGTGAAGTGCAAAATCTTCACCATTCAAAAGTGGACTAGTAAGCAACAAGAATCGCAAACTATCGGCAGAATATTGGTCCATCAATTCATTTGGATCGGTGTAATTTCCAAGAGATTTACTCATCTTGCGGCCGTCATTTCCGGCAACAACACCAGTTGTAATCACATTTTTGAAGGCGTTTTTGCCAAACAAAGCAGTGTTCACGGCATGAACATAATAGAACCATGCACGAACCTGACCGATATATTCAACAATAAAGTCGCCTGGGAAATTCTTTTCGAATTTTTCTTTGTTTTCGAAAGGATAATGGAATTGCGCAAATGGCATTGAACCACTTTCGAACCAACAGTCAAGCACTTTATCAATTCGAGTGTATTTTTCACCATCAATTTCGAAAGTAATTTCATCAACCCAAGGTCGGTGATAATCTTCAAGCTCCACGCCACTTAATTCTTTAAGCTCAGCATAAGAACCAACCACGCGGATTTTACCACTTTCAGATTTCCAAACTGGCATTGCAGTTGCCCAAAAACGGTCACGCGACAAGTTCCAATCTGGTGCGGCTTTAAGATTTTTCTCGAAACGACCATGCTTTAAGTGTGCTGGGAACCAATTGATATTTTCGTTTTGCTCAAGCATTAATTCTTTTTGACCTTGAATATCAAAGAACCAGCTTGGGTGCGCGCGATACATCAATCGGTGGCCTGTTCGTGGGTTGTGTGGGTATTCGTGGCGAATGTAATCAATTTTCCAAACTACGCCACGCTCTTTCAAAATTTTAGCGAGTGGTTTGTTGAATTCCCAAACGTCTTTTCCGGCAAATTCACCGTTCAAATATTTACCATATTCATCTAGAACGTGGAAAACTGGAATTCCATACTCTTTACCAAAGTTGAAGTCTTCTTCACCGTATGCTGGCGCTGAGTGAACAATTCCCGTTCCGCTTTCAAGAGAAACATAATCTGCACCCCAAACTTTATAAGCGTTCTCTTCACCTTCGCCCGAATATTTCGAATCTTCGAAAAGTGGTTCGTAGCTCAAACCGACTAAATCTGAACCGTCCACTAAATTGACAATTTCAAAAGGAATTGGCTGTTTTTTCTCATCAACAAAAACTTTTTCGAGCAAATCTTTTGCTAAAATAAAGAATTCATCACCAACTTTAACTTTAGCATAGGTGAAATCTGGGTTAACAAATAGCCCCATATTTGCCGGTAAAGTCCAAGGAGTTGTCGTCCAGGCGAGCATTGCAGTTTTATCTTTTGAACCTTCTGTATCTTCGAAATCTTTCAACCAGAATTTTACAAAAACGCTCGGGTCGGTCACAGTTTTATAGGCGTCGTTATCCATTGTAACTTCACTTTTCGAAAGCGGAGTTGCCCACGCCGTATCATACATCAAAACACGTTCGCCTTCATAAATTTTACCCTTTTCGTAAAGAGTTTTAAACGCCCACCAAACAGATTCCATAAAATCTTTATCCATTGTTTTGTAAGCATTTTTAAATTCAACCCAACGACCAATGCGATCAATTGTGCTTTCCCAAAGTGCCGCATTCGAAACCATGCTTTCGCGTGCAGTTTTGATATATTCGGCTAGCGAAATTTTTTCACCAACTTCGTGCCGAGAAGTGATACCAAGCTTTTTCTCAACAAAGTTTTCGGCTGGCAAACCGTGCGTATCCCAACCCCAACGGCGCTCTACTCGCTTGCCTTTCATCGTTTGATAGCGCGGAACGGCATCTTTTACGATTGAACTAAGAAGAGTTCCGTGGTGTGGCACACCAGTAATGAATGGAGGGCCATCATAAAACACGAAGGCGTTATCTTCACTACGGTTTTCAACTGATTGTTTAAAGGTATTTTCTGCTTTCCAGCGCGCCAAAACATCGGCTTCATATTCTTTTGCTCGTCTTCTTGAATTTGCTTGAAATTTCATTACTTATTTCCTTTCGCTCTATTATGTGATTTACATAGCATTTCGCAATTCTCTATTGAGGTTGCACCGCCCTTACTCCAAGCGCTAACGTGATCAGCATCCATTTCATTCAGCTTCCATATTTTTGCCTTGTTAGCGTCATGGCCGATTGCGCAATAAGAACAGTTTGATACACCTTTTTCTTCTGCAATTTTGGTCTGCTTTTTATAGACAGCTTGTTTAGTAGCGTCATCAAAAACCCTAACTTCAAGCAGTTTTGTGTCACCTAGATCACCTTTCTGCCCAGAATATAACCCCAAAACATATTCAAATATTCCCTTACGGCTTCTTACAAATGGGTCACTATACAACTCACTAACTTTTTCGGAAACTTGGTCAGAGTTATAAGAGAACTTGTGATATTCTTCATATAACCTTCCCCATTCTAGACCACGCATTTCTTTCTCAACTTGATTAAAGGTGTTTGACACCCAGTCTATCACCGTATCAAAATAAGTTTTCACCTCTGCAATAGAATTATTAAATCTATGCTGTGACATGTACTCCGAAATTGTCATTCTTTTTGTCGTTGCAATCCACTCCAGCGCCACATGCCAAAAATCTTGCCGTTTAACATCACCATTAATATACGCACTCCACTTGATAATATTTGCGTTTCTGGAGTTTGAAAAAGTTTCCTTACCCAACGTCACAAAAGGTCCGGAATAAACAGCATTTAGCAGTTCCTGCTCATTAAGCGGTACGCCAACAATGTTAATCGTCTTAAACCACTCTTTAATTTCGCTCTCCGTGCCTTCACACTCATACACTAAAAGCTCTGTCTCTAATATCTTCTGTTGCAAATCCTGTGGTAAGGAAGAATCAAAATGAGTAGGGTTGCCATTATACATAATCGGGAAGAGACCCTTGATAAACCGACCAATCGATGTAATTCGCTGCTGTCCATCTAAAACTTCCAGCTTACCATCCTTTAATTTATTAAAATAAATTAAACCAATCGGGTAGCCTTTTAATATAGATTCAATAACTGCAACATCTTTCTTGCCATCGGCATAAATGTAATTGCGTTGATACTCTGGTTGAATCGTTAATTCACCGTTCAAACCAAATAAGCCTTTACCTTCAAACTTATTATAGGTAAACCCTTTAGTAATCTCAGCAATAGTGTATTTTTTTAGATTAGCAATCATTTTTCTGCTCCTTTCCTACGTATTGTGACTCTTGCGTATGTAATTTTCCCATTAATTTTACCTTCCGCATTTTTTATTAGTCCTGGTATAGAGGTGGCGTATGAGTATTCTTGCATATTTCTTTTGCCCATCAACGTACGCCCTCTCTCCGTTGGCTGCTGGATGCCTGAGTCCTTCGAATAAGTATTCTGAAGTATGGTTGGATGACAACTCTCTCTCTCTCTCTCTCGACGGAAACGACTAAGTCCTTTCCATCGTCACCCTTTCGAAAGGCAACTATCTCAAACTGATCTGGATTATACTTATCCAAGAAAGAAATTGGCACGCCCATCACACCAGCATAATCGCTTGGAATTGCATCTGTAAACGATACTTCAATCGCATCATAGTTATCATACTTTTTATAACACATATCACTATTTATAACCTTTTTGTTAAACTTCTTGTTTTCCGCCATAGTCATCAACTGCAACTTTTGATGACGTTTACCGTGGTCAAGATTAGCAAACCATACTACATTACGAAACTTAACTAGTCCAGTTTTTTTATCATAAACACCACTAGCAAACTCCCTCTCTTCCGACTTAGCTATCTTAAAATAAGCATTACCCCCTGAAAATCCATTTCCAAGCCACATCCTATTCATCATAATCTTTGGAAAAATTTCCTTGTAAGTAATGGCGTTCATATTACCGATAATCAAAAACTTCTTATCGTATTCAAACAATTGTGCCACGTATTCACGAAACAGCGAGAACGGCGGATTAGTCACCACGATATCAGCTTGTTTCAGTAGCTCGACACATTCTTTTGAGCGAAAATCGCCTGGCGGGAAATCATCATCACCTTTCAGTGGCTTGCCGCCACCATTAGCCTGAATAATTTTTTTAATATCCTCTAGGTCATATACTCCGTCACCATTTTCGTCAGTCACCTCAGTAATTTCAATCACCCGACCTTTTGTCTCGCCATTTTCAGTTGTTTTGTTGGTTTGCGGTGCAGATTTCTTAACTGATGAAATCTCTTTGTTTGGCATATCTGGCAAAAGTGAAATCTGTAGCTCGGTTCCTACCACTGGTGAGTTAAAGTAACTGGTAGCAACCAACTTTTTGATTCCATAAGTATTGAATTTATTGGCAAAAAATTTGAAAAAATTACTTTCATAAGGATCATCACAATTAAGATACACAACCTTTCCACGGAACACATCTGGGTTATAATCAATATACGCCTGAACTTCCTTTTGTATATCTTCGTATTGAGTGTAAAATTCGTCATTACGAGCTTTTTTTGCTGACGTTAAATTATTGTTTGCCATTTATTACACCTTTCCTAAATTAAAAACCACTTCTTTTAGATTCGAGAACCAAGCAAGCTCGGCGATACCATCTCGATTCCAAAAGAAGTGATTCTTTTAGCCCTTAATTTTAGCTTTTACGGAGCTTTCCCGCCCAGTTCTAATCGGTTAACCCTTTCTTCTGGGAGCTTCGCGGTTGATAGCCGCTCATTTATCAAAATAAAACGCTTTTACAAGCTTATTTTATCAAAAATTAAAGATATTTTCAAGCTTTTGAGCGTTTTATTTATTGGCGTAATATTGTTTTTTGTACGCATTAAGATAAATCTTAGAATAATATTCTCTATAATTAAAACGACATACATATTTTATATAATTTAAAATATAATAAAATAAAGAATTGAAGATATACTCCTATTTCATATCCCGTAAAAAGTCCTCAAGATATAAAAACACGCCAAGCTTCAACTTAGCGTGCATAATATGCAACTTCATCAAAAAGTGGGAGCGGTTTGCCTCGCCACTGTTGCAACAAGCGGCCTTCATCTGTAATTACTAAAATTGTTGGGTATTCAACCACATCATAAGCTCGCAAGAAAAACTCATTTTTGCCAGAATCAGGATCCATAACTTCAATTTTTAAGCCCGTTTGCCTTTCGAAATCCTCAATATATTCTCGAACTTCACGGCCATGATCGCTATAATCTTTATAGACTACTACAATTCTCATTTTCACCTCTAACTTTTACTAAAATATCTTCGAAATCTTCAACCGTTTCGAAACCGTTAAACACACTCGCAAAACGAATATACGCAACTTTATTCATTTCAAACAGAACTGCCAAAACAGTTTCACCAATCTGATGCGAAGAAACTTTGTTCGATTTTTGAAGAAGTTCGTTTTCGACGCGGTTAATGATTTCTTCAACCTGAAGATCTGAAATAAACTTTCCGATTGAACGAATGATCGAGCTTTTAAGCTTTTCGCGGCTAAACTCTTCCCTTCCACCTTGCGACTTAATAACAATAATCCGCGGTTTTTCAATTCGCTCGTAAGTTGTGAAGCGAGTTCCGTCTGGAGCAACTCGGCGACGGCGCACAGATTGGCCGTCGACCGACATTCGACTTTCAAGAACCTTGGTTTCGTCGAGCTTAAATTCCATTAGTCTTCCTTTTTATTGCGTTTTCGGCGGCGCAAAAATGCAGGAACATCGCTTTCGTCTTTTTCTTCGTCTTGAGCCCAAATGTTTTTAGTTTCAATATCGCTTGTGAAATCTTCAGCTGAAGATGGTTCTTCTTTTTTAAGCTCCATATCAATTGCGTTAGAAACTTTTTCGTCAATTTCTTGGGCATCTGCGTGTTCGTCTTCAAGATTGAAAGTTTTCGAAACAACGTTTTCAAGTGATTCAACTGGAGCTGGTTCACTATAATCACGGTCAAAACCAGTTGCTACAACTGTAATGATTAATTCATCTTCAAGATCTGGATTCAAAGTTGCACCAAAGATAATGTTTGCATCTGGAGCAACTGCACCTGTGATAATTTCAGCGGCTTCTTGAATTTCACTCATGCTCATATCATAACCACCGGCAACATTGAACAATACACCTCGAGCGCCTTCGATCGAAACTTCAATCATTGGACTTTCGATAGCTTGTTCAGCAGCTTTTTGCGCTCGGTTATCACCACTTGCACGACCAATTCCCATCAAGGCTGAACCAGCATTACTCATAATTGATTTAACATCAGCAAAGTCAAGGTTAATCAAACCGTGTTCAGTAATAAGTTCTGAAATACCTTGAACTCCTTGGCGAAGAACATCGTCAGCAATTTTGAAAGTCTCAAGAAGAGGAAGGTTGCGGTCAACAGTTTGAAGAAGTCTATCGTTAGGAATTGTAATTAAAGTATCAACTGCGGCTGCGAGCTTTTCAATTGCCCAGTCGGCGTTAGTTTTTCGTTTTGCACCTTCAAAAGCAAATGGTCGTGTAGCAACACCAATCGTTAAAATACCCATTTCGCGGGCGATTTCAGCCACAACATGACCAGCACCAGAACCAGTTCCACCACCGGCACCAATAGCAATAAATACCATATCTGCACCTTCAAGAGCCTCGCGGATTTCTTCGCGCGATTCAAGAGCAGCACTTTCTCCAACAATAGGATCAGCACCTGCACCTAAGCCATTTGTTGTTTCACGACCAAGGTGAATTTTTTTATCAGCTTTTGATTTATACAACGCTTGAGCGTCGGTGTTCATTGCAATAAATTCAATGTTGTTTAAACCAACATCTTTCATTCGGTTAACAGCGCTTCCACCTGCGCCACCAATTCCTACAACTTTAATTTTTGCAAAAGTTTCAACTTCATTCGGTTTAATTTCTGGCATTTCTTCTCCTTAATTTACTCCCATTATATCACTTTATCGCTTTTTCTTAAATAATTTTGCGAAAAATCCAAAACTCTTAGGCTCGAAAGTATCTTGATATTCTTCTCTTCTTAGAACTACGTTTCTTGCTTCGATTATCAAGCCAACTGCAGCTGAAAATTCTGGTTTATTCACTTCTTGTGAAACAGTTCTCTCAACACCATTTTTACCAATTCGAGTTGCTAGCTGTAATTGTTTTCTTGCGTATTCGTCAATTCCCTTAAGGTTTGAACCTGCTCCTGCTAATACAATTCCGTTTGGCAATTGATTTTCGAAACCTGATTTTTTAAGAACCTTTTTAACTTCTTCGAAAATTTCTTCAAGTCGCGCTTCGATAACTTCTTCAATTTCTCGCGTACTAAAGCTATAATGTTCACGGCCGTGTTTTACAACGATATCACCACTCTCTTTTCTTTCGAAAGCAAAACCGTGCTTAATTTTTATTTCTTCAGCAACTTCTGGTGAAACTTTCAAGCAAATTGCAAGGTCGTTAGTGATATTAATTCCACCAAGCGGGATAACTTCTATCAAACGCAAAGCGCCATCTTCATAAACCGCAACGCCTGTAGTTGAAGCTCCAAGATCAACAACCGCAACACCATTTTCTTTTTGACTGTCTGTTAACAATGCTCGTGATGAAGCCAAAACACTTGGAACATAAAGTTCTGGATCAAGATCTAGCCTTGCAGCAGTGTTTCTTAAGTTATCTATATTTGAATCTAGCGCTGAAATCGCACTACCATGAACCTCTAGTCGAACACCTTCCATTCCATAAGGGTCAACCAAACCTTCTTGGTTATCGAGGTTGTAATAATATGGGATAAATTCCAAAACTCGATGATTTGTTGGAATTTTACCAATTGTAGCAACTTCTTCAACTCGCTGAAGATCTTCTTCATCTACAATTCCATCTGGTGAGTTGATTGCGATCATTCCATCAGTATTTGTGCTTAAAACATGCGCGCCATTAACGCTGAATACTGCACTACTGCTTTCATAACCAGCCATTCTTTCTGCTTGAAGCAAAGCCTTATCTAAAGCCTGATAAACACTTTGAGCATTAGTTATCACCCCTTTTTTCATTCCATTGTTTTCTGCGGAGCCAACACCGATAACATTTGGCATTCCTTCTTTATCGAAGTTCGCAATAATAACACGAACCTTTGAAGTTCCAATATCTACTCCTACCACATTTCGAGAATTCTCATTCATAGTTCCATTATACCGTTAATGCTAATTTTTATCAAGTGCGAAAATACGAAATAATAAAAAAACACCCCTCGCAGTGATTAGGTGTTCTTTCGGAAAATAATTTCTGGTGCTGGGAGAAAGATTCGAACTTTCGAAGGCATCTGCCGACAGATTTACAGTCTGTTGTGTTTGACCGCTTCACTATCCCAGCACTTTAACTTGTATTAAAAAATACTTGGAGCCACCTTTCGGATTCGAACCGAAGGCCTGCTGTTTACAAAACAGCTGCTCTAACCAGCTGAGCTAAGGTGGCACACACCAAGTATGTAATTAATTATACACGAGCCTTTTCAAAAATGCAAGTACTTTTTTAATTTATTTTTCTAAAATTTCAATTGTTGAATCTACAATCTGGAAATTTGGCAGAAAACTCGAAATTTTTCTTCGAATTTCTGCACTTTTCGAATAATCCTTCACAAAAATCTGCGCCGTAAAAACGTGTTCTGCTCCATCAAGGCTCCAAAAATGTATTTTTTCAATAGCTAAAACTCCATCAATCGCTAAAATATTATTTTTAATTGTGTTTAAATCTTTTATATTAGGTACGCGCTGGAGTAAAATTTTTAAAGCAACCCAAGCATTTATAATTGCGCCCCAAGAGATAAAGAGCAATATGAGCAAACTTGCGATTCGGTCAAGAATTGTAAGGCCAGAAAATGAAATCAAAACAGATGTAAGTAAGGTTAAAACCCAACCAAGTAAATCTTCAAGAAAATGAAGCAAAACTGTTTTGTCGAGAATATTCTTTGAACCGTGAAGCCGAAAGGCTGCGAATAAATTAATTACGATTCCGGCAATTGAAACTATCATTAAACCTGGAACATTCACATATATATGATTATGCGGGGTGATAAATTCGTAATATAAAGCTCTCGCCACCATATATGAAAGCCCCAACATAATAAACGAATTCAAAACGGCACCAAAAACAGACAACCGTTTATATCCGTAACTCATAATCGAAGTGGGTTTTTTATTGCTAAATTTACTTAAAACTAACGTGAAAGTTAATAGAATAGCATCGCCTAAATCATGAACCGCATCTGCAGAAATTGCTGCGGAACCTAAAAACATCCCTAAAAAGAATTCAACGATTGAAAAACCTAAATTTAAACCAATTGCTAGCGGAAGATCACTCCTATGTATATGATCATGCAAATGGCCAAAATGCTCATCCAACTGATACTCATGAGCGCCTTCATTAGCTTTCGAAAGCCCACTTCTTTTCATTTTATAGAATTATTCTAGAGTTAGAATTTCTGCACCATCTTTAGTAACTAAAATTGTGTGTTCAAAATGCGCCGAAAGCGAACCATCTCGCATTAAAACATCCCATTCGCTATCTGTTCCGTTAAAAACAACATCACCTTTTCCAAGTGAAGTCATAGGTTCAATACAGAAAGTGTCACCTTCTTGAAAAACAACACCTTGACCAGCTCGTCCATAATTTGGAACTTCTGGATCCATGTGCATTTTAACGCCAATTCCATGACCAACCAAATCTCGAACATTACCAAGTTTTGATTTTTTAAGTGATTTTTCAACTGCAGCACCGATATCACCAGTTTTTACACCAGGCTTAACAACTGAAATTCCAGCAGCGAGTGCTTTTTTTGTATCATTCAAAAGATGTTTTACTGCACCTTTTGGCTCTTCGCCAACCACCATTGTTGTTGCAGAATCAGTCATCATACCTTTGTATTGAATCACCATATCATATTTAACAACATCACCTTTTTCGAAAGGAATGTCATTTGGTGCACCATGAACAACACAGTCGTTTAAAGAAATACAAACCACGCCCGGAAAATTAACTTCAGGTGTTAGATATGCAGATTTCGCACCGTATTCTTTAATTTTTTTACGCGCAAAAGCATCAACCTCAAGACCAGTTACACCAACTTTCGAAAATTCAGTTAATTCACGCAAAATTCGCGCAAGGATTTTTCCACCTTCGCGCATTGCTTGAAGTTGTTCTTCGGTTTTATTACCTGTAATTAAATTCCGCATGCTTCGATTTCCTCCATAATTCGATCGTGAACTTGACCAACAGTTCCAGTTCCATCAATGTGCGCAATAACTACGCCGTTTTCGTTAAAGTAATTCAAAACTGGGTACATTTCTTTTCGGTAAATTCGAAGTCGCTCATCAATAACTTCTGGAGTATCATCAAGACGACCACGAATCGCAAGACGACGCATCAACTCACTTCGTGGCACTTCCAAAACAATCACAAGATCAACATCTCGACCATGATTCTTTTTATTTTCAACTAGCCATTTTGCCTGAGCAAGTTGACGTGGATAGCCATCAAGAATAACTTGTTTAACTTTTCCGTCTTTTGCTCGATTCAAAGCTTCACCCATAACGCGATTCACGATTTCTGGATCAACTAATTGACCCGTACTCATTTGCGCAAGAAGTTCAGGATCTTTGCTATCACGCAAAAGTTGACCAGCACCAAGCCAGCGCCAATCATTTCTTGCGGCTAACAAATTTCCTTGAACACTTTTACCAGCACCTGCTGGACCAAAAAATACGATCATTAAATTCCTTTTGTTTTTTAAATTATGTACTTTTATATTATAGCACAAAAAATTAAAAATACTAAAATTCTTCATATTAATAGTTACTCGCTTCAATATGAATTGTAACCATTGATTTATTAGGATTAAATCAAGGATGTCTTACGAAAATAGGAGAAACTCCTTTTGAAAAAAATGAAATTCGTTCAATTTCTGGGGGATAATTTTAGCTATTTAAATATTCTTTTACATGAGCATAATCCTCACCTAAAGTTTCCCATTCACCAATTGATTTTTCAAAAAACTATTTGATCTTTATTATCAATTCATATATAATGTTCACTAGCTTACGAGCGCTGTTTTAGCGCTCTTTTATTAAAAAAGGAGATTTCTCTATGAGCATTTTTCAAAAAATTGTCACTATTTTATATAAAATAGATTATGATAGTAGTTTCAAAGTTTTTCCTACTAAATTAAAAAAATATAGTACATCAAATAAAGAATACACTATAAAAGATTTGAATTCTTTCTACATTAACTATTTCGAGAAAGACTATCCTAAGCCTTTCTCAAAAGAAGAAATTTGTATAATTTACGAGATTGCTAAGAATTTTATAATAGAGATTCGAGATAACCCAGATAAAAACTTGGTTAGCTTCTCAAGAAAATTATCCATATTGTTCGCTCAAGATTTCAGAACAAAAGAAATAGGCTTTGATATTCAGGAATATTCTGATTATTTTATAGCTATACCACTAAAAGAAAGAGAGAAGCTCGCAAATAAGCTTATCTCCGACTGGGAAATTTAAAAACGACCTTTTGGCCGTTTTTTTATTTTAATTCAATTTTTCCTTCACGATTCTCGCCAAAACAGCACCATCGGCAGAATTGCCAAATTTCGCTTTCATTTTGCCAATAATTGCGCCCATTTGCTTAATTGAAACTTCGCCCATTGCTGAAATTTCAGCTTTCACAGCTGCGCGGATTTCATCTTCACTCGCCATTTCTGGCAAATATTTCGAAAGAATTTCAGCTTCCTTTAGTTCATTTTTAGCACGTTCTTCATCCAACAAACTGGCTGCTTCTTTGCGTTTTTTTACTTCTCGCGCAACTAGCGTTTCAATTTCATCATTGTTCAAGCCTTCTTCGCGCTTACCAAGTTTTACTTCTTCGTCCAAAATTGAAGCTTTTAGACCTCGCAAAACTGTAGTTTCGAAAGCATTTCGCGCAAGCATTGCAGTTTTTAAATCGGCGTTAATTTGTTCTTTTAGCATTTTCCTCCTTTAAAAATAAATCCAGCCTCTCGACTGGAATTTATCTGTTTTTTAGCGAATACCAAGTCGCATTTTTTGTGCTTTTTCAGCACGGCGTTGATTTCGAACGATTGCTTTTTTGCGTCGTTCAACCTTGCTTAGAGGCTTTGAAAATCGCATTGACGCTTTAGCTTCGCTCAAAACTCCACTTTGTAGAACTTTTCGATTAAAGCGACGAATGATATTTTCGTTAGCTTCTTTCTGGTCTTTCCTTGTTACACTAATACTCATACTGATTACTATTTTACCAAAGTTTTTCTAAAAAAGCAAGAAGAAAATAAAATCGCCCAATTTTGAACGATTTTACGAAAATAGAAACTAAATGTCTTAATTTAATTTTTATAAAAACCTATATCAAATCTTCATAAATCCTTTTAAGTTGCGCGCCAATTTTCTCGAGACTTTTACTTTTCGCAACCTCGTAGCCTTTTTCAATTGTCGAATTGATTTCGCCACTCAAATTTTTTTCAATCACTTCTGTAAATTCTTCGTTATTCTCACCCATAAAACAATTTTTATTTTTCGAAAGCCAAGAATCATACACGCCAATATTTCGAACTAACACCTGACATTTTGCCGCCAAAGCTTCAAGAACAACAATCCCCTCGGTTTCTTCGTAACTCGGAAAGAAGAAAATATCCGCATCCGCAAACGCGCCCTGAATAATTTCTCCCGAAATATAACCTGGCAAAATCACGTTTTCAGGTTTTTTTCGAATCGCTTTTTTTACATGTTCAGTTAGTGCAGCAGCCGGCGTGTGACCAAACCAAATAAATTTCACCTCTGGAAAATCACGAGCTACCGCCATAAAATCCGGCAAACCTTTTCGCTCAAAATAATGACCAACTGAAATCACAACTTTTTCGTCTTTTTTGAGCTTAAAATATTCTCGAAAAGCTTTGATTTTGTTTGGATTTTTCGAAAATTGCGAAAGATCTATTCCGTTCGAGATTGGAATAATTGGTGCTTTCAAATTATATTTTAAGAGCAAATCGCGCGAATATTCCGTTGGCGTTAAGATTACATCGGCAGTGTTATAACACTTCACAAGCCACTTTTTAAAAGCTGGTGCCGCAAGATTCGAAAGTGCAAACGAATTTCGAAAATCCTCTTCGGTGGAATGTGCATGAAAAACTACTTTTTTACCATTCTTGCGAGCCTTTTTCGCTAACAAATAAGATTTCGGATTAATTGTGTTTAAATGAATTATATCAAAATCATCAGATGAATCAGTAGTAAAATCTACACCGGCCAATTTTAAGGCGGCTTCTTGGTGTTTCATCGCACGGCCAACACCGCTTTTTGCAAATATTTTTTCATCATCTCTGAATAATAAAACTTTCATTATTTCCTCCTCTTCAAATGCAAAATTTGACCTTCAACATTTTTTTGACCTTGCCATTCATTTAAACCTAGCGAAAAAATCACGTCAACTTTTTCATCTATTTCGGCAAAAAAATCTTTTGGTGCATTAAATTTTAGCATTTTAATTTCACGCTCACCATCACTTAAAGTTAGTTTCAGGTGTTGGTTTTTATCGCCCATTTCTTGGCGTGCAACTACATAAGCATTCTTAATTTCGAAAGTTGGTTCTTCATTACCGTTTCCAAAAGGTTCAAGAAGTGAAATTTTCTCAAAAAGTCCTAATGAAATTGGTGAAAAATCTTCAAGCTGAATATCCACTTTTGGCAAAAGTTTTTCAAGCTGATTTTTTAATTTTAATGAATCATAAAAATCATTCACGCTTTTTCGAAAATCGTCAATTTTTGAAGTTAGCAAAGTTACGCCCGCGGCCGCATCGTGGCCACCACCTTTAATAATAATTTCACTTGCATTTTGTACCGCTTGGCTCGCCGAAAAATTGCCAAAACTACGCGCCGAACCCTTTGCTACATCGCCCTCAATCGAAATTACAAAAACTGGCTTTTTAAAACGTTCAAGCAAACCGCTCGCCACAATTCCAATAATCCCATCATTAAAACTTTCATCAGCTACAACCAAAACCTTATCATTTTTAAAATCTTCGGCTTTTCGAATTGCAATTTCGAGAGCTTCGTGTTGAATTTTACGACGTTTTTTGTTTAAATCATCAAGATTTTTGGCTTTTTCGAAAGCAACAAAAGAATCTTTTTCAAGCATTAAATCTAGTGCCTTTTCGGCAGTTTCAAGCCGACCAGCCGAATTGATTCTTGGGCCAATAATAAAGCCAAGCGTTGAGCTTTTCGGCTCTTTCACGCCAGCTAGTGCAAGCATCGATTTCAAACCGGCGCGGCGTGTTTTCGAAAGAACTTTTAGCCCCCAAAAAGTATTTTGGCGATTTTCAACCGTTTGTTTCATAATATCGCAAATGGTACCGAGTGCCACCATATCAAGTAGCCATTTTTCTTGACCAGCAGGAAAACCATCGAGTTTAGTTTGAAGCGCTTGAACCAATTTAAATGCAACCCCAACGCCGGCAAAATTTTCAGCCTGCGGATATTTGTTTTCTTTTCTGCGCGGATTTACAACCGCAACCGCATTTGGTTGAACTTCAGCAATGTTGTGGTGATCGGTCACAATCGTATCAATTCCAAAGCCTTTTGCGAAATCAATTTCAGCGTGATTTAAACTTCCGCAGTCAACTGTTAAAATTAAGTTTGTCCCCCGATCAGCAAGAACCCTCACACCACGCTCATTCATTCCGTAGCCATCTTTAAAACGATCAGGTAAAAAATAATCCACATTTTTAAAACCGAATTTTTCGAAAGCCGTTAAGATAACTGTTGAAGCTGAAACACCATCAACATCATAATCGCCATAAACTGTAATTTTCTCTTGTTTTTTGTGGGCAACAAGCAATCGCTCAACCGCTTTTTTCATATCCGGCAACAAAAAAGGATCGTGCTGATTATCATAATTCGGATTCAGAAAAGCTTCACGATTCTCTTTTGAAATTCCACGATTTTTTAAAATTTGTTCAAAAATTTGCTCAACCGTCATTCGCGAACTCTATCTTTTAACAGACCTCTCGATATAATTGTTTGAACGCGCAACGCTGTTTTGCTCGCGAACCTTCACTACGATAGACTGCAATTCAGAGAAAAACAAAAAATTCGTATTCGCAAAATAAGTATAGGTATTTTTCTTCTTTTCCCTAAATAAAAATCCGGCTTTTTCAAGCTTGGCGAGTTCGCGTTGAATGTTTCCTGGATCTTCTTTTAAAAGTTTAGCAAGGCCACGAGAGTGCATTTTAATAACTGGATACGTAACAAAAAATACGACAATTTTTCGCTTAACTCGTGATGTAATAAAAATATCTAAATCTACCATATCCTCACCTTTTCGTATTTCTATTTTACAAAATTTTAGCTTTTTTCGCAAGTTATATTTATTTTATTTTTTAAACCTTTTGATGTAAAATAAAGGTATATGGATTTTTATTTTGAAGTTGCACCGTTAAAAATTGTTCGCGTTAATAGCGAAGTTTTTACTTATGCTTCAAAAGAAAAACTCGAAACTGGCCAAATTGTGCAAATTCCCGTTGGCAAAAAAAATATGTTTGGTGTGGTTTTTAAGGAGGTTGAAAAACCAGATTTCGAAACTCGCGAGATTCTAAAAATAGTCGAAAAAATGCCAATTCCAAAACATTTAATTGAGCTTTCAAAATGGATGAGCCAATATTATGCGACCCCTCTTTCACAAGTTTTGAGCGGAATTTTACCAGCCGGTTTAGGCAAAAATCGCCGTTCTTCAAAAAAAGAAAAAATCAAATTAACAGATGAAAAAGAAAGCTGTTCAAATTTTTTATACACAAATCAACAACAAAATGCAATCAATAAGCTCGATAAAATTCGCTCTGGAACGGTTCTTCTTCACGGAATTACCGGATCGGGAAAGACTTCAATTTACATAAATCAAGCTGAAAAAGTTTTAGCCAACCAGCAATCCGCAATAATTTTAGTTCCCGAAATTGCGCTAACTTCGCAACTGGTTTTAAATTTCGAAAAACATTTTAGCAATATTAAAATTATTCATTCACATCAAACTGAAGCCGAACGCCACAAAACTTGGTTAAAAATTTTGAACGACCCCGAACCGCAAGTTATTATTGGTGCGCGCTCTGCTCTTTTTGCGCCCGTAAAAAACTTAGGGCTAATTGTAATTGATGAATGTCACGAGCCAAGTTTCAAGCAAGACCAAACACCAAAATATTCTGCTCTGCGCGCAAGCAGTTTTTTGGCTTCGAATTTTAATTTTAAAGCAATTTTTGGTTCTGCAACGCCGTTAATTGAAGATTATTTCTTAGCTGAATTATCTGCAAAAAATAATGGAAACAAAATTATTAAATTAACCGAACTTGCCAAAAAAGAAGCTCAGCCAGCAAAAATTGAACTAGTTGATTTAACGAAAAAAGATTCAAAAAACCACCGCTTTTTTTCGAAAAAAATGCTCGCCGAAATGGAGCAAACTTTAAGCGAAAATAAACAGGTTTTAATTTATCACAACCGTCGTGGTTCGGCTAGCATCACACTTTGTCATAATTGCGGATGGATGGCGCTTTGTCCAAATTGTTTTGTTCCGCTAACTTTACACGCCGACAAATTCTTACTAACTTGCCATATTTGCGGGCACAAAGAACGCCCACCAATTTCTTGTCCAGATTGCGGTGAAGTAGAAATTATCCATAAGGGAATCGGCACAAAAGCAATCGAAGAAGAAATTCGAAAGCTCTTTCCGCAGAAAAAAGTTGCGCGTTTTGATGCGGATAGCGATAAAAATGAAACCGTCGAAAAACTTTATAACGAAATTCGCAACGGTGAAATTGACATTATTATTGGTACTCAAGTTATTGCAAAAGGCCTAGATTTACCAAATTTAAAAACTGTCTGCGTGGTTCAGGCCGATGCAGGATTAGCTTTGCCTGATTTTACTTCGAGCGAGCGAAATTTTCAGTTAATTTCACAAGTGATTGGTCGAGTTGGGCGACATTCTAACGAATCAAATGTAATTATTCAAACTTATCAACCTGAAGCTCCGTCGATTCAATTTGGATTAAGTCAAGATTACACTGGATTTTATAATTTCGAAATCAAAAATCGCCAAAAACAAAATTATCCACCTTTCGTATATCTATTAAAATTAACCTGCGTTTATAAAACCGAGATTTCAGCCGTAAGAAATTCGCAAAAAGAAGCGCGCGAAATTCGCAAAAATTTTTCGAAAGATGTACAAATTTTTGGTCCAACGCCAGCTTTTTATGAACGCGTGGGCGAAACTTATCGTTGGCAAATTGTAGTTAAAAGCAAAAAACGCGCACCTCTTTTAGAGATTGCACGCGAATTTCAAGGCAAACCACAATGGCGAGTTGATTTAGACCCACCAGGATTGATTTAATTATCTTTTTTTCGAAGTATTAAAAATATAATTCCTTAAATAATCTAAATTAGCTTTTCTCACTTTATCTTTCGTTATTTTGCCAGATTTTATCTTTTCAATATCTTCAAGCATAAAGCCAGTTAATTCGCCAAACTCCACCACGCTTGGCGAGAATTTATTATCAGAACTAGGAAATCCTCGCCCTTCAGAAATCATTTGTCCGTAATAATCTTTCGCAAGATATTCTATACCTTCGTAATTATCCGTTTCGAAAAATATCAACGCAAGATAAATCAACGCCGAAAACATTTCCCTGTCATTTTTTGGTTTTATTAGGTCTAAAAAATCTGTAATTTCTTTCATGGAATAACTCCTTATATTTTAGCAAAGATTAATCCATCTCTGCCAAAATAATCCAACCGTCAAAAGATAGAATTCCGATATCACCGCTATTGGTTTTTATATATCTTTTAAATTCTTTGCCATATTCCGATATTTTTTTCGGGTAAAATGTTTTTATTTCATTATCGCTAAAATAATCAGTAACGATTAAAGCATATTTTTCAAAAAAATATATACTTTGATCGGGCATATCTCTGTCAAAATACCTATCTATCATAGGTCCTAACTCTATGCCAAACTCTTTTTCTACATTTGTAGTTATTTCGTCCATATTTACCTCCTAGTAAAACAACCAAAATTCACTAATCAAAACTTCTGCTCCTAATTGTAGTGTGCATATATGTATGTTGTCAAGAGTTTTTAAAAAATGTCTATATTTAGCGTTTCTCTTCGCCGGTTGAAACGAATTATAACTTTCGACTTTTCAAAATATTTACTCTTTACTGTTTTCGAAAAATCTTCACGCAAAAAATCTGAAATTTCATCCAAAATCCGCTCGTCAAAATCACGTAAAACATCGCGGTGCGAATAAGTTCCAATTGAAAAATATCCCGTTCGAGAATTCTTGAAATCCCGATTTTTAAAGTGATAAAAACCAAAGCTAAAACCAATGAATCGCGAAAGATTTTCAAGCAAAAAATCTCGAGTTTTAGCATTTTCAGATTCAACCGAAATTCGCAAAATATCGCGCCGATTTCTCGGCTTCGAAAAATATTGCGAAGAAAACGCGCTCGTTTTGTGAGGTTTAAATCTTAAAATTGGCTTTTCGAAAAAATATTTCGAAGCGTGAATTTCATTCAACATTTTGCGAATTTTACTCAAGTCAAAATTATCATCAAATCGCCAAGATTGCTCTTCTGCAAAAATTTGATTAGCATATTTTTCAATTTCCCAATCTTCAATCTGCAAGCTTTGATCCATAAATTTTTCAAATTCTGAATATATATTTTTATTTTTCGACTTTAAAGATATTTCAGTAATTCCGCCATTAGGCCAAGTAAAACCTAAAACCGAATAGTCTTCAAAGTAGACCCATCTCTCTTCATTCATTTTTCGCCAGAATTCATCCACAATAATGTGCTCATATAAATGCAGAATTTCCCAATATTTATAAGATTTATATATATTCAAAATCAACCTTTCTCTTTAAAATAAAAATGAGCTATATAGCTTGTTAACCTTGAGACTACTTTCTTCGAGTATTAGATTTTATCATAATCAAACCTAGAAATCAATGATTTTGTAGCTTTTTTACCCTAAAAATGGTATAATAAAAACAATGAAAAAAGAAGATATTATAACCTTACCTAACCAAAATTTGCGCAAAAAATGCGAACGCGTGCATGTTATTACAGATGAAGTTCGCCAAATTGTGCAAGATATGATTGATGCCAGCCTCGACTGGGAAAATGCTCACCCGCACGAAATTTCAGCCGCAATTGCTGCACCACAAATTAACAAACTTTATAAAATTATTATTGTTCGAAGTGATTTGGATGACAAAAATAACAAAGAATTCACCGCTTTAATCAATCCTGAAATTACAAAATTTGAAGGAAAAACAGATGTAGATTTTGAAGGATGCCTTTCAATTAAAGGAATTTACGGCAAAGTTCCTCGCGCATCAAAAGTTCGCGTTAAGGCACTTGATATTCACGGCAATGAAGTTCGAATTAAAGCCGAAGATTTTCTTGCACGTGTGCTTCAACATGAAATTGACCACACGAACGGTGTTCTTTTCATCGATCACATTCGTGATAAAAAAGACGCTTTTTACCGACTTGACGAAGATGGCGAATTACAACCATTAAACTACGAAAAAGATATCGAAAACAACTCTGATTTGTGGGAGGATTTATAATCTTGAAAAAAACTCCAATAATCTTTTTTGGAACGGAAGATTTTTCGGCCGTTTCACTCCAAAAACTTATTGATGAAGGCTTCGAAATCGCTGGAATTATCACCAAACCCGACTCTCGAAAAGGTCGCGGACAAAAGTTTCAAGCGCCAAAAGTGAAGCAAATTGGTGAAAAATTCAACATTCCAGTGCTTCAACCGCAAAAAATATCAGAAATCACTGATTTCGTTAAAAAGTTCGAAAAACCTGCGGGAGTTTTGGTTTCTTTTGGTCGAATCATTCCACAAGAAATCATTGATTTATTCACGCCTGCAATTGTGAATGTTCACCCTTCACTTTTGCCTAAATATCGCGGTTCAAGCCCAATTGAAAGCACAATTCTAAACGGGGACGAAAAAACTGGCGTTTCACTAATGAGACTTTCGAAAGAGATGGATGCAGGTGATGTTTATTCGCAAAAAGAAATTGAGCTTTCGAAAACCGAAACCGCGAGTGATCTTTATAAAACTTGTGGTGAAATTGGCGCCGAAATGCTTGTGCGAGATTTGCCAAAAATTATCTCTGGCGAAATCAAAGGACAAAAACAAGATGATTCGCAAGCTAAATACTGTCAACTTCTTAAAAAAAGCGATGCTCTTCTTTCTCAAGATATGCAAACTGCAAAGCAAGCTGAGCAGCAAATTCGTGCTTTCGAAATTTTTCCAAAAAGTAAAATTAAACTCGGTGAGCATTTAATAATTATTAAAAGTGCAAAAGTAGTTAATTCTAACCCTGAAAATTCGCCTTTAACGCTAAAATTCGCCGAAGGAACGTTTCTGAAGTTAGAAAGACTAATCACACCAAACGGTAAAGAAACCACCGCTGAAAGCTTTGAAAACGGCTATCTAAAATAAAACCACGCTTCTCTGCGCGGTTTTATATTTTAGCTAAAAATTTTATCAATATTTGCTTTAAGTTCGTCTTGCATTTCTTTAATTACAAGCATACTAATTTGATTGAAATCTGGTCGGTTAATTTCAAGCCATTTCAACGATGCGAACTCAGTTATAACTTGGCGATTCTCTTGACCGTTATTGTTTTGAACTAACGCCGCAAAAGCTTTATCGTCTCGAAAATCTGGAACGTTTAGCCTTAGCCAATTATCAACAAATCCCGGTGCATCATCCATAATTTGCTCAAATTCTTCAAGTTTTTCACTCGAAAAACCATCCATAATTCGTTCACCAATTCGTGCTTCAAGTTCTTCTTGAACATGTTGTTTAAACATTGTTGCTTCTTCTGGTGACATTCGTTCAATGCCAATTCCTTCAAAAAATTTATCGTCTAATTGAAACATTCTCTTTCCTTTACTTAAGTTATTTATATTTTAGCACAAGCGGAATGTTTTTTCAATAATTAAATAAAAAACGGTAAAATTACCGCCTTTTATTTTAAAGATTAACCCTTTAGTTTGCGAGCAACAACTTCACGTGTAAAGAATTCAAGCTTATCGCCAACTTCTAGTTGAATTTTCTTCTTAGTCTTAAGAGAAAGTCCACACATTTCACCCTCAATAACATCTTTCGCCTCTTGTTGTTGACGTTGAACGTGCGAAACTTCAACCTCAGCAATTTGCTCTTTCTTTCGAATTACGCGGGCAAGTAAACCAGCATAAACGCGACCAGATTTTACTTCTCCACCAGCAATGATTTCTTCTTTCATTGTGCGGAAAACACCTTTCACGTCCAATGCACCAACCTCGGTTTCAACAACTTCTGGCGCAAGGAGTTTTTCCATTTCTGCACGCGCGTCGTCAAGGAGTTCATAGATAACTTTATAGATTCGAACCTCAACACGATCGCGCGTTGCAATTTTTTTGATTGCCGGTGAAAGTTCAACGTTAAAGCCATAAATAATTGTTTTTTCTCCAGCGGCCGCCAAATGGATATCATTTTCGGTAATATTACCAATTCCACTACTGATAATATTTAAGTTAACTTCACCACCGGTTTCAATTAACCTAAGGCTATCTGAAACAGATGTTAGCGAGCCTTGAACGTCGGCTTTAATAACAATGTTAAAATCTTCTGCATCATGTTTTTGGTTCATCATTTTTAGCAAATCCGCACCTGTAACATTGGCTGTTGCCGCATTTTGAGCAGCTTCAATTTTAGCTTTTTGTGCAAGATGTCGCGCAATTTTTTCGCTTTTAACCACCTTGAAGACATCACCAAATTGAGGCAATTCTTTAAAGCCTGTTACTGTTGCCGGTGTTGAAGGGCCAGCAATTTTGAGCGCATCGCCTTTGTAATCTTGAAGTGTTCGAACTTTTGCATAAGTTGTTCCGGCAACCAAGAATCCACCTTGTTTTAGATCACCCTGTTCAACAAGAAGCGAAACAACAGAGCCTTTTCCAACTTCCATGTGCGACTCGATAACCAAGCCTTCAGCAGGAATATCCACATCAGCGCGCAATTCTTCTAGATCGGCTGTTAAAATCACCATATCAAGAAGATTATCGATACCTTCGCCAGTTTTGGCAGAAATTGGCACCATTGTTACATCACCACCCCACTCTTCTGGCATTAAACCGCGCTCTGAAAGTTCAGCCATAACGCGATCTTTATTTGCTGTATCTTTATCCATTTTATTAATTGCAACAACGATTTTTGCATTGGCATTTTGCGCAAAGCGAATTGCTTCAACAGTTTGAGGTTTAACTCCATCATCGGCTGCAACAACAATAATAACAACATCTGTTAAGGTTGCTCCGTGTTGACGAAGAGCCGCAAAAGCTTCGTGGCCTGGTGTATCAAGAAGTGTAATTTTTCGGCCCTTTCTTTCGGTTTGATAGGCTGAAATGTGTTGAGTAATTCCACCGGCTTCACCTGAAACCGTTTTCGTTCCAAGAATCGTATCAAGCAACGTTGTTTTTCCGTGGTCAACGTGGCCCATAACTGCAACAATTGGTGGGCGAGGTTTCGCATTCTCTGAAACTTCATGCAATTTGTTCAAGCGCGAAGTCACTTCATCTGCTTTAGCTTTCTTTTTAAGCTCAACGTCTTTTAGTCCAAGTTCTTCAACAACAATTACCGCTGTTTCGAAATCGATTCGCTGGTTAATTGTCGCAACAATTCCGTTTTTAAAAAGTTCGCCAATTAAAGTTGTAACAGAAAGATTTAAGGCCCCAGCCAACTCATCAACAGTAATCGAATCTGTGATATTTACAATTTTCTTCTGACTCATACAACCTCCTTTGGTTTTTTATTTTCTTAAGCTGAAGTTCGGAAACCGATTTCGAAACCGATTTCCGACTGTTCAACGCAAGAATGCTTAAATTATTTTACAAGGCTAAGAGAAATTTTTCGATTTTCTTTGTCGATGTCAATAACTACAAACTCTTTTCGCTCGTTTAGAGTAAAGATATTTTCTGGGTTAACATCATTGCCTTTGCCAAGTTCTGAAACGTGAACAAGCGCTTCAATCGCTGGGCTAATTTTTACGAAAGCACCGAAAGGTGTAATTCGAGTTACAGTTCCTTCAACTTTCGAACCTTTTTTGAATTGCTCAACTTCTGAAAGCCATGGGTCTTCAGTTAGTTGTTTCATTGAAAGGCTTAAGCGATCTTTATCAATAGCGATAATTTTAGCTTTGATAGTATCACCAACTTTAACGTAATCTTTTGGATTATTTACGCGTTCCCAAGAAATTTCAGAAATGTGCACCAAACCTTCAATTCCTTCAATGTTTACGAAAACGCCAAAATCAACAACACCGGTAGCAACACCTTCAACTACGTCGCCAATTTTTAGGCTATCAAATCGTTCATTCAAACCATCTTTGATAGCTTCTTTTTCGCTAAAGATTAACTTATTAGTTTTGCGATCCGCGTCAAGAATTCGAACGCTGATTGGTTTATCGATAAGAACATTCAATCGGCTCAAAATCTCATCTTTGTCGCTTGCACCAACTCGTGGATAGTGTTCTGCTGAAAGTTGTGATACAGGCAAGAATCCGCGGATTCCTTCGTATTCAACAAGCAAACCACCTCGGTTAGCATCAAATGGAACGATTTCAATAGTTTCACCGTTTTCCATTTTCGCAATAATTTCTTCCCAACCGCGATCTTTCGCAGCTTTTCGAAGAGAAAGTAGTGACATTCCGTCGTCCATTTCTGTGTCAACAACGCTTGCTGTTACTGTTTCACCTTCAACAAGGTTTTTTGAATGACCAGCTTCCCGGCGAGGAACAAATCCAACACCTTTTGCACCCAAGTCAATCAAGATTTCATGCTTGCGAACTGAAAGAATTTTACCTTCAACAGTTTCGCCTTGGTTTAGTTGGTTTACGCTCTCTGGAGCAGACGCCAACAATTCGTCCATAGTTAGTTTTTTGGCTTCAGCCATTAGTCTTTAAGACTCCTTCCTTAATTGTATTTCTTTGAACATAGCTAAAATTAACCTGCCCAATAGATTGCTACCATTTTAACAGATTTTTAAAGATTTTTCAAGCATTAAAACTAAAAATAACCCTCGTTTTTGAAGGTTATTTTTTTGATGTACGACCTACTCCATATTTTCGTAGTAATCCATAATTTGCCGACTCAAACCTTTTCTGAATTCCAGATAATCCGTATTATCATGCGAATCTTGAACACTTCTATTTCCCCTATTAAGAATCGTTAGTGCTACAGGAGTATTTCCCCTATCAGTTGGTTGGCCGATAGTAAGACCTTTATATGGGTTAAAATCTTCGTCCTTATCGTTCATATCAATAAGATCTTCTAGTTGTGCTTTACCTTCTTTATTAGTTTTAACCAACCCCATAAAGCCGGCATGAGTAACGATATAATTGCCGTTATCCATTTTTAGAACAGATGAAATTGGTTCTTGTCCAGTATTTGCAACGTGATCTCCTGCACCAACAAGCCTTTGAAATAAAGTATCTTTATACGCATCAGCTGTAGCAACAAAACTTCTTTCTCTATACCCGTGTCTAAGATCGTCAACAAGATTATCAAGGTTCGTTCCCATCTTGTCATATGTTAAATTACCGAATTTATCTACTTCTTTCTCTAAACGTTTCGGCTGAGTGTTAAATGAGTTGAAATTATTCACATTTCTCCTTAAAAAATATTAAAAAATTACGCTCTAATTATACCCCCCCCCCCGAACAGTTTTGTCAAATTTTTAGTTTTAGAATTTTTCGAAGGTTGAATTTTTAACTTTTTCATCGTAAAATAGAATTATGATTATTGCGATAGATACGGGTGGAACAAAAACTTTATTAGCTGGATTTTCGAAGGAAGGAAAAGTTTTAAAGTCTTTCGAATTCGAAACGCCAAAATCGAAAGCAAAATACCTTGAAATCATTGAAAAAATTATCAAAAAAGAGTTTTCGAAAGAGTTAAAAAATAACCAAATTGAAGCAATTTCTTGTGCCGAACCGGGAATTATTCAAAACGAAACTGTCGCATGGGCGAAAAATTTAGATTGGACAAATTTCAAAATCAAAGATGAACTTTCGAAAATCTTTCCGAAACCTAAAATTCTAGTTGAAAATGACGCCAATCTCGCGGGTCTTTTTGAAAGTAAAAAATTCAAAAATAAAGCCCAAAATATTCTTTACGTAACACTTTCAACTGGTATTGGTTCGGGTATAATTATAGATGGAAAAATTAATCACGGCTTAAAAAATAGTGAAATTGGTCGAATTCCAATTGAATTTGATGGTCGGATTCGGGAATGGGAAGATTTTGCGAGCGCACGGGCGATTTTCAACGTTTATGGAAAATACGCTAAAGATATAACCAACCCGAGACACTGGAAACATATCGCCGATAGAGTTGCGCGTGGTTTTTTGGTGGTTATTCCAATAATCCAGCCTGAAGTTATTGTGGTTGGTGGTAGTTTAGGCGAAAATTTTGAAAAATTTGATTTATTTTTAAAGCGAATTCTAGTCGAAAATCTACCAAGCGGAATTGTTTGCCCAGAAATTGTTAAAGCCGAAAAACCTCGAGAAGCGGTGATTTATGGCTGTTTTGAATTCGCAAAAAAGGCTCTAGATTTTTAGTATGAATCTAGATTTCGTTAAAACTTTACGCAAAGATTTTCCGCAATTTACTTTTAAAGAAGGTGATGATTTTCGTTGGTCAAAGCAAGAAAATACTATTTTTTTCAATCCAGACTCTTCACATTTTCATCTGTTAATTTTACATGAATTGTCACACGCGCTTCTTGGTCACGAAAACTATTTTCTCGATATTGAGCTCCTAAAAATGGAATCTGAAGCCTGGGAGTTTGCAAAAAACTCACTCGCAACTCAATATGGAATTTGTTTTGACTCAAATTTTATCGAAGAAAAACTAGACACTTACCGAGATTGGCTTCACAAGAGAAGTTTGTGTCCAAATTGTCAGATAAACGGTTTTCAGCAGACAGATTTAAACTATAAATGCCCCGCTTGTGGTACTGTTTGGCAAGTTAACGACTCTAGATTCAAAAACTTACGTAGAACAAAAAAATAAATCACGTCCTTTCGAAAACGTGATTTATTTTTTATTTAAGATACTCGAACTTCAATTTTTGACTCTTCAGATTCATCAATCATTGAAATTGGAGTTGAAGTTGAGGTAGTTGCGGGTCCACGACGGCTAATACGCCCACCTTTTCGACCTGCAATTTTTGCAAGTTCATGGTTTGCAGCAAAACCACCGGTCGTTCCATTTTTACCACCTTTTTGTCCAATACGTGAATAAAAATCTTTACCGTATTTTGCTTTATTAGTTGCGGCCGCCTTTGCGCCACCAGCTTTAGTTCCAGCCATTTAATCTCCTTTATTTTTAATTAAATCTAATCTTTTTTGTTGATTATGTTTTTATTATAGCACAACATATGCTTTTTGTCAATATTTACATAAGGGCTTTTTTATTTTATTATAAGTTTTTATAATTTCTGGGTAGTTAACGTCGTTCAAAACCATTATCACGAGATACGAGAACCTTTTTGATTTTCTTCTTTATTTTTCATTAAAACCTCTTCAAAACATTAAAAAATAGCCCCTAAGAGGCTATTTTTTAATACTTATGGTAATAAATTAAATTTCAAAAACTTCCTTTGCTATTCTAATTTGTTCAAGGTCTTTTTCTTGCTCTTCAATAGAAAGATCATCAAATGGCAACTTTTGTTCTTCTGGTGCCCATTCACCATTTCTCTCAAGCCAGGCGTCGTGCACTTTATTGCCAACTTGCGATCGAATAATCGGGTTTTCAAGCTCAATATCGCCACTATATTCATTAAAAATCTTAACAATAACCTCTGCAGCGGATTTATTTTCACCTTTCCAGTCCTCAGGTAGTTCATCATAAGTCGAGTTAGCAATATCTACCTCATTAGTTCCATGAGCGGAAATCCATTCTTGATCTTTAGTGGTTTTTAATCGTGGCTCAAAAGTACCATCATCATTTAACCGAGTCTTATGCCAGTCTTCATGAAACCTTGATCCAAGCGCTTTTACAGCCTCATCAAAAGCTTCTTTCGAATATTCATTATTATTTTCTGTTTCTATTTTATCATTAAATCTTTCCATAAAATATATTATATTGTTTTTTTCTATAAAGTCAAGGCTGATCTTTAAAAATACGAAAAAACTCCACCGATTAGGAGGAGTTTTTTATAATTCGGCACCGTGCTATTTTCCCGCTTTCGCAGTATGCTC
>CAKUZG010000001.1 GCA_934717805.1 uncultured Candidatus Saccharibacteria bacterium | reverse complement strand
CTCCATAAAAAGAATTATCAAATTGATAATCTATAAAATAGACTGACGATAAATTTGCACAATTAAATTGTTAAAGTTCAGAATTATCAGTTCAATCTCGCGATTTATTAACTCCACGTGTCGAACTAATAACTATTATACTTAATAGATTTTCAAAAGTCAACACTTTTTTAAAAGAAAATTCATAAAAATTAAATAGACTTCAAAAAGCCTATTTAATTTTATTATTATAGTCCTAATAAAAATGCTATATATCCGATGAAAAGCCCAATTGTTGAACCTACAGCAACTTCTAGAGGTGTGTGACCTTTTACAACTCGAACTTTTTTAATATCTAGATTTTGGCTTTCGATAATCTCATTAATTCTCTCAGCCTGAACTCCGTTTGAGAATCGAACTTTCATTGAATCATAGATCACAATCATTGCAAAAACGAAAGCGAGACCAAAAATTGGTGAGTAAATTCCTTCGCGCAATCCAATAAGTGTCGCAATAGCGATCACCACCGAACTATGTGAACTTGGCATTCCGCCGCTTTCAGTGATGATTCGCTTAAATTTTGCAGACTTCTCTTTTCGAATTTCAAGAATATATTTAGCACCTTGCGCAATTACCCACGCTAACACAAAAATTACTAAATATCTTGGCATTACTCTTCCTCTCGGTTTTCTTCCATTAAACCAACGCTCGCAACTGTATCACCGTCAGAAAGTTTCATTATTCGAACTCCCTGTGTTGTTCTACCAAGAGTTGGGATATCTTTAACTGCAACGCGAATAGTTTGGCCGCCACTTGAAATCATTAATGCGTCTGAAACAGCTTCTGGCAAAGTTTGGACTGAAACAATTGGACCAGTTTTTGCAGTTGTAATTGCAGCTTTAACACCAATTCCACCACGATGTTTAACTTCAAAGTTTGAAACTTTTGTTGCTTTTCCGTATCCATTTGCCGAAACAACAAGAAGTTTTTGTGTTCCATCTTTAGCAACATCCATTCCAACAACGTTGTCATTTGGTCGGAGACGAACACCACGCACACCGCGAGCAGCGCGACCCATCGCACGAACATCATTTTCATTAAATCGAACGGCTTGTCCTGCAGATGTCGATACGATAATATCGCTTTGACCATTAGTTTTTTGAATCCAGCGCAACTCATCACCTTCATCAAGATTGATCGCGTTCAAACCATTTGTTCGAATATTAGTGAAATCTTTAAGTGCTGTCTTTTTTACAGTACCCTTTACAGTAGCCATAAAGAGGTAATCTTCTGTACTACTATTTTGTTCAAGCTTGATGATTGATGTAATTTTCTCTTCAGGTTGAAGTTGTAATAGATTTACTGCTGCAACGCCCTTCGCTTGAAGACTAGCCGCTGGAACTTCATAAGCTTTAAGTCTAAATACTCGACCTTTGTTTGTAAAGAACAATAGCCAATCGTGCGTGCTTGCTGGAACTAACTGATCAATAATATCTTGATCTTTTGTTGTCATTCCGCGCTTACCTTTTCCGCCACGATTTTGTCGGCGATAATCTGCAAGAAGAGTTCTTTTGATGTAATTTTCACCCGTTAAGAGAATTACACTTTCTTCTTCAGGGATAAGCTCTTCATCTGAGAATTTACCAAGTTCATGATTGATAATCTTAGTTTTACGCTCATCGCCATATTTTTCTTTCATTTCGAGAAGCTCTTCTTTAATAATTCGAAGGATTTCATTTTCATCAGCAAGAATAGCTTCAAGTTCGCCAATAAGTTTCAATAGCGCAGCTAATTCTTCTTCGATCGCTTCACGCTCCAATCCAGTCAATCGGCGAAGTTGCATTGCGAGAATTGCTTTTGCTTGAATCTCAGTTAGACCAAATTTTTCACGCAAAGCTTTTTCAGCAATATCAGTAGTTTTCGAAGCTCGAATTGTTGCAATAACTTCATCGATGTGATCAAGCGCAATCTTTAAGCCTTCCAAAATATGTGCACGAGCTTTTGCT
This sequence comes from uncultured Candidatus Saccharibacteria bacterium, assembly GCA_934717805.1. Lineage (GTDB taxonomy): Bacteria > Patescibacteriota > Saccharimonadia > Saccharimonadales > Saccharimonadaceae > Nanogingivalis. The sequence continues at coordinate 83,808 of CAKUZG010000001.1, read as the reverse complement.
TTCTTAAGTTCGAATTCTGTTCGGCGACGAACAACGTGACGACGGTGTTTAACAAATTCGTCAAGCATTTCTTTCAAACCAAGCACTCGAGGCTGAACGCCGTCAACCAATGCAAGCATGTTATAGTGGAAATTTGATTGAAGCGGTGTTAATTTGTAAAGCTGGTTGAGAACTTTCTTTGGATATGCATCCTTTTTAAGATCGATTACAATCTTAACTGTTCCACGTGCAGATTCATCTCGAAGGTCGGCAATTGAAGTAACTTTCTTCTCTTTTACTAATTCGGCAATCTTTTCGATTAGGGAAGCTTTATTTACGTTGTATGGAATCTCTGAGACAACGATTTGATGACGACCGCGTTTAGTTTCAACGATTTCAGCAATCGCTCGCATAGTAACACTTCCGCGACCAGTTCGATAAGCCTGAATCATTGGAGCTCCACCATAAACCACAGCACCCGTTGGGAAATCTGGACCTTTAACGTGCTTCATTAAGTCTTCAAGTTTAGCTTCTGGATTATTTATAAGCTCAACCGTTGCATCAACGATTTCGCTTAAATTATGAGTCGGAATACTTGTCGCCATACCAACAGCAATACCCATTTGACCATTCAAAAGAAGGTTTGGTAATTTTGCTGGAAGAACTGATGGTTCACTTTCAGAACCGTCATAGTTTGGTCGAAAATCGACAGTATCTTTATCGAGATCGTTCAACAAAATATCACCAATTCGACCAAGACGCGCCTCGGTATAACGCATCGCAGCAGCCGGATCGCCATCCATCGAGCCAAAGTTTCCTTGACCTTCAACGAGAGGATATCGCATTACCCAATCTTGTGCCAATCGAACCATTGAGTCATAAATTGAGCTATCGCCGTGCGGGTGGTATTTACCCATTACGTCACCGACAATACGCGCAGATTTTTTGAATGCCGATCCTGGTCGAACACCCATTTCCCCCATCGTATAAAGCACACGACGATGGACTGGTTTCATTCCATCACGAACATCTGGTAGCGCACGGTCGATAATCACCGACATAGAATATCGAAGAAATGAATCTTCCATCACATCTTCGACTGTTCGATATTCTAGAACTTTCGAATGGTTTTGCTGTTCAACAATTTCACCATCAAGAGGCTTTTTATTCTTATCTTCCATAATTAAACATCCAATTCCTCAAGGTTAACATATTTTGCATTTGCCTGAATAAAGCTTTTTCGCATTGAAACTTCACTTCCCATAAGCTTCGTAAAGATCGCATCCGCCTTTTCAGCATCTTCAAGCTTAAGCTGAACAAGCACACGGTTTTCTGGATTCATTGTAGTTTCCCAAAGCTGAGTTGCGTCCATTTCACCAAGACCCTTGTAGCGCTGAATTCCCGTAAGGCCAGCTTGCTTAATTTCGTTATCTTCTGGGTTAATGTTTGTTCCACGAGCTTTTCGCTCTTCAATCAATTCTTTAATCTTTGCGTCACGTTCTTCATCACTATAAACATAATAGTGTTTATTTCCTGAACCTTTCAACAAGAAAAGTGGAGGTTTTGCAAGATAGATATGACCACCTTCAACAACTTCTCGCATGTAACGGAAGAAGAAAGTCATAAGAAGTGTCGCAATGTGACTTCCGTCGACGTCGGCATCGGTCATAATGATAATTCGATGGTATCGCAAACCTGAAATATCAAATTGTTCACCGATTCCAACACCCATGCCTTTAATTAATGAAACGATTTCGTTATTGGCAAGCATTTTATCTAGACGCGCGCGTTCCGTGTTCAAAACTTTACCACGAAGCGGCAAAATTGCTTGGGTTTTTGCGTCACGACCATTCTTAGCAGATCCACCCGCCGAGTCTCCCTCAACGATATAAAGTTCGCACTCTTCTGGCTTTTTCGAAGAACAATCGGCAAGTTTTCCTGGCAGATTCAATCCGTCCAAGACGCCTTTTCGAATCACATTTTCGCGAGCCGCACGCGCAGCTTTTCGTGCTCGAGCTGCAAGAAGCGCTTTATTAACAATCTTTTTTGCAACCGCTGGATTTTCATCAAGATAGTAGCCAAAATATTCGTTCATTACCTGTTGAACATAACGGCGAACCTCTGGATTTCCTAATTTATTTTTAGTCTGACCTTCAAATTGTGGATCTGGCAATTTTACCAAAATAATTGCGGTCAAACCTTCACGAATATCATCACCCGAAAGGTTATCTTCTTTTTCTTTAAGAAGATTGTTTTTGCGTGCGTATTCATTAATTGTTTGAGTTAATGAACTTCGAAAGCCAACAACGTGCGTTCCACCATCAGGGTTAATAACGTTATTAGCAAAAGCCCGAACATTTTCATTGTAGCTGTCATTATATTGAATCGCCACTTCAACAATTGAATCTTCAACTTGTTTTTCAACATAAAATGGCTGGTCTGAAAGAACTTCTTTACCAACATTCAAACTTTTTACGTAGCTTTGAATTCCACCTTCAAAATAGAAAGCCTGTCGCTCACCAGTTCGTTCATCATCAACTTGCGTATAAACACCTTTAGTTAAATATGCTTGGTGGCGAAGATAATTTACAACCCACTTATAATCAAATGTAACTGTTTCTTTGAAAATTGTTGGATCTGGATAGAACGTAATACTTGTTCCATCTTCACGATCGGTTTTTCCAAGTTTTTTAAGTTCAGTTGTTGGAACTCCACGTTCAAATTCAATTCGATACAACTGACCTTTTTTAACAACTTCAGCGATCATTTTTGTTGAAAGTGCGTTAACCACACTCGAACCAACACCGTGCAAACCAGAAGAAACTTTATAGCCGCCACCACCAAATTTACCACCAGCGTGCAAGATAGTTAAGACAGTCTCAAGCGTACTTTTACCAGTTTTTGGGTGGATATCAATAGGAATTCCACGACCATCGTCGGTAACATTCACACCACCATCAGCTAAAATTCGCACAATAACTTTTGTTCCATAGCCAGCAATAGCTTCGTCAATAGAGTTATCTGCGATTTCTTTAATTAAGTGGTGAACTCCCTCATAACCAGTCGAGCCAATATACATTCCCGGGCGTTTTCGAACAGGCTCAAGACCTTCGAGAACTTGAATCTGCGACCCGTCGTAGTTGCTTTCTTTTTGTTTAGACATTCTTCCCTCTCATTTCAGAATTTCTGTAATAAATTTATACCTGTATTATACCTTATTTTCGAAAAAAATTCAAACAAAGCTTATTTTTATGACGATAATATGGTAAAATGTAAATATAAAGGTGGGTTATGTTTAAAGATATTATTTTAGGTTATTATAAAAGCCCTTCGTTGGGCGGAAAAATACAAGATTACGAAAACAAGCTAAAGAAAGATTTGCGCTGGTGGACTTTTAGTAGTTTTGCAATTCTTTTTATGCTTTTTACTTTTTTCTTTTCTTCCTTAATAAATTCTTTAAATGTTCCCGTAAAAACAAAGAATTATAAAAGCAATACGACCAATTCAAATCTTGCTTATAGTATTAGTTCAAGCGCAAAACACAATCTTCAACCTGGAGATATAATTTCATATACTTTAAAAATTGAAAATATCTCGAATCTTCCCCAAAAAACAAATTTCGAAGTAAATCTTAGCGATGTTTTAGAATATGCAGATTTAGTTGATGGTGCTGATTATAAAAAATCTGGCGACAAAATCTATTGGAATCAAGATACTATTAACGCTAACCAATCTAAAAGTAAAATATTTGCAGTAAAAATGAAAGAAAAATTTCCTACATTCAAAAAACAAGGTAATTCTTTTGATTGTATCATTAAAGTTAATTTTGGTAATAATTTAGATTATCCTGTAAAATGCCCTGTTTCGAAAAGTGTTGAAACTTTTGTAAATTGGCTTCCTAAATATCCGAAAAATAAAACTATTATTCTCTTTACTGTACTATTTATTTTATCTGTTTATATGACTTTACGTACAAATTTATTATACAAAGAAATTCGTTATTTTAAACGACATTTAGGAGATTTTAACAATGGAAGATAAAAAATATAAATCTATTTTGAAATTCATTAACGAAGATTCACCTTCGAGAGATAAAGTAGTCCATAAAATTATCCACAAAAATATTATCGAAAAAATATCCGACATAATTGAAGGAATAATACTCCCTAAACTACTTTTTCTAGCTCTCTGCGCTACTTTAATAACCTATTATATATTATTATATATTTGCATCTTAAACGGCTTTACAATTGATTTTAGCACTATTATACCGTTATTTATTGTGTATATAATAGCGTTTTATATTCTAAAATTCATCAAAAATAAAATCAGGTAATTAATTACCTGATTTTAAATATTACTTCATCATCACCAATCTTTTTGATGCTACCGTTTTTATGAGACGGGTTATCTCTTATCGATAGTTGATTTGGCTCCGTTTTTTCTTCTTTCGAAGGAGTAATATCTTGAATCACAGAATTATACTGAATTTGCGGGTTGTTCTTATTTTGTAAATCATTTGAATTTTGTTGTTGACTCTGCAGAATATTCTTCTGGAAAGTTCGTGCTAAATTGCTCTTTGGTGTATTGGTTTCCTCGGAATCAACTGATTTATTTCTTAGCTCATCACGTTTTTTAACCCAATTATCTAGGAAAGAATCTTGTTGGTTTGTTGCAGAGTTCGAAGCTGGAGAATTTTGAGGTTTTCCAGTATTATTTGGTGTTACTGATCCAGTGGCGTTAAATGCTCTCTCTTGCCAGCTAATTTGCGGTTTTTGTGCCAGCTGGCTAACAGGTTGCTGAACTGGTTTTGGTACAGGATTAACGCTCAAACGCTTTCGAATCTCGTCTTCAACAATTGCACGAGGCCTACCGTATTTTGAAGCAGAATACTTCCTTAAACCTTCACGAATCTCCGAGTTCGAACGACCAATTGGTGGCAAAAGTTTCATTGTAAAAGGTGCGGATGGAAAACCGTTAACCAAAACTGTCGTAATTGAATTGTAGTTTGGTGTTTTAGTTAGGTCTTCTGCTGTAAATGTTGGCGTGAATGCCTTTTGAAGAACCTCCGCATCATCAATACCAACTCGCCCAACAATTTTATTTGGAACGTTTCCGAAAATAGCATCTTTAATTGAATCTTTTAACTGAGTCGTAAACTGGTTTGCAAGAATAAGATTCAAGCGGTATTTTCGAGCTTCAGACAGGATTGACTCAAACGAATCTGTTGCAAAGTTTTGAAACTCGTCGACAAATAGACAAAAATCTTTTCGTTCATCTTCAGGTATATCTGCTCGACTCATTGCCGCCGCCTGGAATTTCATCACGAAAACCATACCTAGTAGTTTTGCAGCAGCTTCACCAAGCTTACCCTTAGAAAGATTAACGAGCAAGATTTTATTATTATCCATTACTTCTCGGATATTAAAGGCGCTTTTTTTCTGGCCAATAATATTATTAATTAAACCACTTTCGAAAGGTGCCCATTTTGAAACAACCCAAGAAACAAGCTCACCCGCGTCATTAGATCTTTGAGATGCAGGCCATTCTTTCGTCCAGAAATCAATTGCACGTTGATTTCGAAGGTATTTAATTTTCTGCTTTGCGAATTCAGGATCAACCAAAACTTTTGGAATATCCATAAATGTTCCGCCGTCTGGATCACTCATCAACAACAAGGCTGCGTTTCGCACGATATTTTCCATTCGCGGACCAACAACTCCCGTGTTTCCTGGATCGAAAAGTGATTTCAACATCGAGTTAGTTTCAGAAATTACGAAGTCCATATCTTCAGGACTTTCAATTTCGAAAATATTAAAGCCTAGTGGATTTTCAGTATCGCTCGGGTTGAAATAAATTACGTCATCCATTCGAGATTGAGGAATCATCCCTAGAAGTTCTTCAGCAGAATCTCCGTGTGGATCGATAAAACAAAAACCTCGACCTTCCATAATATCTTGATAGGCAAGATTTTCAAGAAGTTTCGATTTACCCATACCAGTTTGTCCAATAATGTAAGTGTGTCGACGACGATCGTTAATTCCAAGGCGAATCTGTTTTTCAACGCCACGAAATTCATTAACACCAATTAACAAACCTTCTCGCATTGGTTCGGTTGGTCCATCAACTTGACGAATTCTTTGCCGTTCAACTTTTCCAGTAGGGATCGAATTCTGATCAGGTAGATGGAATATCGTTGATAATTCAACACTGTTCAAAATATTTTTATTCGTACTTTGCGGGAAAAATCGAAAAATATAAGCGGTAATAAGCTCGTCAACATCTGTTGTCATATTAAACTTAAAACCATTATAACGAGGTGAATCAAAAAGTGAAAATGCTGAAACGATAGATTGTAAAATTGCTTGACTTTTGGCGGCCGTTGATGAAGATGTAATAACTCGAGTCAAAACTTCATATCCTGGATATTTAGTTTTATCTTCAATTGCTTGAATCTCTTCATTCTCTAGCGCCGTTAATTGAGGAAAATCTGCCGATGAATTATTTATTCCGTATGTTGGTGGTTTCCATAGGGCTTCCATTATATCAAGAGCACCTGCTGCACCACCTTTTTTGGATTTACCGCTTCGGATTGATTCGACTTTTTGGTTTGATTTATTTGTCCAACTTTCTGGAGCTGGACGAAACATAATCTGAATTGCAGCTCCATCCCCGCGCTCAACTCCGCTTAAGGCATCGAGCAAAGCACGAGCAGCATCTCTACGACTTTCCTGATAAGTTGCGATTGGGTAATAAAAATCTTTTTTAAGTTCAAATTCACCACCAATTACACCTTGCATCTTTCCCTGCTGAGAAAAAATATTTTCCATTTCAACTTCTTCAAGTCTCGCTGCAGGATATGCGGCAGAAATCGCTTGTTTAATTGTTTCTGTCAAAACTGCTGGAACTACTGCATAATATCGAACTAATCCATCATTCGCTACAATTTCGAAAGAAATATGTCTTTGACCATAAAGCTTTGTCTTAAAACCTTTCATGGCCGTACTAGCGATAATATTATACATCGTCTGAGCTTCAGAAAGGACTTCATCAACCACGTCACGCTCATCTCGGCCACCAGCTTCAAGATCGTCACTTGGTGGAGGAAGGTGAATTCGAATCGGAACCATTTTTAGTCCACGCTCATAGTTTTTAGCCTCGCGAACCATTTTTTTATACTGATCGAAGACAAAATATGCTGCTACACATATAATTATAAAACTAATAAATAAGATTATCCAAATACTCATTATTTCCCACCATTTATAATTCTGTTATACCTTTTCTTTAAATAATCCATTTGCATTTCTTTAAACCGAACTTCTCGCGCATAAGGATCACCTTTTGTGTCAACGATCATTTTCTTTAAATCTTTAACCCATTCGTCTTCCATTAAATCAATATCTTTAGCCGTTGTCGGAACCAAAGGCGCTGGTTGTGCGAATGGGTTATCTTGCACAACCGGAAGTTGAGTTTGAGGCTGCGCAGTTGGTTGATTATTTTGATTTGAAAATACTTGAAGTGCTTCAGCTCTCGCCTTATCACTATCCATTTGATTTATATTTTTTTCAAAGCCAAAATTCCCCACTTCGTGAGGATTGTTATTTATTGACTCAGGCTGAGCCACAAAAGCTCGTGGAATTTCAAGATTTTTTTGCGGTTCCATATAATAACATTATAACATAAACATTAACGTTTTGAAATGTAAATTATTGCAATTATTTCAATTATCGTTAATAACAATATTTCAAATATTCCAACTCCGCCGGTGGATTGTTTCGCTATTAAACTAATTGGAGCAAAAGCTAACGCAGCAGAATATTTTAAAAAGAATCCTGGTGTTTTAACTTCTTTCTGAACGATTGGTTGACCTTTTCGAAAATATACAACCGCAATCGAAAATACTCGATAGCTTCCGTACAAGAAAAAAGATATAACTCCCAAAAATACTAAATATACCATCATAAATAAAATAAGGATACCAAGTGGACCAACTTTATTTGGTGATGTTTGGGTTAGCATCAAAAATAGACCAACCCCAGATAATGTAGACAGACTAAAAATAATTTTTGAAATCATAATAATTAAATACCATTTTGTTAGATTCAGCCCAAAGAGCAAGCTAGTAGAATGCCATCATAACAAAATACCTTACTAAAATATGTGGTCTACGGCTTACTCTTTTGAGCTAGTTGACCGCTTCTCGCATGGAGAAGCATATTTCATTGAGGGTTCCTTAAATATTTTCTTTTGAAAATATAAGTACTTATTAGCCTCAGCGCTCTACGCTATATTTTTGCGGAGCTTTTTGGCGTTTCGAAACTAAGTTAAAAATCCAATGACGACTTTAAAAACCTTATTTTCAAATCGCCGTTCAAACTCCGTAAAAAGTCTAACGGACAACTCAAAATTATCAAATTTTAATTCTAATGTGCTTGGTGAAATGTACGATACTGTGTTTTTTGATTTTTGCTTTTTATTTCTTTCAAAGCTATTCATATTGTATCACAAGCATTATAAAAAGTCAATACCATAAGCACAATAAAAATAGTTTTGTTGTATTTTTAACATGCTTTAATCTGTTATTTTCAGTGAACAAAAAAATTATACAAAAAAATGAAAAAAAGTATTGACTTTATGCTTATTTCGGGTTATCATAAGTGTAGCTTATGAATAAAAAGTTTATACATAAGCCAAAAATAAAAATTATTTATAGTGAATTCCGCAGTTCACAAAAAACCTAAAAATTAAAATCAAAAACTCCACATTACTATTTCCAAGAATGAGCGTTCCTCGCAGTCGCTCATTTTTATTTTCTATAAAAATAAAAAATACGCTCTAGACGCGTATTTGAAAAACATTTTTGGTGGAGCTGCCGAGAACCGCCCTCGGGTCCAAAAGGTAACATTTTAGCCTTCTACAAGCTTAGTTTATTCTAAATAAAATTTAATGCTCTAAAAATAAACAAAAATACATTAAAAGTTGCGAAAAACTTTCATTTAAAACTTATCGCAAGGTTTTAAACTATCAGTGAAAAATATATGACACTTTTTAAAACACGCACTGCCCTGTTTTAAAAAATGATTGCCAAAAAATTAAGCGGCAATTGTTGCTGGAGCTGGAGCAAAGAATGCTGCAACTCGAGCTGCAAAGTTTTTTGCATTTATTTTATTACTTTACGTAGTAAACGACTTGCAAGCCAAACTGTTAAACTCCTCTTGTCTAAAGCTAATTCAGCCCCAACATAGTTACATTATACCACAAAATTGTGATTTCTAAACGGTTATGTTAAAATTATCTTATTATGGTGAGTAAAGTTATTTCAGCCGCACCAATCGGCTACGAAGCAGAAATTATTGAGGTAGAGGGAGATTCTTCGAAAGGATTACCAAGCCTACAAATCGTTGGAATGGGTAATAAAGCAATTGATGAAGCGAAAGAACGAGTTCGTAGTGCAATAAAAAATTCAATGCTTGATTTCCCTGCTAAAAAGATTGTTATTAACCTTGCACCAGCAGAATTACCAAAGGATGGAACTTTTTTTGACCTACCAATTGCGATTTCTATCTTGGTACTATCTGGTCAAATTAAACAACACGAAATTAAATCTAAAGCCTTTATCGGTGAGCTTTCTCTTAGTGGCGAACTTAGGCCTGTAAAAGGTATTATCAATATTTTAGAGAAGCTTCGAAATAGCGGTATTGATGAAGTTTTTATTCCTTTAGACAATTCAGAATCGAGCTCTTTAATAGATGGAGTTAAAATAATTGCTGCAAATAACCTAAAAGAGATTTTTCTTCATTTAAAAGGTGAAAAAACTATTGCCAACCAAATTATTGAACATCACCATGAAAAAGCGCAAAACCAGACAGAATTAGATGATATTATAGGTCAAGAACAGGCTAAGCGAGCACTCACAATTGCAATCGCTGGTCATCATAACATACTCTTAACAGGCCCTCCAGGAACCGGAAAAACAATGCTAGCACAAGCTGCCTTAAACCTTTTACCAGACCTTTCCAAAGAAGAAACTCTTGAAGTTTTAAAGATTCACGGATTAGTTGAAAATGTTGATTCTAAAATATCTCGCCCTTTTAGAACTCCACATCACACAGCTAGTAAAGTTTCGATTATCGGAGGTGGCTCCAAAGCACTACCGGGTGAAATTAGTCTAGCTCATAACGGTGTACTTTTTCTTGATGAGATGCCTGAATTTCCAAAATCTGTTCTCGAAAGTTTAAGACAGCCCCTTGAAGATAGAAAAATTACGATTTCGCGTACAAATCGTAAAAGCTCCTACCCTGCAAATTTTATGCTCATCGCCACAATGAACCCTTGCCCTTGCGGATTTTATGGTGATGAAACCAAAGAATGCACTTGCTCACCAACACAGATTTTAAACTATCAAAGAAAATTGTCTGGGCCTTTAATGGACCGTATTGATATGGTAGTAAATGTTAATAGAATTAAAAACGAAAATCTACTAAAAACTGCTCCATCCAAAAAAGATGAACATGCTAATGCTAAAAAACAGATAGAAAAGTCGTTAAAATTACAACATAAGCGTTATAAATGTAGTAATTTATACAATAGTATGGCAAAAACAAATGTTGTGAAAAATAGTTTTAAAATTTCAAAAGAAGCAGAAAATCTACTTAATCTTGCAACCAATAAACTCGATCTTTCGGTGCGATCCTATTTAAAAATCTTAAAGGTTTCTCGAACGATTGCAGATCTTGAAGAGTCTGAAGAAATTAAAATAAACCATATTAGTGAAGCGATTCAATATCGTCAAAAAACTGAAACTTACTAAAATACTTGATTTATCGGTAAAAATTTGGTAAAATAATATGCGAGTAAATTGCTGAAAAATAGCAGCTCGAAAGGAAGGAAAATTATTAGCAAAAAAATTCGAATCAATGAAGAAATTCGTGCTCGCGAAGTTCGTGTTATTGGTCAAAGTGGTGAGCAACTTGGGATCATGAGTTCGAAAGAAGCTTTTGAACTCGCGCAAGATGCAAATCTTGATCTAGTCGAAATCTCACCTAACGCTGAACCTCCTGTTGTTAAGATTATTGACTGGGGAAAATTCCAGTATCAAAAAATGAAGGAACAACAGAAGAATAAACGCAAAGCTAAGCAAGTTGAGCTAAAACAAATGCGTTTTGGATTAAAAATTGGAGCTGGTGATCTAGAAATTAAACTTCGAAAAGTTAAAAAGTTTTTAGCAGCCGGAAATAAAGTTAAAATCCAAATTGTTTTCAAAGGACGTGAAATGGCTCATAAAGAAATTGGCTTCGAAATGGCTAAAAAGATTCTCTCTCTCCTAGAAGAAGAGGCTATCGTCGAACAGCAACCTCAGATGGCTGGCCGCAATCTGAGTTTAGTAGTAAGGAGTAAATAATGCCTAAAATGAAAACACATAAAGGCACAGCTAAGCGAATGAAGCTTACCGGAAGCGGCAAAGTAGTACGCCGTCGAGCCTTTAAGAATCACATGCTTTCAAAAAAGAGCAAGAGTCGAAAACGACGAATTAACACCACTGCAACTGTTGAAGGTGCAATGGCTAAAAATATTAAACGAGCATTGGGAGTAAAATAATATGCGAGTAAAACGAGGTGTAACAGCACGAGCAAAGCATAAGAAAATCCTAAAAGCAGCTAAAGGAATGCAACATGCACGAACACGTTCATATCGTTTAGCTAAACAAGGCGTAATTCGCTCATTGCAATATGCATACCGCGACCGCCGAAACCGCAAACGCGATCTTCGAGCTCTTTGGATTACTCGAATTAATATCGCTGCACGCGAAAACGGAACAACTTATGGAAAACTTATCGCTGGTCTAAAAGCTAAAAATATCGAATTAGATCGAAAAGTTCTTGCGGAGCTAGCAGTAAGTGAGCCAAAAGCTTTTGCGAAAATTGTTGAATCAGTAAAATAATTTTCAAGAATAATAAAAAACACACTTTCGAAAGAGGTGTGTTTTTATTATTTTCATTAAAAGCTTGTCTATAAGCCGGGTTCTGTCGCGAATGGTCATCTATCTAGTTTAAGAATTGCTCCTTAAATCAAGCGGTTATCGAATTATGGCGAGCAGCCATTTTTATAATTCTCCTTGCAGCAGACAGGGTTTACCTCTCGCTTCACGTCACCGTGAGCAACTGTGAGCTCTTACCTCACTCCTTTCACCCTTACCTTTTTAGGCGGTATCGTTTCTGTGGCACTTTCCCTAAGGTTTCCCTCGGTTGCCGTTAGCAACTGTCTTGCTCTACGCTGCCCGGACTTTCCTCTAATTTTTCAATTAGCGACCATTTAACAAGCTATCACTATTATATCAAATTTTAGGCAATATAAAAAGTCCTACTAACTTTGATATTTTCCCCGCATAAGACTATACGGTGGATACCTCCTCAGCCTATTACCACGATAACAGACCATCATTTGGAGTTCCTCTATCAATGATTATTCAGGAAAAATCATACGTTAATAGGACCTAACTTAATTATACCAACTTATACATAAAAAAGCTAGTGTTTTTATATTTTATAGACCAAAAATTCTTAAAAAGGCTGTAAATCCCTCAAGCGTAAAACTCATACATAAACTAATATAGTTTGAAATAACTGTTGAAAACAAGAACATTATCATAAGAATAAAAATTGGCCCATAAGATTCGAGTTTATCAAAAAAGTCTTGAACAAATTCTGGTGCAATTGGGTATAAAATTCGCGATCCATCAAGTGGCGGAATTGGAATCAGATTAAAAATTGCAAGGCTAAGATTAATTTTGACAAATGTAGAAAATCCCGTAGCTAGATCACCGTAAGAAATATTAAAAGCATGCATTACAGCATATGCTGTAAAAGCCATAATAAAATTCGAAAGTGGTCCCGCAAACGCAACTAAAGTCATTCCCCATTTTTTCCATTTAAGCTCTTCAAAATCAACAGGAACAGGTTTAGCACCACCAATCACAGGAAGATTTGAAAAAACACATAATATTGGTAAAACTACGCTAATATATGGATCCATATGCGCCAAAGGATTTAGAGTTAATCGACCATCCTTTTTAGCTGTCTCATCACCTAATAAATACGCAATAAAACCATGTGAAAACTCATGCACAATCATTGCGATCAAAATCGAAACTAACGAAATAATAATTGTAAAACCCATATATCTATTATACACCACTTGACCTTTTTTCAAAAATACGTTATAATGGAACAGATTGTAAATATTAAAGTAAAGAGAGTTAAAATGGCAGTATGTGATTTAACAGGAAAAGGAAAGCAACACGGAAACAACGTTAGCTTTTCATTGCGACGCACAAAACGAACTTTTAAGCCAAATATTCAAAAGAAAACTATCGTTGTTGATGGTAAAAAAGTTCGACTAAACTTGAGCACCGCAGCTATCCGAACTTTGAAGAAAAAAGGTATTTTATAGTATTTTTCTTCTTAAAGAATTCCCCACTTTCGTGGGTTTTTCTTTTTATAAAAATAAAAGAGGCTTTTAAACCTCTTTTATTTTGTTCGTTCAATTTGTACAATAGTCATTTTCTCTGGTAGGGCTGCTGCAGATTTAACCTTATATTTCGAAGTTTTCTCAACCTCGGATCCAAGTTCTTTCGCAAATAGAGAGAAATCAGATTGTGGAACCTCATAATTTATTCCATCATCAGAATAATGTACCGGAATAATAACTTTTGCATCAGATCTCCTTGCAATACTTGCAGCTGATGTCGCATCCAGTGTATATCCTCCACCGCCAATAGGTAGAATTAAGATATCAAGCACTCCTAGATTTTCAAGTTGATTATCTGAGATATTAGAACCAATATTTCCTAAAAGACCAATTTTAACTCCTGAAATATCAATACTATATATTACTGATTTTTTACCTTCAGAATCATTATCTATATGACGTTTTTCGGGGTATCCAGCAATAATAAAATCTGAAATTTCATAATTACCAGGGTAACTAATCGTTAACTTATAATCCTCGTTACGGGTTGCAAATCGCTCTTCAGTGACCAACTCAACTCCGTCCTTGATAATTATATCTTTCTCACCGTTGACTGACATTTTTGGATCAGTCACTAGAGAAGATTTCTTCGTTGAAATTATGACAGTATTTCCACCCTTATATTCAATATCAAACATTCTCTCTCACTTTCTATAATTTTTCAAGAAGGTTTTCTTTATCGAAAACTATATTATATTTACCATTGAATAGTTGTTTCATGAAAGTATCCTGAGTAGTATACCTATAATAAAAATCTTCCATTGATAGAATCGTATAGTTTAATTCTCGACCCTCTTGTTTTTCAAGATCTGCTGCCCACCTAGATAAGGAACCGTTAAAATTATTACCTACAATCAATAGATCTATATCTGATTTTTCATCATCAGTAAATACTCCAAATAACACAAGTAGATCTAACGAGTTTTTTATATTAGAGATTTTATTCTGCCAGTTGTCAGCTATTGTTGTGTTTTTAGCACTATGCTCTTTGTCAGAGAACTGAACTCCCGCAAAGATAACTCTTAAAGGTAGGTAATATTTAAATCTTTGGTTTGCTTTGTAGAAAATCTTTCTATCTTCTGTAGAACTTTTTACAACACCAACACTTTCAAGATTCGTTAACTCCCTTCGAACAGAATTAACTTGCTCATCGATCATCCTAGAGATTTCTCGAACGTAAAATTTCTCATCTGGTTTATTAAAAAACAAGTTTAAAAGCTTAACTCTAGTTTTTGAACCAAATAATGCGTTAATACTCTGTTCCATACCTATATTTTACCACACTTTTTAAAAATCAACTAGCCTTTTATAATTTTTTGTTCATTTTTTTAACTTTTGATATAATAAATTGTTCAGCACCCCTTAAATCAAGCCAAATTATGTCTTTATTTCTCTTCATAAAAGTCACCTGTCGTTTAGCTAATCTCCAGTCACGAACACTCATTTTTTCTATTAATTCTTGTTGCGTTAATTCACCCGCTAAATATTTTTGTACAAGTGGGTACGCATTCGCTGTTGTTGCTTCTGAACCCATACCATATTTCTGTTCAATTTTTTTAAACTCTTCAATAATTCCTGAACTAAAAAATAGTTCGTTTCTTTGAAAAATTCTATGTCTTAGTTCATTACGTGGCGTTGTTATTCCTACAACAATATTGTTATATTTGTTGACTTTTTTACAATCTTTTCTCTTTACGCTTAAGCTTTTTTCTATAGCTCTTATTAAATAACGTTTATTTTTAAAATTTTCCGGCATTTGAATTTTATTTTCTAAAATATATTTTTGAAGTTCTTCAAGACTTTTTGAATTCATTTTTTGCCGAAAAGCGTTATCAATATCGCCACCAAATTCATAATCATATAAGACAGCATCAATATATAAGCCGGTTCCTCCAACTAAAAATGGAATTTTCCCTCGACTTAAAATATCATCAATTTTTGAATAAGCGTATTCTTTAAAATCTGCCGCCGTAAAGCGTTCACCCGGTTCAACTAGATCAAAACCCCAATGCGGAATTCCATCCCGTTCCTCAATTGTCGGCTTAGCGGAAGCAATATCAATATCTTTATAAATAGCTCGCGAATCAGCAGAAATAATTTCACCGCCAAAAAGCTTGGCTAACTTAATAGCCAAGCTTGTTTTTCCACTTGCCGTGGGGCCAGTAATAACAATTAATGTATTGCTGTTTTTCATAAAAACTAAATTTTCTGAATGAACGCTGCTAGATTTTCAAGAGCAACTTTTTCCTCAATAAATTCGCCATCTTTCCTAAAACGGACGCTAACTTCGTTATTTTCCTTATCTTTAGGTCCAACAATTAATTGCATTGGAATTTTCATTGAGGTTGCTTCTCGGATCTTCTTGCCCAAAGATTCATTTCGGTTATCTACAGAATAACGAATTTCATTAAATTTCACTGGCGTATTCAAAACAATTCCAGAAAGGATTTTCGAAACTTCTTCAACATAGTCATTTAAAGTATCGTTAATTGTTAAAATTCGAACTTGCTCTGGAGCCGCCCAAAAATCGAACCAGCCGGCTTTGTGCTCAATGTAAACACTCATAAATCGCTCAATTGAGCCAAGCAAAGCACAGTGAATCATCACAGGTTGCTCATCTTGACCTTCAGAGTTTTTATAAGAAAGCTCGAAGCGCTCAGGTTGAACGAAATCAAGCTGAACAGTTGCAACTTGGTGTTCACGGCCAATTGCGTCTGTCGCCATAAAGTCAATCTTTGGGCCATAAAACGCAGCTTCACCTTCTTGTTCGAAATATTCTAGATTATTTGAAATAACCGCTTTTTTAAGCTGATTTTGTGCACTTTCCCAAACAGCTAGATCACCAAGATAGCTATCAGATTCATCACGGTAGCTAAGACGTACGCGCAATTTCATGCCAATTCCAGAATAAAGTTCGTGAGCAGCCGCCAATAAGTTTTGAATCTCACTTTCAATTTGATCCGTTCGACAAAAAATATGTGAATCATCTTGAGTTAAAGAACGAACACGATTCAAGCCACCAAGTTCACCAGTTTGCTCATCACGATAATCTGTTGTAGTTTCAAGATAACGAATTGGTAAATCTTTATAACTCCTTGGATTTGAAGCAAAAATTTGTGTGTGATGTGGGCAGTTCATTGGTTTTAGTGCGAATTGGCCGCCAGTAACTTGTGATTTCACCAAGAAAAGTTCTTCACCAAATTTTGCCCAGTGTCCAGATTTTTCGTACAAATCTTTTTTAGTAATATGTGGAGTCCAAACTTTTTCAAAACCATATTTTTGGCGCAATTGATTTGAATAATTCGCCAAAACATCGCGTAAAATTGTTCCGCGTGGCGTAAATAGCGGTAAACCAATCCCTACAAGTGGTGAAACTGTATATAAATCAAGTTCTTTGCCCAGCTTGCGGTGATCGCGTTTTTTAGCTTCTTCCATTTTTTGAAGATAATCGTCGAGTTCTTCTTGAGTTTCGAAAGCCACACCATAAAGTCGTTGCATTTGTGGATTTTTTTCATCACCACGCCAATAAGCACCGGCTACACGCATCAATTTAAAAGCACCAACTTCGCCAGTGTTCGAAAGGTGTGGACCACGACACAAATCTTTGTAATTTCCGTTTGTATAAAAACTTACTGTTTCTGCACCATTTCCGAGTTCAAAATCACCCTCAGCAAGAATTTTTGCGTTAGTTGTTCCTGCATTTTTCAAATCATTCAAAAGTTCTAATTTATAAGGCTGATTATTTTCTTTCGCCCAATTAATTGCATCTTCAATTGAAACTTCGCTTCGCACAAAATCTTGATTTTCGGCAATAATTCGACGCATTGCTTTTTCAATTTTACCAAAATTATTTTCTGAGATTTTATTATCACCTAAATCAATATCATAATAAAATCCATCATTAATAGCCGGACCAACACCAAACTTCGCATCTGGGTAGATTCGTTGAATTGCCGCCGCCATAATATGTGCAAGGCTGTGGCGCATTTTAAAAAGTTTTTCCTCTTTACTCTCCACTTAGATTCCTTTCGAAAATAATATTTTTAACTACCTTTTATTTTATCACCACTAGACTTTTCTTGCAAGTTTTGCTAAAATAAAACCACGGGCGATTAGCTCAGTTGGCTAGAGCGTCACATTGACGTTGTGAAAGTCAGAGGTTCGAGTCCTCTATCGCCCACCACTTTTACATCATTTACACCTTTAGTTATGTGTAATATTGTTGTTTTATAATCATCTTATAAAATACCGCACTTATTATGCGGTATTTTAGTTTTATAAAAATTACTTATCACTCTTCTCGCGATTATCTTTTTTGCAAAGCATTTGGCAGTTTTCGGCCACCGTTTTTCCACCTTTACTCCATGGGTTGATATGATCAGCTTCCATTTCTTCAATTGCGTAGTGCTTATGACAAATTGGGCAAATTCCCTTTTGCTGTTCATAAACTTGACTTTTAATATCATCATCAAAAGCTCGCAAGCTCAAATATTTCTCGTTATCCGTTAGAATATATTGATAAATCCCGCTTTTCTTGGTAACTTCATTATCTTTATAGAGTTCCGAAACCCGCCGTTCATTTTCTTCACCAATCTTTTCGAAACCTTGATCTTTGAATTCGTTATAAAATTCACCCCACGGCAAACCTTTCATTTCTTTGCGATAATTTGGAAAAACAGCCTGTACCCATTCCATAACATCTTCAAAATATCGCCAAAGCTCTTTCGCGTTTGCGTCATGCTGGTGGATTCCCATATAGTTCTCGATATTTCCGCCAGAAATCCACTTCAAAACAGTTTCCAAAACCTCTTGGCGAAGATAACTCTTGTTCAAATAATTATTATAACCATCTTGTGCAGGACAACCACTTTTACTAAAATATCGCTTAGCGTCAACCAACCAACTTCCCGTATAAACTGAATTTCTCAACTCTTGTGGCGTTAGTTCTTCGCCCGCAATGTTCACAATTTTGAACCAATCTAGTTTTTCGCGCGTTTCACCTTCGCAAAAATAAATCATCAACCCGTATTCTTCAATTTGCTTTTGTTCTTCAAGCGTTAAATTATTAAAATAAGCACCATCAACACTAAAATCACCATTCAAATATTTACAAATCGACATCGTGCGCTGTTGCCCATCCAAAAGCTCAAAAGTGCCATCACTGTTCTTTGACCAATACATAATATTGAGCGGAAAACCTTTTCGAATAGTGCGAATCACTTCTCGCTGTTGATCATCTTTATAAACAAACTCTCGCTGATACGGTGGGCGAATATTCAACTTGCCATCAAAGCCCACCACACCAGCTTCTTCATCATTTTCGAAACCAGCAAACAGCTCTTTTATTTTAATTTTGTGTAGCTCAATTTTCATCGCTTTACCTTTCTACTTTCTTGTTTTTGATTAAAATTCTCATATATGGAATAATAGGCTTACCATTATTGTTATAATATCCTAAAACTGGGTGATTTTCTTTTATAGCTCCTTTTCCACCAAATTTATAATAGCTATCAACAAACGAAGCCCTAAGTCCCTTATCTGAAATTTGTCTAAAAAGATTTCCCTGTCCTTGTCCTACAACCTCAAATTGATCAGGATTGAACTTATCGAAAAAAGTTATTGGCACACCCATCACGCCGTCATAATCTTTAGGGATATCTTTCACTTTCGAAACTTCAATCGCGTCGTAATTATCATATTTTGGGTAATCAAGTGGATTATATTTCTTTACCAAAATCAGTTCTTCGTGGCGTTTTTTAATATCTAAATTTGTATACCAAGTAATTGCTGGCACATTGCCATATTTATTACCATTTTCGTCAATATAATTCCAGCGTTTGTAGTGATTGCTCAAACGAAAAGTCATCGTTTTATTTGCGCTATAACCAAGCCACATTTTACCATTTTTAATTAATGGAAAAATCTCTTTATAAGTTATCGCGTTATTATTCCCCAAAATAATAAACTTTTTATTAAATTCAATCAATTGCGCCACATATTCACGAAACAGCGAAAACGGCGGGTTGGTCACCACAATATCGGCCTGCTTGAGCAACTCTTTGCTCTCGCTACTTCGAAAATCACCATCACCAGTTAGCCTTGTCATTTTGCCACCCTTTTCGGCTTTTTCTAAAATCTCTTTCACATCTTGTAAGTTAATCGCACCATCGCCATTTTGGTCATAGACTTCATCAATTTCGATTTTATAAGGCTTGAGTAAATCTTCAAAAGATGAATTTCCCTTTTTAGCCGGCAATTCTTTGAAAGCTACGGGCGAAGCAATATAGCTGGTGGCAATTAGTTTTTTGAGTTTTAAAGTGTTAAAATTTAGCACAAAATACTTGAAAAAGTTACTCTCATAAGGGTCGTCACAGTTGCAAAAAATTACCTTACCTTCAAAATGGTGGCGGTAGTGCGAAAGCTCCTTTTCGATATCTTCAAGTTGTGTGTAAAATTCATCGTTTTTTGATTCTTTGGCGTTATGTAAATTTTTATTCGCCACGAAAAATCCTTTCTTTCCGAAAAGATAAAAATGCGCAAGAAATAAAAATAGGACACCCGAACGAGTGTCTCAAAAATTCTTACGCATTTCGGGTCAAACCCTAAAATAAATTTTTCTCGCTAAGGCGCCCTACTTCAAGGGCTTTAACTATGCGAAAAAAATGCACTTTCCGAAATGCTTTTAATACTTAATTTTTGAGACACTTTAATTATATCAAAAAGCTCACTTTTTTGCAAAAAAATACAAAGAGATTTATAGCTTCTGTTATTTTTCTCTTCCCCATATATAGCGTTGTAGTGTTTTTAGTTTTGCACATTTTCTAAAATCTTTTCCACAAGATAGTTTTTAACTTTTGAAAATTTTTATTTATCTGGTGATATATTTGCTTTAAGTTTGTTCGCCTCCTTTTATTTGACTTTCGCGTGAAATGTTTTAATTATAAAAATGTATTTTTTACCAAAAGCGAACAAAATTTTAATCTTTAAAAAGTGAGTGTCATTGTGGTTACACTTGAATTTTTACATAAAAAGCATTAAAATAAAAAAACGAGGTTGAACTGCGGAAAAAGTTCAACCAGGTTTGGGCGTAAAAAATCGGAAATTCATCTGTTAGGTTCTCTACCTCTTCTTTTCGTTACCCAAACAACGACGCATTTTTTGGTAAGGTTTAATAAAATCTTACAAATGTCCCTACGTTAGGCGGTCAAAATGGCCGCTTTTAAATTTTATAAATTTAAATTCCAAAGTCAAAAATAAAACACCCTTTTCAGAGTGCTTATTTTTTTTGCTTTTTCAATGCTCGCTTTTTAGCTTTTTCCGCCTTGGCGCGTTCAACATCTTCAATTCGCCCCTTCTCGGTAACATCAAATTTATCAAGATATTTACCAAGTGCTAATCGGGTTTGTGAATACGCTGCAGCTGCCGCATTATAACAGATTGAAGTTACAGGCATATAGATCCACTGCGCAACCATCCAGAAAGAACGACGTTTTTTATATCGTTCTGGACGTGGTGGTAGCATCTTTAAGCTAATTAAAATTGTGATAAAAATACCAATTGTTGCAATTTGTTGAAGTGTACTGATAACATTCGGTAATTGGTGAACAATCACACTGCGAGATGATGCCGCATAAACAATCAACGGAACCCAACCGCCAAAAGCTGCCATTGGTGATTGAAACACAGCTGTTACGTGACCATCAATTAATCGGATTAATTTCATTAGGCCATCAATGAGTGGAACATTTCGATTTTTTGAAAAATATAAATTCGCAACGTAAGGAATATCACTTGCGCCATACATCCAACGACGAAGTTGAATAAATTGAGCTTTAAGTGTTTTTAGTAAAGTTTCGCTCAAAACCGCATCTTGATAGATTGGCACGCGAATCGGCACAACATAATAATCACCATTAAAGTGGAAATAACTGCGCCAGAATTGATGTCCATCTTCAACAATTGTGCGAGTTGACCAAAAATCCATTTCAACCAAAGCATCTAACGGTTGAGAGTGTGAAGCGAAATTTCGCAAAAGGTGCGGCCGCATCGTTGAAACAATATTCCAAAATGAATTACCAGTTGCAACCACGCGCATTGGCGCTGGAACATCCCAAATATTATTCAAAAATAACGAAACTGGCTGATATGATAACTTTTTGCGATCTTCATGAACAACAAATTCATAGGTTGCAGCAGCAAAATATTCTTTATGAGGTTTGTTATCGCTATCTAAAGTTGTAACTAGTACATTTTCGAAAGGAATTTTATTATCTTCACAATATTTTTGCAATGCTCGGCCAGCAAAAGTGATATTTCCACCTTTTCCAACAACTTCATTTGGTAGATTTTTTGGGTGTTTTACAATTTCGAAAGCGCCAAAACTTTTCGAAAACTCTTTTTTGAGCCGAATTGCAGTTTTTTCAATACCTTCACCGCCGCGTTCCTCATAGGCCAAGAAAATTAAAAGATTTTTAGCATCATAATTTGAAGCTAAAACAGATTTAATTGTTGGTTGAATCACTTCATAAGGTTCGTTATAAGCGGCAATAATCACGGCATTTTTTACCGAGAAAGGATCTGGAAAAGCTTCTGGTCTATCTATAATATCATGCAAATTTTGAACATGCTGTTTAAAATCGTATTCCTTACTTTTTTCCTGATTTTTTATCTTCTCAAGCGCTTTTTTAGGATTTTCTAGTTCAGAAAGTCGCTTATTCCAATTAACTTTTTGAGCTTTTTCAATCTGTATATGCCCTGTTATCATTCGATAAGCAATTCCAATCGCTTTAATAAGAAGAGTTGTAATAATCGTTAAAAGATAAACTGAGGCCAAAAAAGGTGAAAAGAACGAAAGTATGAACATTAAAATAATTGCGCCAAAACTTAAAAATGCTGGTAAAATCTCGAAAAAGCGATACTTTAAAGTTCGCTTTCCAAGTGGGATTTCGATATCGATCTTTTGTTTTTTCATTAGTTTGGAATCTCTCGAATTGAAGCACCAATAACGAATAAGCTAACAATCATTAAAACAACGCTTAAAACTGCAAAAACAACAGCAACACGACGACCAGAAATATTATAAACTTTTGCGATTAAAATATTATGAACAAAAGCAACAATCAAGCCAAAAACAGCTAAAATAATACGATAAACCCAAGAATCTTTATAAAATTCACTGGTACCAAAAACGGTATATCGAACATTTAATAGATAATCGTATGATTTTACATTTAAAATCATGAAAATGAAAAATATAATTCCTGCTAAAAACACCGAAACCATTGCTAATAACATTCGGCGATCTTTTATAATTGGTTTAAATAGATTAGTTATTGTTTTCATAAGAATAAAAAATTATTTGGAGCCGATGAGCAGGATTGAACTGCTGACCTACGCGTTACGAGTGCGTTGCTCTACCAACTGAGCTACATCGGCATATGCTTAATATTATAGCACAAACTTTTTAAAAAATAAACTAAAAAAGCCCTTGATTTTATTATTGAAGTTTGATAAAATTGTATTAGTCTAGCGATGCGCTCGTGGTATAGCTGGCCTAGTACGCCTCCCTGTCACGGAGGAGATCGCCGGTTCGAATCCGGTCGGGCGCGCCAAATTTAGACTTTAAAAAATCGCTTTCGAGCGTTTTTTTATTTGCTTAAAAAGATACCCATTTTATAGGTATCTTTTTTATTACAGACTAATCAACCTTGATATATTTTTTAACCTTACCTTCTTTTTCAAGCTTTTCTAGTTGTGAATTAAATTCGGTAAACTTAATCTTTATCGATTCATAGCTAATTTCATTGTCACTTTTTTCGATAAGTTTTACGATATAGTAGCCATCACCAGCATTTGAAATAAACGGTTTCGAAACTTCGCCAACGTTTAATTGTGAAGCCACCTTTGAGCGACCACCGTCAATATTTGTTTTTCGAACTTTTCCAGGTTTATTGTATTCAATTTTATCACCAAATTGTTCGGCAGCCTTCGAAAAGTCGTTAGAATTGTTGTTCAAATATTTTACAACTTCATCTCTAGTATTAGCGGCATTTTTATCAATCGCTACAGCAACTTTTTGACGAAGGAGCGGTAACTCAATAAACATTCGGCGATATTCACTTGGTGAGAGACCATAATTGTCGGCAGCAATTTTATATAACGCACTTTCGGTAAGTTCAGTGTTCTGCGTTTTTCGCTGTGCATCAAAAGCCTCATCAATTTCTTTTTCTGAAACAGAAATTCCCAATTCTCGGGCTTTTTTCTGGGCGTAAGCATTCGCAATTGCGTTTTTCATTGCTTTATTTTTATTAAAAGTTGAAAGAGTCTTTAAGTTGTTGGCGCCTTCGATTTCATCTTTTTTAGTTGTTGTAATTTGCATATTTGCACGATATTCTATCAAATAATCGCGATAAAGTGCATTTTCGCCATCAACATTCGCAACTGGAAATGGTATAACTGTTGTAAAACGATAGATGAATTCGCTAGTATTCTGCGACTTATATAGTTGATACATCAAAGACCCCGAACCAGTAACTAGGATTACCAAAGCAATAATTAAAGCATTTCCAACTAATCGGTTTTTACTGTACTGAACAGGATATTTAAATTTTTTACCTTTGTTTAAAATTTCTTTACGCTGTTCTTCGAGTGTTGTATTTGTAATTTTCGCAATTTGAGTTTCTTTAAAATTCTTCATTTTCCTCCTCTATTTCAACTTTCGAAATCGCATCTTGAAGTTTGTTATAAATATCTTCTGGGTGTTCAACATTTTTAATCTCTAAATCTCCCACAATTGTAAAAATATTTATTGTTCCAAAATGGAAAATATCACCAAAAAATCCTGGAATTTCGAAATTAACACTTTGGATTTTCGAAAGCGGCAAATCCATCATTCTTCGGCCAAAAAATCCTTTTTGCGTAATTTGACGAATGCGCTGATTCGAAACAATATAGATTGAATAATACCACAGCATGAAATGATACAAAAACAGCATAAATCCAACCAAGAAGCCACCGCAAGCAATCCAAAGCGCATTCATTAGATTATCTGAAGTTAGCAGAAAAAAAGTCGGCAAACAAGAAATTGCAAAAACGCCCAAAAAAAGGTAAAAACCCTTGCGCATCGCAATAATATGCTTTCGAAACATAAAGAGAAATTCTTCGTCTTCTCTTTGGCCTTTAAAAATTTGTTCTTTCATAAATAAAATCAGTGGTACCCCGGATAGGAATCGAACCTATAACCTTTTCCTTAGGACGGAACTGCTCTATCCAATTGAGCTACCGAGGCTCACTTCTCTATTTTAACAGATTTTTACAAAAATAGCGAGATTTTAACGTGTAAATTTTTCTCGAGGTGAAGGATAATCGTAAATTTCATGATCAGCAAACCAATGTTTAATTTCTTGTTTTGCTTCTTCAACACTTCCCGATGCGTGAATTAAATTTGGAATGCCAACATTATGTTCGTTTGCATAACCAAAACTCATGTGCGAATAATCTCCTCGAATTGTTCCCGGAAGCGCAGTTTTTGGTTCAGTTCCGCCAACAAGTTTTCGAACCAATTCAACCGATTCAACGCCTTCGAGAACCATTGCAATCACAGGCCCTTGTGTCATGAATTCCAGCGCCATATCAAAAGCTTTTTCGCCACGGCGCGTTACCATCTTGCCGATTCCTTCGTAATGTTTGTGATAATGCTCTTTGTTTGGAAAGATCATTTTTGTACCGATGATTTTTAAGCCAACCCTTTCGAAACGTGTTAAAATTTCGCCCACAATTCCACGCTGAACCGCATCGGGCTTGAACAAAATTAGTGTTCGCTGAATTAACTCTTTCGACATAAAAATCCTCCTTAAAGCTTATATTTAAAATTATACTCTTTTTTCGAAAAAAATGCTATAATAAGATTATGTATATTTCTGAAGGGATTGAAGATTTTATTGAGTCGCTCGAAGTTGAAGGTGGCCGTTCGAAAAAAACTGCCGAGAATTATCAACTATATTTAGAGCGACTTGTGGAATTTTCGGGAGATATCCCTGTTAAAGAAATCACTTCTGAACTTGTTCGAAAATATCGCTTGTGGCTCAATCGTTACGAAAATGATTCTGGCAAAAGTTTAGGTAGAACTACCCAAGCGTATCATCTTATCGCGCTTCGAAGATTTTTAACTTACCTTTCGCGCCGAGATATTAAAAGTCTTGAACCTTCAAAAATTGAACTACCAAAAATTGTTAAACCGCAAGTAAATTTTTTGCACTACGAAGAAGTTGAACGTTTAATTTCAGCAATTCCAAACGAAACTGAAAGCGACTTGCGCGATCGTGCAATTATTGAACTGCTTTTTTCTAGCGGACTCCGTGTTTCAGAACTTGTGAGTTTAAATCGCGGAAGCATCAACACAAAACGACGTGAGTTTACGGTTCGCGGAAAAGGAAACAAAGATCGCCCAATTTTTATTTCGAAAAAAGCTGCCGAACATATTGAAAATTACTTGCAAGCACGAGAAGATAACCTTCAGCCGTTATTTTTGAATTATTCGAAACGCTATAAAAAACCATCAACAGATGGAAATTACCGCCGAATTACTGCCCGCTCAGTTCAGAGAATGGTTGAAAAATACGCGCGCCTAGCAGGAATCACGAAACACGTTTCTCCGCACACAATGCGCCATTCTTTTGCAACAGATTTGCTCGTGAATGGCGCAGATTTACGCTCAGTTCAAGGTATGCTTGGACACGCGAGTATCGCAACAACACAAATTTATACACACATTACTGATCAACATTTGAAAGAAATCCACGAACGATTTCATAGCGAAACAGAATAAAAGCGACTTTCGAAAAAGCCGCTTTTTGTTTATCTACCAAGAGTTCTTACAGTGAGCTCAAATTTATTAATTGCGCAATAATTACTTTTAACGTTGCCTTCACAGTTTCTACTTCCAGCATTAAGTCGAATGTCGTCATTATTCGGCGTTCCTAAAACATAGGCGATATTTACAATCATTTGATTTGAAGATGAGCTAATCAAATTCCCTCCTGAAGTAAATGATATACTGTGAAGCTGAAGATTAACTTCATTATTGCTCAAAATTTCAGTAACTGTATCGTTGCGAGGAACATTCCTCCAAACCGTACTCTGAGCATTGTTTGAACAGTAACTTTTTGCGGTATCACGAACTTTAACAAACCGAACCGGATTGTTATCTCTAGCATAAACAATTAATGCGCTTGAATCTCTAAAGTTAGTGTTCCATAAATAACTCACCGAGCCTGTACAAAATGCACCCGAACCGCCAACAACCCTATAATATTCATTATTATTGTTTTGACCATCCCATCCATCAAGAACAGATGTTGAATTAAATGTTTTTGTTAGATCTGCATTAATCGTTCGAGAAGCTGCATTTAGATCTTTATAGGTTGTTCCACGCGTAATGGTGTTTGTCATTTGGATAATTAAGCCCGCAACCGAAAGCAGCAAAAAAGCAATCACGCCCATTGCGAGCATCAATTCCATAATTGTAAAACCTTTTTTATTTCCTTGCTGGATCATATAACCTCACAATCGTTCCAAGTGTTGTATTAACATTGCTTCCCGGCGCAGACCAACAAGCACGGATATGAAAATCATAATAATTTGTATTAGCTCGGTGAACTTTTTCAACCCAAATACCTTCAGATCGCCTATAACCAGCACTTGGATTCGTGATTGCATTTGAATCCGCATCAGTTCCATAAGCTATTCGCGGATAAGTTACTGCATTTGTTATTGCTTCACTATGGTAAGATAAATCATTGCGCGAAAGCACAAACGCACTTGTGCCACGACTACAAGCATCGAGCGGAGTAGCTGCGCCTTGAGCTCCTGCAGTTAGCTGATCTTGCCAAACCCGAGCTGCCGCACTAGTTACAGCTCCCCCATCGGAACGAAATTCTGAAATATACGCCGCATTTGCAAAACGCAGAGCTTCGGCCTGCGAATCCATTGTATTACGCGCCATTGTTAACTGTAAACTTGCTAAAGCTCGCGACATTCCATTGTTCATTGTCGATAACCCAATCATCATTACTACAGCAAAAACCGCCATAGCAAGAAGAACTTCAACTAGCGTATCACCTTTTTGAGTTTTCATTATAAGTTCGCTCCATTAATTATTACATCGTTAAACTGAGATCCACTACTAGAATCATTACCGCAAGAAGAACCGTTTGGTCCATCTAGTGGTGCAATTTCGACCGAAGATGCTGAAGGTCCAATTTTGACAATCTTGTTTCTACCACCAAAAAAGTTAAATCCAACAACATTACCTGAAGTAGCAGGCTGAACACAAATATTTACTGTTTTATTATTATTAACAGCCCAATCTTGATTAATAACAGTATTTCGAAAGTTTGGAATTATTATATCATCATTAAGAATACCTCCTGTAGAAACATCCCCTGGAGCGCCAAAAACAATTATTGAGTTATCTAGTGGAGATCTTAAAATTAAAACACCTGTTACTACATCTGTTGATCTAACTAAAATAGGAGCACCCCCACTAAAACGACGACGCAAACCTGAACTTCTTCGGTTATCTGTAACATTTCTAATCTGCGCACGCCATTGGAGTTCCATATCCTTAGGACCATTAATTCGGTTGCTTCCCCCATCTAAAACAAACCTTGTAGCCCTTAAAGCATCTATATTATTATTACAAGGTCTATTGTTGCAATCTCGATTAACATTAATATCTTTACCAATGACATCATAAACCTGATAGCTATTTTGACTAGCTGCTGTATTTCCACCAAATGAGATAAATTTACCTAAAATAATACAATCACTTGCACCGGTTGCTACACCACCCTTATTACTACTACTAATTCTGACATTAGGACCATTTGTATTACAATTAATTCGTTGAGTTTTATCGTTTGTTTGATTTTCGACATCACTAAAAATTCCCTGAATATCCGATTTGAAAGTATTCACAGAATCGTTATAGCGTTGGCGTTCAATATTAGCATTCCAACCAACTAGCATTGTTACCAACATTAAACCAGAGATGCTAACAACCAGCATCACTTCAATAATTGTAAAAGCTTTTTTCGTCTTTAAGTTTTTCATAATTACTCCTATTATACCATAAGCTTTTTAATTTTACATAATAAAACTTGTAAAAATTAATAAAAATTGTTGGAAAATTAACAAAATCAATGTGGCCAAAATCATGGCTGGACCGAATGGAATTCTTATTCCCCGTTTAATTTTTTTAAACTGCAGAATTGATTGGAATAGCGCAAAAATTAAACCAACAAAATTCGAAAGGAATAATAAAAGCATTGCAAAGATTGGCTGATTTGGTAAAAGAAAAATCAAACCGATCGCCAAAATCCAATCACCACCGCCAACCCATTCCTCTTTCGAAATTTTAGCTAACACAAAATAAACTAGTGGAAAAAGTGTCATTGAGATTGCAATGTTAAATATCGATAAAAGATTAAAACCATTTGTAGTGTTGGCAAATGCTGTTATCCAATAAATGAATGCAAAAAAGTTAAAAGCCCAAATAACTTTAGTTGGTAGAAGTGACCATCTTGCATCATAAATAAACATAATTGCGAGCGGAATAAATGCCAAAAACAGAATCAAAAGTCGAAAGAATCCAAAAAGTGGAAAGCCTGCGCCAGATAGTGGATTAAAAACTAAGAAAATAATTGCAAAAAGCGCAAACATTGAAACTTCGGTTAAAAATTCAGTTGCGCCAATTTTTGAGTGGCATTTTCGACATTTTCCACCAAGTGAAAGCCAAGAAATAACCGGAATTAAATCGTACCATTTTAATTGATAACCACAATTTAAACAGTGTGAACGATCATTTTTTGGACTGACCGAAACAAGCGAGCAGAGTTTTTTCCATTCGGCGGCGTCGATTTTTTCGCCAGAAGTTTTTTCATCTTGAAGTTGCTTGGCACGCAAACGCCAAACTTGAGCTACAGCAAAACTGCCAAAAACAGCACCAAGCGCCCCGAAACATAAACTTAATAGAAAATTCTCCACTCTCTCCCTTTCGAAAATTAAACTTTTGTAACCAATGAGTAGATTGGGAACAGAATTGCACCAATCAAACCGCCGGCCATTAATGCCATTACAACCATCAAGATTGGTTCAATCAAGGTTGAAATCGCTTTAATCTGTTCATCCAGCTCATCTTCATAAACTTGAGCTGTTTTTCCAAGCATTTCATCAATTTTACCAGATTGTTCACCAATATTGATCATCTGTGGAACCATATCCAAGATATAATCCTTACCTTTTAATGATTCAGAAAGGCTTTTACCACCTTGAACAAGTTTAGCTGCATCATCAACGCTTTTCTTCACAACAACATTATTCATTGCGTCACCACAAATATTTAGCATATCAAGCATTTGAACGCCAGTCGAAAGCAAAAGTTGACCAGTTCGTGTGAATCGAGCCATATAAAGCTTTCGAAAAAGTGGGCTAAACAATGGGACGTTTAGTTTGAAGTTTGCAGCAAATTTGATCCCTGATTCAGTCTTAAGATATTGGCGGAAGAAATAAATACCAATACCAGCAACAATAATGATAAGCCACCAAAAGTTAATCATAAAATCTGAAATACCAATAAGTATTTCTGTTGCTATCGGCAAAGTTTGGTGCATATCTTTATAGAGCTGTTTAACCTGTGGCACAACTTGAATCATCATGAAAGCCATTACAAGCGCAATAACCACAAGCACAATGATCGGATAAGTTAAAGCTCCGCGGATTTTACTCATCATTGCGGCATCTTTCTCTTGTTGTGTTGCGATACGGCGAAGAGATTCGTCAAGTGTTCCCGACATTTCACCGGCAGCAATCAAAGCAAGATAAACTTTATCGAATACTTCTGGAAATTTCGAAAAAGCATCTTTCAAGCTTGAACCACTTTCAACAGACGCTAAAATTTCATCAACAACTGAACGCATTTTTTTATTTTCAGTTTGTTCTGAAATCGTTCGAAGAGCTTGCGCAAGCGGCAATCCAGCACCGATCAAGGTTGCAAACTGACGCGTGAAAACAATTTTATCCTTAGTTGTAATTCGATTCAAAAATCGGTTTAGTGGGTTTTCTTGACCAACTTCATAAATATCATCTTCAAGAATATACCCTTGATCAATCAAGGCTTTTCCAGCAGCGCGCTTGCTATCTGCCGAAATTTCACCCTTAACAATCTTTCCAGTAACTTTATCTTTTACTTTGTAGGAAAACTTTTTCATTTTAGCCTCTCATTAATCTTTCAAATTCAACTAAATCAACTGCAAATTCACGTGCATCATCATAAGTAATCACACCAGATTGTACAAGTTTAACAAGCGTGCGATCCATTGTTTGCATTCCCTGATCTCCACCAGTTTGAATTATTGTATCAAGTTGGTGAGATTTTCCTTCACGAATAATGTTTCGAATTGCAGGGTTCGCAACCATAACTTCAGCCGCAACAACTCGACCACCACCGATTGCAGGAATCAAACGTTGAGCACAGATTCCCTGAATAATGTTTGCAAGCTGTGAACGAATTTGAGGTTGTTGATGTGGTGGAAAAACATCAATCATACGATCAATAGATTGCGAGGCAGAGTTGGTGTGAAGTGTCGCAAACACCAAGTGACCAGTTTCAGCAATTGTAATCGCTGCAGAAATAGTTTCAAGATCACGCATCTCACCAATTAGAACAACATCTGGATCCTGACGAAGTGCACTTCGTAGCGCAGCCGAGAACGAATATGTGTCATAGTGAACTTCACGCTGAACAATTGCAGATCGCTTTGATTTATGCGTAAATTCAATTGGGTCTTCAATTGTAATAATGTGTTGAGCTTTTTCATTATTAATCTTATCAATCAATGCAGCCAAAGTTGTTGATTTACCAGAACCTGTTGGGCCTGTAACCAAAACTAATCCCCGTGGAAAATCCGCAAAAGATTGAATAACTGGCGGCATACCTAGTTCAGCAATTGTTTTAATTTGATTTGGAATCAAACGCAATGAAGCTGCTAGATTTCCACGTTCATGAAAAGCATTCACACGAAAACGTCCAAGGTCGCCAAAAGCGAAAGAAAAGTCGAATTCTTTATCTTTGATTAAGATTTTTTGCTGGTCATCATCAAGAATAGCAAAAACCAACCGTTCAACTTCTTCAGCATTTAACGGGTTATAACCTGGAAATGGCGCCAAAACGCCATCCAAACGCATCATTGGTGGCAAACCAACTTGCAAATGAAGGTCGCTCGCATTTTTTCGAACGATTTCTTCAAGTAAAATTTCAATTCTTAAATTTTGATTCATATTCCTCCCCTTTTATGCGCTATCAGACGCAACCCTGTTTACTTCTTCTATTGTTGTGATTCCTGTTAATGCTTTAAGATAACCATCTTGTCGCATTGTAATCATTCCCTGTTTCATTGCAACTTTTTGAACTTCATGTGAAGTTGCATGTTTAATGATTAACTGCTGAATTTCTTCCGTCACCTCCATAACTTCATACAAACCTGCACGGCCTTGATATCCACCTGGCGTTTGCGGCGTATCGCGACCTTTTACAAGAGTATAAGACTTTTGGTTTGCGAGCGGTAGATTTTTATATCCAAGATCAGCAGAAACCTTTTCAACTTCTTCTGGTGTTTTTGGCAATAAGTGACCAACGGTTTCAATAATACTTTGTGTTTGAAGTGGTGAAGATTGATAAGTGTTTCGTTTTGGCGCAACCCGACGCACCAAACGCTGACCAATAATCGTGTTCACCGTTGAAGCAATCAAGAAGGGTTCGATTCCCATATCAATCAATCGTGGAAGAATTCCGGCAGCAGAGTTAGTGTGTAGTGTCGAGAAAACCAAGTGCCCTGTAAGCGCCGCCTGCACAGCTAGGTTTGCAGTTTCACTATCACGGATTTCTCCAACCATCACAATATCTGGGTCAAGACGCAAAATCGAGCGAAGACCAGCAGCGAAAGTTAGACCAACTTCAGGGTTCACTTGAATCTGATTAACTCCATCCATTTTATATTCAACTGGGTCTTCAAGTGTGATAATATTCACCGAATCATCTTTGATCTTTTTAATCAAAGCATAAAGCGATGTTGACTTACCAGAACCCGTTGGACCAGAGGTCAATACCATTCCGTTTGGTGCTGAAATTCCCTTTAAGATTGTTCGAAGTGCTCGGCCAGCATAACCCATATCTTCAAGATTAAATGAATTGCCTGTTTTATCGAGTAAACGAATTACCACCTGTTCACCCCAAACAACTGGAGAAATAGCGATACGAAGGTCAACTTCTTTTCCACCAACAGCCACAGCAAACTGACCGTCTTGCGGAATTCGGTGTTCATCGATTTTTAAGTTTGAAAGAATTTTAATTCGCGAAATCAAAGCTGGTTCGATCGCTTTTGGAAGATTCATTATCTCACGCAAAACACCATCGATTCGACAGCGAATTTTTAGAGATTTCTCGAGTGGCTCGATGTGAATATCAGATGCTTTTGCACGAACCGCATATTCCAAAATTGTATTTAATGCTTTCGAAATTGGTGAATCTTGAACAATCGTCTGAACTTGACGTTTCGATTCTGCCTCGGCTTGTTTTTGCGCATCAACATTTTCGGCTAAAGCATCCACACCTGAAAGGTCGGTTTTATATTGATCCAAAACATGTTTAATGGAGTTTTGGCTCGCCATAAATACTTTTAATGGACGCTGAATTAAACTCGAAAGATAATCGACAGCCTGAATATTTGTCGCATCAAGCATTGCCACAGCAATTCTTCCCTGTACTTCCGCGATCGGCACAGCCATATTTCTTTCCGCAATATCAACATTTATTAAATCGAGTGTTTCTTGCGGAATTGTTGTATTCTCAAGATTCACATATGGAATTCCTGATACGTGAGAAGTTGCATGAACAAGAATTTCATTATCTAGAAGTTTATGCTCAATCATATACGACATTAGAGACTGATTGTTCAAACCAGCCTCTTTAATAGCCAACTCAATTTTAGATTCTTGAACAAGCCCCTCTTCTACAAGGAGTTTTGCAAGCCTATCTTGAATATCGTTGGTTAGTAATGTCATTATATTCCTTCTAAAAAATTATTGTTTTCTTATTATTGGCCAATATTAACCTGAACTGTTGGATTAACAGCGTCACCATTAAAGATTTCGTTGCTTGGTTCAACATATTCCTTAGAAATTGGTTTGGTTGTTTTAACTTCGTAGCTTTGTTCACTAAAACCACCTTGTGCAATCGAGTTAATCACAAGATATGACACAAGAACGCTAATGCCGGCAATCAAAACAATCATTGCGATATCAGTTTTCTTCATTATTTTGATCCTCCAGATGTTGTTGTTGAATTAGTCTGCGTGCCAGTTCCACTTGTAGTTGTAGCTGGGTTCGCAGCATCATCAGCTTTAACTTTATTACTGTCAAGCGTCATTACATATTTAGGATAGTAATAAGCTTTAGCACCAAGCGTTAACGTAAATTTATTTATCGATCGTTCGAATTTAAAGCTTGTGACGTTAATAGCACGGATGGATTTTTCCATCTTCTGAAGAGTATTAACGATATTGTTATAAGCTGCAGTTTCTCGGTTTTTAATATCCTCTGGTGATCCTTCATTTGGGAAAGATGAAGAGATTGATGCCGTAAATTGAATATCTTTTACACCATCTGGAATGCTACTACTCTCACTAGAAGAACTTGTCGATACTGAACTTGATGAACTTAAGCTATTCGAATCTGAAGATTCAATATTAAATGAATCAAGCATTATACCGTCAGAAAAAATCTTCTTCTGTAAAGCCGAACCAAGTCCTGATGCATTTTCGCTATCTGGAAGCGCGTCAGCAATAACACGTAAACCACCATCATCAGCATTTGATTTCAAATTTTGTTTATTTAGGTTTTCGTTAGTCTCCAAAGATCCTAGTCGTTTCTTTAGATCATTAATATTTTCAATATTTTGTACAATTGTTGAAATACTTTTATCTTGTTCAGTCAAAACTTTAGTGTTAAAGCTATAAATTCTGAAAAGATAAACCATTCCAACTACTGAAGCACCAGCAATTAATGCTGCACCAGCAACAGCCAAAAACATTGTTTGATTCGCTTTATTGATAGCGTTTCGTTTCAAAAAAGCTACTTCTTTATTTTCACCCATTATTTATTCTCCTTTTCAGAGTCTTTCTTTGAGCTTTGTGTAAAGATTCCAGCAGGAATTTGAACTGTTGAGTCTGTAACATTCTTCTTTCCAAGAGATTTGATTGCAAAATCTTTTGATGAGAATTTTAGAGCGTCTTCGTTAATCTTAAATTTTACAGCAAAGCGTAGGATATTTTGACCTTGGTCATTTACGCCGATTGAGCTTTCAGTTCGCACGACAGAACCTTCTTCTGCAAGCTTACAGATATCAGCATTATCTTCGATATCTGATGATTTACATTTTGAATCACCACCATTATAGATTACTTGAGAATATTTAATTGTCTTAATGAAAGCTTCAAGAGCAGTAAATCCATTACTTGTTTCACCTTCAACTGAAACCGTCCGTGTTCCTGGGTCGTAATTTACTGATGAAAACTTAACTTCATTCTCGCCGGTAGTTTTAATCGCCGGAATAACTGTGCTAAGCAATCGTGAAACATTTGGAGATGCCTCACGGATTTTTTGAATAGCATTAAGCTGATTTCGAAGCGTTGCTGCAGTTTCACCATCTTGAATTTTTTGCATATCGCTAAACTTGCTTGAAATTTCATCTTTTTTCAAGCCCATAAAAATTTGTTGACCTTGCGTTACTAAAAATAGCAAAACTACACCACCAAGCATTGCAGCACCAATAATAATTGATGCGAAAGTAACAATATTTCGAAGGCGTTGCGCTTTAAGAAGATCGCGCTTAACATCTGGCAAAAGATTAATTTCAACCATATTATTTATTGTTCCTTTCTGCCAAACCAATCGCTACGGCAAATTCATTACCAACACTTGCAACTTGTTGTTGATATTTTGCTGGGACATTTATATTTTGGAATGGATTTGCTGAGTATGACTGAATTCCTGTCTTTGAAGAAACATATTCAGGCATTTGCGGTACAATTCCAGAATAACCTGAAAGTGCAATTGATCCAACTTGAACATTTTGATATT
Organism: uncultured Candidatus Saccharibacteria bacterium; assembly: GCA_934717805.1. Taxonomy (GTDB): domain Bacteria; phylum Patescibacteriota; class Saccharimonadia; order Saccharimonadales; family Saccharimonadaceae; genus Nanogingivalis. Next base: position 48,105 of record CAKUZG010000001.1, on the reverse strand, counting down.
TTGTTCCCAAGAATTTAATCGACTTAGCAATTTCTTGGACGAAGTTTTCAAGTGTAATTTCAATAGCATGAAAAACCTGACCTTCAAGTTTATCTTGAGCAAGACCAAACTTCATAATGAATTGTCGCGCTTGATCTTCTTTGATATTTAAGTTTTGTGTTGCAGATTTAACTAAGCTTGAAATTCCTGTTGGAATTGTTCGAACAAGCCTTGGTGCGCCTTGGTATACAATTGATAGATCGGTTGAAATTTCACCCATATCAATGATCAATTGCGCCTGACCATTTTGATTACCAGAATAAAGCGCTCGAGTCATTGCTAGTGAATCAGGTTCGCTTGCAACAACATTTAATCCTAAACCTTCAACAAATTCCATTTTTTCTTCGCTGAAATTTTTAGAAGTGCTTGCAAGTAGAATCTCTAATGAATCTGGATTCGAAAGAGAATCTCCAAGAAGAGCCCAGTCGACCTGAGCGTCATCGATAGCCATTGGAATATACTGATCGATTTGATAACTAACGTTTTTTTGCAATTCCCTAATATCTTGTTTAGGAACTTCGAAAATTGTTGTGAATGTCTTTTGGGACGGAAGACTAATCGCTACATTTTTCGTTTTAATATCGCTCTGACCGATCATCGTTGAGATAATTTCTCCCAAACGACGACGACTTTCATCAGAATTACTCAAAACTAATTGAGGGTCAACTGGAGTATATCCAAGACCAATTAAATTCCAAGAATTTTCTCCAGCTTTCGAAAGCTGGACGGCACGAATCGCGTTCGTTCCAATATCTAACGAGAAGAAATCGCCCACACCTTTAATATTAATCATGCTTACATTTTAACATAAACATAATCAAAAAATCAAGACTTTTAATTATCTTCTTCAAAATAAATTCTGTTTATAAAATTGTAAGTTAAGGTTAAAAATATGATATAATAATTATAAGAATTTTTATTAAGTAAGGAGAAATATGAGTTTAAGTATTGGAATTGTTGGATTGCCGAATGTTGGCAAATCAACACTTTTTAACGCATTAACAAACAACGATATTTTAGCCGCAAACTACCCTTTTGCGACAATTGAGCCGAATACGGGAATTGTACCAGTACCAGATGAGCGACTAAAAAAATTAGCTGAAATTTATGGCTCACAAAAAATTATTCCAGCAACGGTAACTTTTGTTGATATTGCTGGATTAGTTGCAGGGGCTTCGAAAGGTGAAGGTTTGGGAAATAAATTTCTTGCAAATATTCGCCAATGTGATGCAATTGTTCACATTGTTCGAGCTTTCGTGAATAATGATATTGTTCATGTTTCAAATGAGGTTAATCCAAAAAATGATATTGAAGTTATTAATACTGAACTAATTCTGGCTGATATTCAAACCATTGAAAATCGGTTACCAAAACTTCAAAAAGAAGCAAAAGCCAAGCCAGCCCTCAGGAAACAAGCCGATTACTTGAACAAATTACTTGAACAACTCCAATCTGGAAATTTATTATCTAGCATAAAAGATTTAGATTTAGAGGCTATTGCTGATTTGCATTTGTTAACAGCTAAACCTGTAATCTACGCTTTCAATGTTGACGAAAATACATTAACTGATGATAAAAAGAAAGATGAACTTGCAAAAATGGTTCTACCAGCAAAATCTATCTTTGTTTGCGCAAAACTTGAAGAAGAGCTAAAAGGATTAGATGAAAGCGATGCAAAAGATTTACTCGAAAGTTATGGCGTAAAAGAAACAGGGCTCAACCAAATGATTCATGCTGCTTACGACACCTTAGGATTACAAAGCTACATGACCGCTGGACCAAAAGAGGTACATGCTTGGACCATTAAAAAAGGCTGGACTGCCCCACAGGCTGCTGGCGTAATTCACACTGATTTCGAAAGAGGATTTATCGCTGCGCAAGTTATAAATTACAACGATTTAGTGGAATGCGGTAGTGAACTAGAAGCTAAAAACCATGGTAAAATCCGAACTGAAGGTAAGGATTATGTGATGTCCCCAAATGATGTTGTTGAATTTAGATTCAATGTATAAAAACTAAAGACCGATGAATTCGGTCTTTTTATTCACTAGTCTTTTTTAAAATATAAAATCTTTCTTGATTACCTTTTGTTCCTTTAACTTCGCTATCTCTTTTGTTCTCTATGTATAAATTATTTGAACGGCACCAATTTTCAAAATCTTGAAGGATTTTTCTACGGTAAGAGTTATTTTTTACAACACCATTAACAGTCCCGTTCCTTCCCGCTTCAAACTGTGGTTTAACCATGGCTACTATTTTCGTATTCTTATTAGAAAGATTTACGACACTTGGAAGAATTTCCTTTATAGATATAAAACTAACATCAATAACCACTACATCAATTTTCTGATCTGTTTTAAAATCTCGAATATCCGTTTTCTCATGTAGTTCAACTTTTTTATTCAACCTTAACTTTGGGTGTAGCTGCTCCGTACCAACATCAACAGCAATAACTTTTTTAGCACCATTTTTTAAAGAATAATCTGTAAACCCTCCTGTACTTGAGCCAACATCTAGAACCGTTTTGTCACGAAAATTGATTCGCATTTTTTTAGCTACACTTTCTAGTTTTAGCCCCGCTCGCGATACATATTGAACTTGTTGAAGGATTTTTAATTCAGAATCGACATCAACAAAAAAACCTGGTTTAGTCCTCTTAATACCGTCAACTGTAATCTTACCAAGCTTTATGTAACTTTCAGCTTGAGAGCGACTCTCAACCATTTTTCTGTCTACTAATAGATTGTCTAATCTGATTTTCATATCTTATATTATACTATATTTTTAAGATATTTTCCAGCAACCCTGTACTGTTCAATATTTTTATACAAAATAAAATAGGCTAAAATTTGAGCCTATTTTATATTAACCTAATTATTTTTGTCGTTCTCGATATTCACCAGTCGAAGTATCAACTGAAATAACATCATTTTCTTTAATAAATGCAGGAACTTTAACCGTTATACCAGTCTCGAGTTCAGCATCTTTTAGGACGCTTGAAGTTGTATCTCCCTTCACTACATTCTCGGTATAAACAACTTTAAGCCAAACATTTTTAGGTAATTCAACATTGATAACTTTCCCATCAAAGAATTGAAGATTTAATTCTTCTGCCTCTTTTAGATAACCTGCAGCATCATCAATAATATCTTTTGAGAGTTGAAATTGTTCAAATGTTTCCGGATCCATAAAATGGAAATCTTCACCATCATTATAAAGATATTGAACTTTCTTGTTTGTAACTTCTGCAGGCTCAACTTTATCTTGACCCTTAAAAGTTTTAGGCAACAAAGCACCTGTGATAAGGTTTTTAATTTTTAAGCTTACGATACTTCCACCACGACCTACAACTTTTTGGTTATATTCAACTACCCGATATGGTTGACCATCAAGCTGAAAAACTACACCTTTTTTCAAATCAGTTGGTTGATACATTTTCCTCCTTAAAATATTCTTTAAAATAAATCTTCCCCACCCAGTTTTAAGCGAGGAAGATTCGAAAAATTAATTAAGCATTTGTTACGAATGCCAACAATGCCAAATGACGTGCGCGTTTGATAGCAACTGTCAATTGTCGTTGTTGTTTAGCGCTCAAACCAGTTTTTGTAGCTGGCTCAATTTGACCATAGATGTTTACAAATTTTTGCAAAGTTTTAACATCTCGGTAATCAAAATACGCTGGGATTTCTCGTTTAAATCGTTTAGCCATTTTAACTCCTTTTTAAATTTAGAATGGAATATCAGATAGATCGATTGGCTCATCTGAAAAGTCATCGCTAACAGTTGGTTCTTCAGCTTTAGCAACAGGAGCGGAATTTCCGCCACGATTGCCATCACTAACAAAACTGAATTCTTCAACTACAACATCAATTGCGCTTCGATTCTTTCCAGTATCTTTATCTTGCCAAGTTCGTTGTTGCAAACGACCACTCACTAGCAATTGGCGACCTTTCGAAACATATTTCGAAATTGTTTCACCAGTTTTTCCCCAAGCAGTACAGTTAATAAAACTTGTTTCTTCTTGGCGTTCACCGTTAGCATTATTCCAAGTTCGGTTAATTGCAAGAGTGAAACTTGCTAGGTTTTGGCCACTTGGAGTTGTTCGAAGTTCTGGGTCTGCAGTTAGATTTCCCATTAGTATTACTTTATTAAAAGCCATAATTCTATCCTATTCTTAAAAAATTATTTTTCTTCTGATTCTACAACTGGTCGCTCTTCTGCTTTAACAAGCAAATATCGCAAAACTTCGTCAGTAATATTCAAAGTGTTACTAATTTTTAGTGGTGCAGTTGCTGGAAGTTTTAGATCCATAGCAACGTAAGTTGCAAAATCTTGACCTTTAATTGTGTAAGCAAGTTTTTTCTTACCCCAGTTGTCTTCTTTCGTAATTTCACCGCCATTAGCAGCAACCAAACCTCGAATTTTATCTAGAACCTTATCAAGATCGCTTTCGAAATCTGGATGAATAAGAACTGTAAGTTCGTAATCCTTCATTTTTACTCCTTTGGTTAAAGCCTATTCTTTCAAATAAGCTGAGCTAATATTCTTTTAAATTATATCATTTTAAAAGAGAAAAATCAAGAAAACATTGATAAACTATCATTTTTTAAAAACATATCTTTCGAAAATAAAAAAATCGGCGAATTATTCACCGATTTCTTCATAACTAGAAACAAGTACTTGGCGTGGCTTTGAGCCATTTGGCGGACCAACAATTCCACGATCTTCCATTTCATCAATTAATTTTGCAGCGCGACCATATCCAATTCCAAGACGTCGTTGCAAATAGCTCGTTGAAGCCTTTCTTGCTTCAATGACGAGTTTAACAGCTGTTTCAAAAGTTTCATCCGTAGAAGAACTTCCACCGCTCATCACTATTCCGCCCATTGCTCCAGGTTGAACTTGTTGCGAGATAACCTCATCATTATATTGAGGCGGTCCTTGCGAACGAATAAAGTTTGTAACACGCAATACTTCTTCATCTGTAACCCAAGCACCCTGAACACGCTTTAAGTTTGGTGCACCGTTCATATAGAATAACATATCCCCGTTTCCAAGAAGTTTTTCAGCGCCACCACGATCAAGAATTGTGCGAGAATCACCATTTGATGCAACCTTAAATGCAATTCGACTAGGAACATTACCTTTAATTAAACCAGTTACAACACTAACAACCGGCTTTTGAGTTGCCAAAACAAGGTGAATTCCCACAGCACGAGCCTTCTGTGCAATTCGCACAATCATAGCCTCGACATCCTTTGATGCTGCCATCATCAAATCGGCGAGCTCGTCAACAACAATTACGATATAAGGTAGTGGCTCAAGTAATTTAGGCTCTTCATCCTCTGGTGTTGATTTTTTAATCTTCTCATTTTTCGAAATCACATGTTTGTTATAGCTTTTGATTTCTTTAATTTTTTCATCAGCTAAAACACGATAACGACGCTCCATTTCGTTCACCGCCCACTTAAGAGCTGAAAGCGCTTTTTCAGAATCATTAATAATTGGTGTTAACAGGTGTGGAATATCTTCGTAAGCTGTCATTTCCACAACTTTTGGATCAACCATAATTAGTTTTAATTCGCTTGGTGAATGTCGATAAAGTAAGCTTGTAAGTAGCGCATTCATCATAACCGACTTACCAGAACCTGTTTGACCAGCAATCAAAAGATGCGGCATTTTCGAAAGATTACCCACAACTGGATGGCCAGCGATATCTTTACCAATTGCAAAAGTTAGCGTATCACGAGCAGTCTGCCATTCTTTAGAGTCTAAAACTCCATAAAGTCGAACATCAGCAGATTTTAAATTTGGAATTTCCACACCAACTGCTCGTTTTCCTGGGATTGGTGCTTCAACACGAATTGATTCTGCAGCCAAATTTAGCGCAATATTATCGCTAAGGTTTTCAATTCTGCTTAGCTTTACGCCACTTTGCGGAACTAAAGTATATTGTGTTACTCGTGGACCAATATTTGCGGCTTCCATTTCAACATCAATATTAAATTCACTAAGCGTATCTTTAATTGTTCGTGCATTTTGTTCAACATCACCGGCATCAGCTGGATTTTGTGAACGCTCAAGTAAATCGAAACCTGGCGCTTGCCATTTCGAATCATCAAAAATTGGCGCGTGGTTTTCAGCTTTTTTCAAATCTTCAGCGAAAGTTTCTTTGGCTTTTGAAATTCGCATCAAACCCTTTTTCTCTTTATGTTCAGCCTTTTCGCGTGATTTTTTATCCAAAACCGCAACACCCGCGTTTAGTTTAATTTCCGGCTTTTCAGTATTATTCAAATCTTCAGCCTTTTTCGAAAGCATTGCTTCTTTGGCTTTTTCGAAGACTTTAGCGTTCTTAGATTCATTAGCAAAATCGCTAGTCTTAAGCATCTCACTAATTTTCTTAATCACAACTATTGGCGAAACTCGCAAAATCGAAAGCAGCGTGATTGAAATCAAGAGCAAATAAATAATTGCGGCAACAACAGAATTCACCATTGCTAGCATAATTTTATTCGAAATTTCACCACTCCAACCGCCGTAATGCATTCCAGCAGAAGTTCTAAATAACCCAAAGAAACCGCTAAGCCAGAATAAAATAAGCACAAGACCAAAAGTGTTTAAACCTGGAAAACGGTTTTGTTCGTCACGAAAAATTTCAACCGAAATAAAGATTAAAACTGCCGGCACAAAAAATGCAGCCCAGCCCATAAATCCAAGAAATCCTTGGTGAATTGCTGTAAGCGCCGCACCGCCAGCACCAAACCAGCTCAAAATTAAGAAAAATGAAAACGCAATCAAAAGGACCGCACTAACTTGCGACCAAAATCCAGCCGGTAAAACACTTTGTTTTGGGGCCGGGGCTTTTTTAGCTTTGCTTTTTTTCACTTGTTTTTTAGCCATAATCTTTTTATATTATATCACAAAAATATTTTTTTCGAAAACTTATTTTTTAACGGTTTAAAAATATTGCTAGCTCAATTAATGTTGATTCAATCATCGCCCAAACATCGACATTTTCACTTTTAATAACTTCATCAATTTGCGAGATTTTCGAAACAATTACTGCAAGTTGTTGATTGCTTATATTTTGCACAAAATTATCAAGTTTTCCTAAAGCCCAAGAGTTCGCGCCAATTTCTTTTGCAATTTCTGCCGTTGTTTTACCTGAACTTTTGCCAATTTTTAAAGCTGAAAAATTAAAAACTTGCGTTGAGATTAAACCTAAAAACTTATAAGCGCCCTCTTCTCCATCTGTTATTTTTAATTTCGAAATTTCTTTTTGCAAACCTGAAACATCGCCCGAAAGCACCATTTCGAAAACCGCAAAAGCATTACTTTCAACATTTTGCGGTACAAATTCACGAATATTTTGCTCGTTTGCTTCGCCAATTAATGCTAACTTTTCGATTGCATCACGAATCGACCATTCATTCAATCCAACCCACGAAATTAAGAAATTTGCCGTTTTGTTATCGATTTTCAACCCGAGTTTTTTGCCGAAAGCACGCGCAAATTCAGCTAAATTCTTCGAATCTTTTGCGGCAATAGCTTTAAATTCATAAAGCTCAACAATTTTTGAAATTGATTTATAAACAGTTGAACGTTTATCGATTTTATCTTCAATAATACACAAATGAACATCAGTAGAAATCCGTGGAAGAATTTCGCCTAGATTTTGCCAAATTTCAGAATTCTCACTTAGATTTCGAATGTAAACAAACCGCTTTTCCGCCAAAAGACTAATTCCGCAAATTAAATTAACAAAATCACTTTTCGAAAGCCCATCAATTTCTTGTTTTTGAATCTCAAATCCAGATTTTTCAGCATCCTTTTTCATTTGAGCGAGTTTTGCGGTTCGTTCATAAGAATTTTCGCCATAAAGAATTGTTGTTTTTCCGCCAAGCATTATTTTTTAAGCCCTTTCTTTATTTTTTGACAATTTGGGCAAAAATGTGTGCCTCGACCACCAACTCGAATTTTTGAAATTTCCGTTCCGCATCTTTTACAAGGTTGGCCGTCCTTGTGATAAACTGCAGCATATTCAAGATAATTTCCGCGCGATCCATCAGCATTAACATAGTTTCGATCTGTTGAACCACCCTTTTCGATTGATTTATTCATTACAAACCGAATAGCTTCATGCAATTTTACAAAATCAGATTCCGAAAGATTTTCGATTCGAGTTTCAGGATGAATTTTCGCTCGCCACAAAGCTTCATCGGCATAAATATTTCCTACACCCGCAATAACACTTTGGTCTAAAATTGCTGGCTTGATCATACTTTTTCTTTTTCTTGAAAGTTGCTTCTTTAAAACTTCTACCGTAAAATTATCTTCTAGAGGTTCTGGCCCTAATTTTTGAAAAAATGGTAAAAGTTCAACTTCAAAATCTGGCAATAATTTCATATAACCAAACTTACGTTGATCATTAAAAAATAATTTCGTTCCGTCTTCAAAATCAATTTCAACACGAGTTGATTTATTCGGTAGATCATTAAGAAAATCTTCATTCGGGTGGCCAGCACCCCAGTTCTCTTCACCACGATAAACCATTTGGCCCGTCATTCGAAGATGTGTCACAAGTGTATATTCATTATTTAACTTTAAAATAATAGCTTTTCCCCGACGACTAACTTTCGAAATTTCAGCGCCAACCATAAAATCTTCAACATCTTTTGGTGAATTTGGAAAACTTTTAGGCCAATCGTGTTTTACTTTCGAAATTTTCTTTTTCAAAATTAAGCGATTCAATCCTCTAACAACAGTCTCTACCTCTGGTAATTCTGGCATTATTCCTCCTTAAATTCCTTTAAAAAATCTTCCCAATTTTTATATAAAAATCCCTGAATTCCCATTTTTTGGGCGGCTTCAATATTTAAAATCGAATCGTCAAAAAAAGCTATTTCGCTCGGTAGAACATTGCTTTTCTCAATCGCAATTTTAAAAATTTCTGGATTTGGTTTAGCGCACCCAACCTCACCAGATAGCACTAAAAAGTCAAAGAGTTCCGTCTGCTCTTCTTTCGAAAAAAACTCATCAAATTGATATTGTGCGACATTAGAAATAATTCCGATTTTTAGGCCATTAGTCTTAATTTGACGAATAAATTTTAGAAGATTTTCATCTTTTTTCCAGATATATTCAAAAATATGTTCTGAAGAAGGCTGGCGCAAAACCAGCACTCCAAAACAATCGAAAAATAAAACTTTAGCGTTTGTTTTCATTAATTCCAAGATCGCGCACAATTTGCTCATTTCCCGGAACTTGCGAAATAAACAAATTTTGAAGTTGTTTATTGTTTGCTAATAATGAGCCTTTAGAACCAGCACAAGTTGTTGTCCAAAGATGCTTTTGTACATTATCGTCTTTCAAAATTGAGAAATCATAAAGATGTCCCGTAGCACAAACTCCCGCAAGATCATCAGCTGCACCACTGAATGCAACACCTTTCATCATATTAGCTTTATTGAGTGCATTTACAAATTGAGTGTATGATTCTGAATTATTGCTTAAATTTACTTCTTTAATAACTTCATCAAGATAGCCTTTGTAAGTTACTAACTTACGATAAGTTGGTGAAACTTCAACCATATAAGATCGAAAATTTTCTTGTGCCACAATTGGTCCTCGAACGGCCATTTTAACACTTCGATCTTGCTCAACACTTAACAAATCTTTCGCAGATTTATCTTCATCTTTCGAAGAATCATTTGTTCCAGTTTGTTGCGGTTGATTGTTATTGCCGCCATTCATAAGTGTATTCACTACTGTAACAACAGTTATAATTGAAAGAATTGCAATCGCAATAATTAACAAAATTGGTGCAATTCGAATAAGTTTTTCTTTCATCTTAACCTTTCTCCACCACTTTAATCCAAATACTCATGAAGTTTTTTCGAATCTTTATGTTTCTTTAACTTCATTAATGCTTTTGCTTCGATTTGACGGATTCGTTCACGAGTAACTGCAAACTCAAGACCGACTTCTTCAAGTGTATGACTCTTTGTGCCATTTAGTCCAAAACGCATTTCAAGGATTTTACGCTCACGGTCTGAAAGTGTTGAAAGAATTTCGCGAACTTGCTCTTTTAGAAGTTGAACTGTCGCTGATTCTTCTGGGCTTGCGGTGTCTTCATCTTCAATAAAATCGCCCAAAGTTGACTCTTCGCCTTCTTCTCCATCGCGGCCGATTCCTGCATCCAATGAAGTAATATCTTGCTTAATTTTTTGGATATATTCAACTTTTTCAACATCCATATCCATCTCTTTTGCAAGCTCTTCATTGGTTGGTTCGCGATTAAGTTCTTGCGTTAATCGACGAGAAGTTCGCATAAGTTTATTGATTGTTTCAACCATGTGAACAGGAATTCGAATAGTTCGCGCTTGATCAGCAATCGCACGAGTAATCGCCTGTCGAATCCACCAAGTTGCGTAAGTCGAAAACTTAAAACCTTTGCTTGGATCAAATTTATCCACAGCACGAAGAAGACCAGTATTTCCCTCTTGAATCAAGTCAAGCAAATCTAACCCACGACCAGAGTATCGTTTTGCAATCGAAACCACAAGACGCATATTAGCTTCTGCCATTTTATCTTTCGCTTTTTGGTCGCCTTCCATTGCTTTTTTGGCAAGTTCAGTTTCTTTTTCAAGTGAAAGAAGTGGGATTTTTCCAATCTCACGCAAATACATCCGAACACTGTCGTCTGTTATATCATCAGAATACGAGCTATTTATTAGATCCTCATCTGTTATATTTTCTTCATCTTCATTAGTGAGATCTTCGAAATCTGGTTCAAACTCATCAAGAGATACTGTTGCATCAACAACACCATCTTCGTTTAAAATTTCTTCTGGAAGTTCCTTCTTGCTTTTACCTTTTGCCACCATTTAGCTCCTTATTTAGTTCAATAATCTTACTTAAAATCTTCGTTTTTAAATTTTCATCACCTTGAATTTCGGCGTTTTCAAGTTCAATTTGAAGATTCTCTTTTTGTGTTCGCAAATTTTCGGTTTTAACTTTCTGAATCAAACGCTTCATTTCATCGGTTGCACTTTCTTTAATATTTCCGAGCCGTTCGTCAGCTTTTAATAGTAGTATTTTAACATATTCATCAAAGCTTTTCAATAGTTCCATATCTTCAGATTTCAATATGTCTAGAATTTTATTCCGCTGTTCACCATGCAGAGAATTCTCTTTTAAATCGCTCAGCATTTTAGCAAGCCGAGGTTCTTTAATCGCAAGCGCGAGCAAATCATCTTCATATAAAAAATCGTCAATAAATTTCTTATCTGTTTTTTCAATCTTTACCCGTTTTTTGGTTTTTTCAGGCTTTTTTTCTTCACCAATTTTATTGAGCAATGTTGCTCTCGAAATGCCAATTCTTTTCGAAATCTCATTAATGTAAAAATCTTTTTCCACAGGGTCGTTTAAGTTTTCCACAAGTTTAAGTGAGATTGTGGAAAAGTCTTTTTTACCCTTCGCAGTTGAAGTATCCAACCTCTTTTGGTATTGATCAAAAATCCATTCCATTGCTGGCTGCGGATTCGCAATCGATTTTCTCCATAGTTCTATATTTTTTTGAATTAATTCATCTGGATCTTTTACTTGACCCGCGGATTGATCTAATGTAATAATTGAAAGTTCAACTCCAGCTTGTTGCCCCAAAGAAATTGCTCGTTCAGTTGCGTTGATTCCAGCCTGATCACTGTCGAAACAGAGACGAATGTCGTTCGAAAATCGACTAAGTGCCTTGAGGTGATTCACCGTCATAGCCGTTCCAGCCGTAGCGACCACATTTTTCACTCCCACTTGATGGCTTGAAATTACATCCATATTCCCTTCAACAACCACCGCAAAACCAACTTTTCGAATTTCATTTTTTGCTTGCGAAAGTCCAAAAATATTCGAAGATTTATCATAGAGCAAAGTTTGTGGTGTGTTCAAATATTTGGGAGCATTCGGTTCATCATCTATAATTCTACCAGTAAACCCAACTGGCTCGCCACTTGCATCTTTTAGTACAATCACCATTCGATTTCGAAAAATATCACCGCCAAACCGATTTAAAAGCCCCGCATCACGAATATCATTCAACGAAAAACCTTTTTTAAGTAAAAAGTTTGTTAATATTTTTTGGCCATTTGGCGCATAACCCACCTTAAAATCTTGCACAATTTCTTTCGAAAGTTTACGTTTTTTAAAAACATAATTCAAAGCTTTTTTATCACGAATCAACATATGCTGATAAAAATTGGAACTTATTTGTAAAATTTTTCGAAGGCGTTCTTTCTTTTCGGCAATTTCTTTAGAGCGTTTCGAGTTGAAAGTTTCAATTTCAACACCAGCTTTTCGAGCCAAAAATTCTAATGCTTCACGAAAATTCATTCCCTCAACTTCCATGATAAAACCAAAAATATCACCACCTTTTCCAGATGAAAAATCGTGCCAAATTTGCTTATCTGGGCTAACAATAAAGCTCGGAGTTCGCTCATTTGTCCAGGGACTAAGCGCCTTAAAATTACGCCCTGTTCGTTTGAGCTCAAGATATTCGCCAGCTAAATCTTCAATACTTATTCGTGATTTAATTTCTTCCCTGGCATCGTTCATATCTATATTATACCACGGGTCGAAAAAATATTCTAAAAAATACCTTTTCTTGATTTGATAAAATTAAAGTGCTAAAATGGAAATTAGAAAAGGAAAAAATAAAATGGAAACGATTGAAAAACTTACAGCCGAAATCATGGCTGATCCACAAAATTCTAACTATACAGAACAAGGAATTAAACCGCTTTTTACAATTCCAAAAACTGCCCGCATTAATATCGTTGGCCAAGCACCAGGAATACGTGCGCAAGAATCGGGGCTATATTGGAATGACCCCAGTGGCGATAATCTTCGAGAATGGCTTGGCGTAAGCAAAGAACAGTTTTATAATTCAGGATTATTTGCTATTGTTCCGATGGATTTTTATTTCCCCGGACACGGAAAATCAGGCGATTTGCCACCAAGAAAAGGCTTTGCTGAAAAGTGGCACAAGCGAGTCCTTGCTCTTGCTCCAGATATAGAATTAACAATTTTAATTGGCAATTATGCTCAGCATTATTACCTTAACCAAAAACCGTCCGATAAGCTCACTGAAACCGTTAAAAATTACAAATCTTATCTTCCGGAATATTTTCCGCTTGTTCATCCTTCTCCTCGTAATAATATTTGGCAAGCAAAAAATCCTTGGTTTAAAGATGATGTACTTCCAGATTTGCAAAAAATAGTTCAAGAAATTATCAATAAATAAAAACAAGCCGCCTTTTTCAAAAAGCGGCTTTTAAAGTATTATTTTTTGTAGTTTTCGAGTTGTTTTGAAGATTCTTCAAGATTTTTCTCGATTTTTGCATACATTTTTTTCTGCACAGAACCTGCTGTCTTTTTATGGCGAACAATCAAGTTTTTAACACGAACTAACTGATAGGCCATTTCACGAGAATAAACTTCATCGATTGTAGCGTTCAAAAATGCATCATCAAGAGTTGTATCGAGTTTATTGAAGTCAGTTTCAGTTTGTTGATAAATCTCTGATTTCTTTTTTGAATCTCCACGCGGAACATCAATTTTCTTGCTCTTCATGTATTCTGTTATAATCTGTTCATCTGAGCTGAGCGAAATATTAATTCCCGCATTCACCGCAGCAAGATCAGAGCTTTTAATCTTCTTTTGATAAGATCCTGTAATTTCCTTCAACTTCAAAATGTTATAATATGCACGGAGAACTTTTTGCGTAGAATCATCGCTTTTTCCAGAAGTTGCAATAATAAAGATTGCGAAGAATAATGCAATTGCAAGTGCAGATGCAATCAAAATTTTACCTTTTGTCCAAAATGGAACGGCTTTTTTTGGCGAAATCTTATTTAAATATTCAACCGTATACGGATTTTCAGATGAAGAACTGCCAGCATAATTTTGATTTGGCATTAAATTCGGTGCTGTTGGTGAATTTTGTGCTGGCTGGTTTTGTGGATATTGAGGTTGACTTTGATATCCATTTGGATACTGCGGATAATTTTGTTGAGCGCCATAATTTTGATATGGAGCGCCAAATTGTTGCTGATTTTGTTCAGCAGGAAATTGCCCATTTTGAGCAAACTCATTTGGATATCCACCATAGTTTTGTTGTTGTGGATATTGATTCTGAGGAAAATTATTTGGTTGAACACCATAATTTTGGTCGTTCTGATTCCAGTCTTGATTTGGTTTCATATTACTTATGATTATACCAAATTTATAAATTTTTAGCAAATAAAAAGGCCTCTTTCGAGACCAAGAAAAGTTTAAAAAGGTTTTTCACCATCGTTCATCAGAATAATGCAAATTTTCATTTTCTCGATGAACAACGCAAGTAGTGCCTTCATTAAACGTACCAAAGCAGGCAGTCTGTCCGACCCATAACGGCTCACTTTCGCCGCCATCCCTATTGCCGTCAACTACGACAGCTCCAAGACAGTTACAGCGTTGGCCAAAATGGCCATCTGGACTTCCTCCAGTTGTATTGCTGCTTCCAACTACCAAACCGGCTTTAGTTTGGCTATACGCTGTGTGGTGATCAATCATGTAATTTACCACGTTTAAAGCCCGCATGGCTATAATTTCCTCGAAAAGAGGTAATTACTATATTACCACATAAAAATACTTTTGTCAATAGTTATCTATTCACAAGCTAATCGATAGCTTAATCGCAACAAATCGCAAAGTTCATCAGCTGCAATTTGCCCTTGCCCAATAATCAAATTCCATTCACGCTCGCTCATCAATTTAGAAGGAACTACACTTTCCTTTTCGCGCAAAATTCGCGCCAATTGCACACCAGTTTTCATTTCAACGTTTAATGGTTTTGAACCATCGTGAATAATCGCAAAAATTGCTTTCGAATCTTCGCTTTCTGCAATTTTCGAAAGAATCTTTTCACCAGTTTCACGCTCAAAATCGCCAAGTTCGCTGGCCATTTTTTCTTGCCAAATTTTTTCTAATTTATCAAAATTAACTTCGAAAATTTCAAGTTTGTTTTCTTCATCTTTTCGAACTTCTGCCGCATCAAAAGTTAACAAAAAATCTCTAATTTCATCTTGATTCATTATTTTTTCACCTTTTTTAAATAAAATTTCAACTCTTCAATCGAACCACGAATATCATCTAACGCACGGTGATTTTCAGGCTTAGTAAACACCCGCTTAAACTTAGCGCTCATCACAACTTTCCACGCTGAAACATCTAGCATTCGATAATGCAGCATTTTTTCAAGTTTTTTCCATTCTTCACGAATGAATCGGCGATCTTGGTGAATTGAATTTCCGCCCAAAATAATCCTTTCACCTTTCGAAAGTTCTTCCGCAAAATTTTCTTCCACAAATTTAATTAAGTCCGCTTCAACTTCTTGTGAATTTTTTGTAGCACGAGAATTTTGTAATTTTAAAGCATTACACGTTTCGCTAAAAGCATCCCAAAACTCGCCAACCATTCGGCTTTTGAGTATTTTTTCATCAACTTTAACCGCACTTTCAAAAGTGGCAATTTCGTTAAAATCCCAATCTGTTGCGATTGCGGCAACTTCTAAAATTCGGTCTTTTTCAGGTTCAAGACCAGTCATTTCTAAATCAATCCAAAGAATTTTCGCGTTTTTCATTGTTTAAATTATATCATTTTTTAGTAGAATAAGCAAAAACTAATCTAAAATTCCAAAATCTTCAAGCTTTTTAGAATTTGAAATATCAAAATCGGCAATTTTTGTGCGCCGAAGTTGCGAACAAAACGCGCCACAACCCAAATTTTCACCCAAATCTTCCGCTAGTGAACGAATATAAGTCCCACTTGAAACATGCGTACGAACTTTTAGTTTTGGAAAATCATAACTTAAAATTTCAAAATCGAAAACTTCAACCGTGCGTTTAGGAATTTCAAAATTTTCACCCTTTCGCGCTAAATCATAAGCGCGCTTACCATCAATTTTAATCGCACTAAAAGCTGGCGGCGTTTGTTCGATTCTGCCCAAAAAGTTAGTTTTGATTTCTTTTTCAATCTGTTCGAAAGTTGGAATTTTAAAATTTTCACATTTCGAAATCTCACCCTCGGGATCACCCGTGCTGGAAATTTGGCCAAGCATAAATTCAGCCTCATAAACTTTATCCAGCTTAGTGAGATTCATCGCATTTTTAGTTTCTTTACCATAAAGCAAAACTAAAAGCCCAGTCGCAAAAGGGTCGAGCGTTCCTGTATGGCCAACTTTTATTTTCTTGCCAAACTCATTTTTTAGCACACGGCGGATTCGTGCAACAACACCAAAGCTAGTAATTCCAGCGGGCTTATCAATTAAGATTCGCCCGCTATCGTTTTCGAAAAACGCCATTTTACATTCCTGGAATTCTAAACTGTGATGGATCGTTAGGATAAATTTGATCCGTCATTATTTTATTGCCGCTATTTTGTGCACCCATTGCTGGTTGTTCTGCCGGACTTGGAGCTACATCAAAATTTGGAATTTCTGGCGGCATTGGCATTGTGCTAAAATCTGGCATAGCTGGTGGCATTGGCATTGCAAAATCGTTTGAATTTTGCGCTGGATTATTTGCCGCATATTGTTCATTCGAAATTGGATTGCTTGATTCAAAATTTGAAAGAGGTTGAACTGGAGCAGCTTGTGCATAAGCGTTAGTATCAGGCATGAAACTATCGTTATTTTTTGGCTCTTCATAAACTGCATTTTGAGTTTGTTTACGATTTAAAATATAATCATTTTTTTCAGGGTTTGAAGTTGCAGCACTATTGTCTTCCCGTTTGATTCCACTTGGTGGATATGGTTGTGCACCCATCAAACCACTAACAATTTCAGCATTATCTTTAGGGTGATAATATTCATCACCTTGTTTTTGTTCTTGAGCTGGAGCTTCTTTTGGTTCAGCAACTGGAGCTGGTGTAGCTTCAACTGTTGGTTGAACTGGTGTTTCAGAAGCTGGAACAGAAATTTCAGTTTGTTGAGCTGGTTCGAAAACTTGTTCTTGAACTGGAGCTTCAGCAATGAACGCATTTGGATTTTCGAAAGGTTCACTAGCTGGAATTTCTGGCGCATAGTTTTCAACTGGCGCTTCAACTAAACCTTCTGCATTTTGAACTGGAGCTTGTCGAATTTCTTGTTGAGCTGGCGTACTGTTAGCCTGTTCTTGAGCTGGAGCTTCTTTTGGTTCAGCAACTGGAGCTGGTGTAGCTTCAACTGTTGGTTGAACTGGAACCTGAGGAATAAATTCTTCTTTTTTAACAGGTTTTTTAACCTCTTCTTTAAAATCTTCTTGAGGTTCTTCAGTTTCTTCCTCTTCAGGATTTTCATTTTCTAGTGCCGAAAAAGCATTAACTTCAGCACTTACTTTTTTTAAATCATTAAGCGAATCTTCAAGTTCTTCTTCGCTATCTTTTTTTGGCTCTTCTTGAGATTCTTCTTTTGCTTTTGTTTCTTCATGAGCAATCACGAAAGCACCATCGCGTTTTTGTTCAGTTTTCGAAATCTGCTTTTTATCTTCTTTTTCGCCAGAAATTTCTTCAAGCGCTTGTTCCATTTTGGCATTTTTCTGAACGGCAAATTCACCTGCTTTTTCTTCGGCTTCACGAATTTTCGAAACCACAAGCTGTTGATCAGCGCCACACGCAATAAGTTTTGAAGCAAGGCTCATAATTTCAGCCGTTACTTTTGAGTTCGAGAATCGATCAGTTTCTGCAACAATTCCAGTTAAGAGCGCAGTAGCAACTGATTCGGTAAGATTTTTTTTGCCAATAGATTCAATAATTTGAACAGTAATTTCACTCAAAGAACTTGCATTTTCATCATGCCAGTGAATTCCGTTAAGATTTGTTTGATTTTCGCCAACAGTTAAAATTCCCACTGAAGCATCGTGAAAAATTCGACCATGTGCCGCCAAAGCACCATCGAGTCGATCTTGACTCTCAACATTTAGCGCTAAAACAAAATCAATGTTAAAATCACCTTGTTCGAATTCGAGGTCTTTTTCAGAAATCACCGAACGATACGGCGTAATAAAAATTTTAACGTGATCACCGACAAGTTTGTAGCGTAAATGATCGGCTTTTTCTTTATTTAAGGCAATAATAAAATCACGTAAAGAATCGACCGAATGTTCGAAAGTTTTTTCTGGGCGCAAAAAAGTTAGCGCATCTGGCATTTCGCCACTCGCAACCGCTGTTGCATGCTTGCCTGAATTGTTTATTGCAAGCGTCAACGCCAAAGCTGATGAAAGTTCATCAACACTTGGGTTATCATTTACCGCAATTAGAATGCTTTCTGATTCTTTCAACTTTGCGATAATCTGCTCTTGGGCATTATTTTTTGACATTTGTTTATTGAATCCTATTGTTTATTTTTATAATTTATAGCTCTATATTAGCATAATCATAATAAAATGTCAATAGTTTATTTGAAATACTTGCTTTTTCTTTCGAAATACTGTATAATCGATGTTGAATTGTAAATAACAACCTAAAAGAAGGACATTAAATGCCAATTATTAAATCTGCTGTAAAGCGAATGCGACAAACCGCAAAACGACGCGAACGCAACGTTGGAATTAAAAAAGATATCAAAGGTGCAGTTAAAGCTTTTGTTGCTGAACCAAACGCAAAAAACCTTTCAAAAGCACAAAGCGAACTAGACAAAGCTGTTAAAAAAGGTCTTATCAAGAAAAATACAGCTGCTCGCCGAAAAGCTTCTCTTGCTGCTGCCGCAAAAAAAGCTGGCGTAAAACTTGCTTAATTTGATACATTTTCAAAAATCGCTCAAAATTGGGCGGTTTTTTTATTTTTCCTTTTTCAAAAACTTGACAATTCTACTTAAAAATGCTATAATTTAAAAGATTTACCTTTTGGTAGAAATAGCACTTTAGGAGGACTTAGTTATGCTTATAACTGATAATTTTATTTTTCACCTTGAAAGCGAAGATATTACTCTAGCTATCAAAGAACTTTTTGGAGAAAATTGGCAAGATCAAATAGCGAATAAACAGATAATTTATCTAGAAGATGGTTTGTTCACATTGATTTACCCCAAAGGTAAAAAACCAGAAAAAGCTAAAGAAGTTTTGGAATGTCTAATGCTTGGGGAAATTTTTCTTAGTAAAATTAATTCTGAACAAGAAATTTTTTCAGTCGGACATTTAATCACATTATCTTGCTTAGTAGCTTATCATTATCTGAAAGAACCAGCTTCATTATTTTTCGACACAAAAGAACGGGACATCCTTGATGATTTTCCAGAAGATAATGAAGGTTCAGAAAATACTATGCCAGCAATAAAGGAAGAATGGATTGAAAACGGCCTAGAGTCAATAAATAAATTCATCGAAAATGGCTGGATTTATTTATTACCTAAAATCTCTACGGTATCACCCGAAGAAGACCAAAATGATTGTTTTTTTGCTCCAACTAATATCTTCCTTAAGCATTTTGATGATTTTGAGATTAAACAATTTCAACTTTAAACCATCAAAAGCCAAAACCCGCAGAAATTTGCGGGCTTTTTTATTTTGTACTCCAATCTCCTTCTAGTTAAACTTGACAAAAATAGCTAAAAATATTATAATTTAAAAGATTTGCTTTTTAGCAAAAAATAGCACTTTTAGGAGGAAGCAGTTATGCTCATAACAAATGATTTTATTTTTTACTTTGAATCTGAAGATGTTCGGACTCCTTTCGAAAATATTTATGGTGAAAATTGGCAAGAAAAAGTTCTTAACAAACAGCATCTTCGCTTTAAAGATGACGTTCTTCTTTCAATTTATCTCAACGGGTTAAAACGAGAAACCATCCAAGAATATTTTGAAAGCTTTATGCTTGGTTTTATTTTTCTCAATGCAGTCAATCCAGATCGAAATAATATAGCTACGACTTCTTCAACAATGATTGGACTTATCACGCAAGCTTGTCTCGCAACAAGCGAAATCATGGAAATTCCACCAACATTGTTCTTCGAAAATATTAATAAAGTGGGGTTAGAAGTTCAGGCTACCGATGAAGATTTTGAGAATCCTGAACATCTGAAAGAAATCACTTTAGTGATTCGCGACCATTGGGTCAATAGCGGCCTAAATGCTGTGGATGAATTTATTCAAAATGGTTGGGTTTTTCCTGAAAAGTTTGATCCAACTTTGATTGGCGAAGATTTGGTCGAGGTACAAAATGATCTCATTTTCAAACCAACAAATCTTTTTCTTCATTCATTGAATATTTTTAAAATTGAAGAACTCTAATATCCCTCCAATAAAAACCCGCAATATTGCGGGTTTTCTTTTTACCACTTTGAATCACTCATCGAAAGTGAAGGCTTAACTTCAAGCTCGAGCGGATCTTTTGGCTTGCTCAAAACTGCTTGAAAAGCGCCCAATGTTGCCACCATCGCAGCGTTATCAGTGCAAAGTTCCGGTGGAGTAAAAATCACTGGATCCGGCAATTTATCCGAAACTCGCTTGACCAGCTCTTCCCTTAACGCTGAATTTGCCGCCACACCGCCAGCAATCACAACTGTTGTTGGTGCAAAATCTTTCACCGCAAGCTCAAGCTTATCAACCAAAGTTTCAACCGCCGTTTTTTGAAAACTTGCCGCAAAATCATTTCGTTGCTGTTCGCTGAGTTTTGCCGCCAATTCGAAAGAAGGAAAATTAAAATCAACACCAACTTCTTTTTGAACTGCTCGCAAAACAGCCGTTTTTAAGCCCGAAAAGCTAAAATCGTACTTCCCTTTTAAGCGCGCTTTTGGCAACTTATATTTTGAAGAATCTCCGTTTTGTGCTGCTTTTGAAATTGCCGGACCTCCTGGATAAGGCAAACCGATAATTTTTGCAACTTTATCGAAAGCTTCACCAACCGCATCATCTTGCGTTTCGCCCAAAATTTGATAATCTCCGTGAGCCTTAAACAAAACAATTTGCGAATGACCACCCGACACGACTAGCGCTAAAAATGGAAACTTTGGCGGTTTTTCGTTCAAAAAATTCGCGTAAACATGCGCTTCAACATGATGAATTGGGTAGAAAGGTTTGTTGAAAATTCGTGAATAAGTTCGCGCAGTTAATGTGCCAACCAAAAGTGAACCGATTAAACCTGGTGCATAAGAAACGGCAATTCCATCAAGATCCTCAAAAGAAACACCGGCGCGCGCGAGCGCTTTTCGAACTACAGGATTCGCGTATTCAATATGTGAACGCGCCGCTACCTCAGGAATCACACCACCAAATTGCGCGTGAATATCAATCTGTGAATGAACCACACTTGAGAGCAAATTTAATCTTGGCGAACTTTCGCGCGTGATTTGATTCGCATCAAATTCAACCACGGCCGCCGCAGTTTCATCACAAGTGCTTTCAATTCCTAGTATTTTCATAATTCTATTTTACTACCTTTTAATATTTTGGTCAATTTTTTAGATTTTTAGCTTTCGAAAAAAGAAAAACCGCCCAATTTTGAGCGATTTCTTTATTTTGTACTTCCCTATTTTTTGAATTTTCGCACGATTTTTTTCGCAGTTGGCAAGAATGAATTCCAGATGAAATATGTTTTCGAAATTGGAAAATCCAAGGTTCCGACAAGCATATTTTCATGATGAGCAAAACCAGCTTTAAATTTCGAAATCCCATCATTTAAAAGACCGTTAAAGTCGTATCTTTTCACGCCACGTTTTTTCATTTCAAGCATTGCTGTCCACTTTAAAATATAGTTAGCGCGCACTTTTTGACCTGTTTCAGTCACACCACCATAAAGCTCAAACGAAGTATAATTGCTTTGCGCAAACCACAAAAATGCAACCATTTCTTGAGTTTGGCTATTTTCGAAAGCTTGCCCCTGCTCTTCATTCGAGTTTACATCTATAAATGCACCAAAAATTGGCGAATTTTCACCCATTTTTTTATAGAGGTCGTGATAATATTTTTTAGGGTGAATTGCAAAACCAGCACGCTTTGCAGTTTGAACGTAAATTTCCAATGCGCGATCAATATCTTCTTTCGAACGAAGTTGGCGAATTTTTACTTCCCCACTGCTCTTTCGAATATACTGACGTGTTTTTTTGCTCATTTGAGCGAGCAGTTCATCTTCAGTTTGCGTTAAATCGACAATTAACGTCCGTGGAATTAAAATAGTATTTTTACTCTTTCGCCAGCCATCGCGGATATCGAATTCACCCTCATTCCAATCTGGTTCCATACTCAAACAAACTGGTTTTGGTTTGATATTTTCCGAAACCCAAAGCGCTATTTCACGCGAAATGCGAGCTCGTTCAATTGGCTTTTTCGAAAGTACCAAAGCGCCACGCGGAATATACGCAAAACTATTAAGCGGAAAAGGTAGTTTTCGAATTAAAATTTGCGCCGCCGCCACAATATCTGAATGATCGTTCTTCTTGCGATCAATGTATTTTTCTTCACCGTTCTTCAAAAAAACTCGCACCACCTTCCAATTTGGTGATTCAGTTTTAAGTTCACCCCAACCCCAAAGCTGCAAAGGATGACCGTTATGTTCATTAACAAAATCGTCCCATTCTTTTTTATCTGTAATTTCGATAATCTTTAGCATGTTTATATTATACACCGAATGTGGTATAATTGTAAATGTAAAATTTTCACGCATTAAAAAATTTCGCGTGAAATGTTGAATAAATGCGATTAAAGGGAATTATGAAAATTACAAAGACTTACGAACCGAACAATTACGAACCTGAAATTTATAATCTTTGGGAACTTTCTGGCGCTTTCGAAAGTAGCGGAGTTGGCCCAAAATATTCAATTGTAATGCCACCACCAAATGCAAACGGAAATCTTCACATTGGCCATGGATTGATGGCCGCTGTGGAAGATATTTTGGTGCGTTATCACAAAATGAAAGGTTATGACGCAATTTATTTGCCTGGTGCCGACCACGCTGGTTTTGAAACGTGGGTTGTTTATGAACGCCTTCTAAATGCAAAAGGGAAGAGCCGTTTTGATTATTCTCGTGATGAACTTTACAAAAATGTTTGGGATTTCGTTGCTAGCCAACGCGGAAACATGGAGTTACAACTTCGTGCACTCGGAGCTGGAGCTGACTGGAAAAACCTTACTTTCACACTAGATGAAAAAGTCGTAAATCGCGTTTATAAAACTTTCGAAAAAATGTGGAACGATGGCCTAATCTATCGAGGTGAGCGAATTGTTAATTATTCAACAAAATACCAAACTTCTTACGCCGATATTGAGGTAGATTACAAAGAAGAGAAGGGTAAACTTTGGACAATCGCGTATCCTGTTCTTGATGATTTTGGTGATATTAGTGAATATATGCTAGTTTCAACAACACGCCCAGAGACAATTCTTGGCGACACTGCACTTGCAGTTAATCCAGAAGATGAACGATACCAAAATCTAATCGGTAAAAAGGTGCGTGTACCTCTAACTAACCGTGAAGTTGAGATTATTGCCGATGAATATGCTGATCCACAATTTGGAACTGGTGTTGTCAAAATTACACCATTCCACGATCCTAACGATTTTGAAGTTGGTAATCGTCACAACTTACCAAAAATTCAAGTAATTGGCTTTGATGGAAAAATGACCCAAAACGCTGGTGAATATGCTGGCCTAGAAGTTATGGAGGCGCGAAAAAAGATTCTTGAAGATCTCAAAAAGATTAACGCTCTCTTTAAAGAAGAAGATATTACGCACGTGGTTGGTTATGACTATAAATCTGGCGAACCAATTCAGCCACTTGTAAAAGAGCAGTGGTTTATCTCTACAAAACCTCTAGCTAAAAAAGCTATTGAAGTTCTTGAAAAAGACGAAATTAAATTTACACCCGAAAACAAGAAAAATGTTCTAATGGAATATCTTAAAAATATTCGCGACTGGAACATTTCACGTCAAATACCATGGGGAATCCCAATCCCAGCATTTCAAAATGTTGAAGATCCAACAGATTGGATTTTCGATGAACGCGTTCACGAGGCCGAAATTGAAGTTAACGGCAAAATCTATAAACGGGATGAAGATACACTCGACACTTGGTTCTCGAGTGGTCAATGGCCATTCATTACAACTGATTTTCTTGAGGGCGGCGAGCTTTCGAAATTCTACCCAAATAGCGTAATGGAAACTGGCCACGACTTAATTTTCCCTTGGATTTCACGAATGATTATGTTGGGGCTTTATTGTACAGGCCAAATTCCTTTCCGCGAAGTTTATCTGCATGGAATGGTTCTTGATGAGCACGGCCAAAAAATGAGCAAATCAAAAGGAAATGTGATCAACCCAATGGACGTAATTGCAGAATATGGTTCCGATGCTTTCCGCCTTGGAATTATCGCAGCGCGTTCAGCCGGGCAAAACCAAGCATTTTCGAAAAACAAAGTTATCGCTGGGCGAAATTTCTGCAATAAACTTTGGAATATTTCACGGTTCATTTCAGAAAAAGTTGGCGATATTAAGAGCGAAAAACGCCCCGAAGCTTTCTCGCCAGCAGATCACTGGATCGTACGAGAACTTGACCGTGCAATTTCAGAATTAGATAATCACATGCAGAATTATCGTTTTGCCGAAGCTTCTGAAACTGTTTATCACACAATTTGGAGCACAGTTGCCGATTGGTATATTGAAGCATCAAAAACACAACAAAACCCTGAACTTCTTGCTTGGGTTTTGGAAACTTGTTTGAAGATTGCACACCCATTTGCACCTTTCGTAACCGAAACTATTTGGCAAACTTTGCCTTGGACTGAGGGAATTCTTGCAAATGAAAAACTTGCCGAATCACTAGAATTTAATGAATTCGAAGCGCTTCAATTTGAACGAATTCAAGATTTGGTTGGTGAAATTCGCTTGATTACAGCGGAACTTCCAGGTAAAAAACGCTACAATTTGGTTTTCGAAAAAGATGAATTAATCGCAAAAAATGCCGAGACAATTCGCCACCTTTCACGCGTGCCAGAAATTGTTCAAACGGACGCGCCACACGGATTCAGTCTTGCCGCCAGCGGTTTGGGTGCATATCTTGATGTTCCGACTAGCGTTCTAGCTGAGTATAAAACTGAATTAAACGAACGAATCGAAAAGATTTCAAACGAAATCAACTTGCTCGAAAAACGACTTTCGAACGAGAACTATGTTTCGAAAGCGCCAGCACATTTGGTTGAAGAAACCCGTGAAGAATTCTCAAACAAAAAAGCCGAACTTGAAAAAGTTAAAAAAGCGCTTGAAATTTTATAGAATTATAAAACTTTCTTGACTTATCTGAAAAAATTTGTTAAAATATTCAGGATGATTACTAAAGAGAATAAAGAGAAGGCAATCGCTTTGACTCAGGTTTCAAAGAATGACGTTGGTTCGCCACAGGCGCAAGTGTCAATCTTGACAGCTCGTATCAAAGAAGTGACGGAACACCTTCAATCAAACAAGCATGACTTCATGGCTCGTCGCGGTTTGATGCAAATGGTTGGTCGCCGTAAAAAACTTCTAAAATATCTTGAACGAAAAGATTTTGAAGCTTACAAAGCTGTTGTTGCTAAATTAGGTCTTCGAAAATAATAATTTCGAAACTGCAAAAATCGCTCAAAATATGGGCGATTTTTTGTTGCGCACTTTCAGTTTGACTTAATATAAAAATATATTATAATTAAAACTAGACTTTTTGTTGAACTTTTTTATTTTGGAGGTATTAAAATGGCCTACGATTTAATTATTAGTAATTATGTGTATGAAATTTCGAATAAAGATTTCGAAAAGCGTGTTCCAGATTCATTGAAGACAGAGTTCAAAAAACTTGCCCAAAAATTTGAATTTCCCAAGCAGGAAATACAAAATTGTAATCCAAAAGATTTGCACAGCATTTTGAATTACATAAATAATTTGCACACTCACTTAAAGCAAGACACCGAGCTTTGGCTAGAAATGATTGGCCGAATAAAATTTGGTCTCGAAGTTGCGCAAAATCCAATTTTTATTTTTTATGATCTTGGCTCAAAACAAGATACGATTATATTTGATAGAACCGGAAAAATCTTAAATTTGGATTATTCGAAATTAAACTTGCCTCGATTTGGAATCGAGAAACACCCAAATTACGACGTTAATCGATACGATTTAAAACCGCAAGTTCAAAAATATTTTAATCGAGATTTTATCCACTGTTGTAGTGAAAATTTTCTAGAAACGCTTGAAATTTTTAGCCAAAATCATAAAAAAGCGATGGTTAAAATTATGACAAATCCAAAAGCGGGAATTTTCGAAATCGATTTATCTCAAAAACCGAGGCACGAAACTCTGGTAAAAATAATGAATGCCTGGCATGAAAATGATTTATTCATTCAAGACTTTGCAGATATTCGTTATGAAATGCGCTGTTTTTGCGTGAATGGGGAAGTTCTAACTTCGGCCGGCAGTATTGAAGATTTTACTTGGTTGCAAAATACCGAAAAGTTTGACCCGCAACTGCAAGAAATTCGCAATCAAACCAAAGTTGAATTTCAACCTAAGATTCGAAATCAATTGCTTGAATTTGCTCGAAAAACCGCTAAAGAAATTACGCCAGTTTTTAAAACTAAAGATTTTGCGCTAGATGTGGCAATAATTAACGGCAAACCGGGAATTGTTGAATTGAACCCGCTTCCGAATTCTGGGTTATATGCGTGTGATGTTAAAACCTTAATCGAAAATAAATACCACCAAACACTTTAAAGCTTCGTTATTTTCGAAGCTTTTTTGTTTTTAAAAAAGCATAATTACTATTAATTTTTATTTATAAATATTTTATAATCGAAATGTTATTCTTTTTAGGAGGAGGAGAAAATAAACAAAAATAAAAACAGATTCGAAAGTTAAAGCGCCAAATACTGGATCGCAAAAAATATTAAGAATCTTCCGATATTTATTGTCACCGTAATTATTACGCTACCATTCATTTTAACTTGGATTATTCGACACAAAATTTAATTAAATGGCCCTTAATTAGACTATTTAATTTTGCGATTTTTATTTAAAAATACTATAATAAAAGAATACAATTAGCACCAAATGTATGGAAGAGACTTCCTGTAACTCATTTGGCAGAAGGAGAAGATATGATCCATAAAATGAACTTACAAGATAAATATTTTAACTTTATCAAAAATGGAACAAAAAGAATTGAATTAAGATTAAATGATGAGAAACGACGACAAATAAAAATCGGCGATTTAATCGAGTTTAGCAATGAAAAAGATAAATTCACAGCAAAAGTTATTGGATTATTAGAGTATAAGGACTTTAAAGCTCTTTTTAATGATTTCGAAATCGAAATTCTCGCCAACAAAACAATGACAAAACAAGAACTTCTAGGTGTTCTTAGTGAATTTTATACACCAGAAAAACAAGAAAAGTTTGGTGTTCTAGGAATTAGAGTAGAACTATAAAATTAATCAGTGATTATATTTTGCTAATTTTAATTGAAAATGCTATAATAAAAGGGTAAAATTAACGCCAAATGTGTGGTAGAAATTATTTTCGAAAGATTTTCGAAGAGGATTCCTGCAACTCATTTGGCAGAAGGAGAAGATATGATCATAAATCCAACCGGGAAGAAATTAATTTCGGTTAGTACTGATTTCTTGGGTCGAAAATTAACACTAGAAGTTGGCAAAGTTGGCTTTCGCTCAACTTCAAGCGTTATCGTAAAATATGGCGAAACTGTTGTCTTGGGAACGGTTCAATTGGGCTCTAAACCAGTAGCACTAGATTATTTTCCACTTTCAATTGATTACGAAGAGAAGTGGTACGCGAGCGGACGAATTTCTGGCTCAAGATTTATTAAGCGCGAAGGTCGCCCAAGCGATGATGCAGTTTTGATTGGTCGATTAATCGATCGCCCAATTCGACCTTTGTTTCCAAAAGGTTATCGCGAAGAAGTTCAAGTCGTCACGACAGTTCTTTCGGCTGATCCGGAATTTCGACCAGATATGATTGCGATGATTGCGGCTTCGAGCGCGTTGCATCTTGCTGGAGTTCCATTTGATGGTCCAGTTGCTGGTCTTCGAATTGGTAAAATTAACGGTGAATTTAAAGCTTTCTTAAATCCTGAAGAACGTGAAAAATCTCCGCTCAATTTGGTTGTTGCTGGAATTGAAAGTGGTATAACAATGGTTGAAGCTGGCGCCAATGAAGTTCCTGAAGAAGAAATTATTGCAGGTCTAGCTTGGGCTTACGAAAATTTCCAACCAGCAATTAAGCTCCAAAATGAATTACGTGCAAAATATATCGAAGCAGGTTATTTTGAGGAGCGCGCTTTCGAACTAGTTTTGCCGAATGAAGAGATTTCGAAAGAGGTTGAAGAATGGACGGACGGAAAATTTGATTCGAAAATTCGTGAGGCTTATCCAAAATACAACCAAAATATTGCCGAGATTCGTGAGAAATTCCACGCAGAAATGCTCGAAAAATTTGGTGAAGAAGCGTATGAAGAAATTCGAAAAGAATATGATGAAGCATTTACTTTAGCGGTTCATAAAGCAGTTCGAAAGGGAATTATCGAAGACGGTGAGCGACCAGATGGCCGTGAGTTAGATGAAATTCGACCACTTTCAAGCGAAATCGACTTTTTACCACGCGCACACGGTTCGAGCCTCTTTACTCGTGGTGTGACTCAAGCAATGAATATCGTAACTCTTGCGCCACTTTCGTATTCGCAATTAGTTGATACAATGGAGTTCAACGAAATTGAACGCCGATATATGCACCACTACAATGCACCCGGATATACCGTTGGTGAACCTCGCCGCTTAGGAAGCCCCGGCCGACGCGAAATTGGCCACGGCTATTTGGCACAACGAGCTTTGGAAGCAGTTCTACCAAGTATTGAAGATTTTCCTTACGCAATCCGTAGCGTGACCGAAATTATGAGCCAAAATGGTTCAACTTCAATGGCGGCAACTTGTTCAAGTTGTATGGCTTTAATGAGTGCAGGTGTGCCTTTGAAAAATCCTGTTTCAGGAATCGCAATGGGATTGATGATGGATGGCGAAACACCTTACATTCTAAGTGATATTGCCGACGCCGAAGACTTTGCTGGCGATATGGATTTCAAATGTACGGGTTCGAAAAACGGAATTACAGCACTCCAGATGGATATGAAAGTTCATGGTTTGCCAGTTTCAGTTCTCGAAAAAGCAATTTTAACTTCGAAAAAAGGTCGCGAACACATTTTGCGCCACATGTTAAGTGTGATTTCTGAGCCTAAAAAATCGCTTTCACCATATGCGCCACGAATTGAAAAAATTAAAATTAATCCTGAAAAAATCGGTGCAATCATTGGTAAAGGTGGTGAAACAATCAATAAAATCACTTCTGAAACTGGTGCCGAAGTTGATATTAAGGAAGACGGCTTGATTACAATCGCAAGCTCAAATGCTGAACAAATCGAAAAAGCACTAAATTGGATTAAATCATTGGTTGAAGAGCCTGAAGTTGGCAAAATCTATCGCGGAAAAGTTGTTTCAATTAAAGACTTCGGTGCTTTCGTAAATATTCTTCCTGGAATTGATGGAATGCTTCACATTTCACAAATGTCTGAAAAGCGAACCGAAAAAGTTACAGATGTTTTAAGTCAAGATCAAGAAATTTGGGTAAAACTAGATAAAATTGATGAAAAGGGAAGATTAAATCTTACAATGAAAGGCGTAAAGCAATAAAGCTAAAATGCTACAAAATAAAAAGCTCATCTTACGATGAGTTTTTTATTTGGCGGAGGATGGGAGATTCGAACTCCCGCTCCAGGTTTCCCCAGACTAACGATTTAGCAAACCGTCCCCTTCAGCCACTTGGGTAATCCTCCAGTACTTTCCATTTTAACAAATTTTTACAAAAAACACAAGAGCATTGACAAAAAACCATTTTTTTGATATAATATGCCTATTATGAAGAATTTAAAACAAGTTTCGAAAATCTCAATTAGCGGTTTTATAGCTTCGGCTTTTCCGGCAACTTTTCTAACGCTTAATTCTTTTGCGACTAACACTATTTTTAATAGTGGAGTTCAAGGTGGAGCGGATAGAGGCCGTGGTGTAGGCGTTCCAACAACCCTTTTTGGCGATGGAAATACTGGAATTTTCACCCAAATGATTAACATGATGCTTTTCGCAGTAGGAATTCTTAGCGTTGTTATGCTAATCTATGGTGGTCTTCGCTACATTCTCTCAAACGGGGATTCAAAAAAAGTTGACGCTGCAAAAAATACAATCCTTTATGCAATCGTTGGTTTAATTATCGCGCTTCTTGCATACGCAATCATCAACTTCATTATCGGATTGTTTACAGGTACCGGAACTGGTTTCGGTGGAGGAAGCAATCCAAATGGTGTGAACGGTGTTCCACCAACAAACGTTTAATTTTTCGAAACTTAAAAGGTCGCATTCAAGCGACCTTTTTATTTATTAAATAATTATGAATATTGGCGCAAACTGACAATCGGATCTTTTCGAGCTGCACGGAAGGCAGGGTATAAACCAAAAATCACACCAACAACTGTTGAAAGCCCACAAACCAAAAGTGCAATCTGCCAAGAAATAACCGGACTAAATGGCAAGAACATACTTACACCAAATGAAAACGCATAGCCAATCAAATATCCAAGCATTCCACCACCAAGCGAAATAATCATTGATTCAGTCAAGAACTGGAACAAAATGTGTCGGTTATTCGCACCAAGTGCTTTTCGAATTCCGATTTCACGTGTTCGTTCACTAACATTCACCAGCATAATATTCATAATCCCGATTCCACCAACAACCAATGAAACGCTAGCAACAATTGCTAAGATTAGTGTTGAAAGTTCAATGAATTTATCTGATGGATGTGAAATATTTTTACCCGCAAGAACTTCAAAATCATGCTCACCATTATGTTTTTTCAAAAGCTCGCTTTCAATTTGTTTTTGAATTGCTCCTAGGCTATTAATACTTTTCGCATGAATATTTACTTGTTGAATCTGTAAATTATCACCAATGATTCGTTTTGCGGTTTCATACGGAATAATTGCAGTATTATTAAAATCAACATTACTAAAGTTAATTGATGAACTTTGATGCGCTAAGACACCAATCACAATGAATTTCTCACCCTTCATTGCAATTTCTTTACCAACAGCTTGAGTTGTTCCGAATAGATCAATCGCCATCTGATTACCAATCACAACCGTATTTGCATTTGCACTATCAGCTATAAATTGACCTTCACGCACTTTAAGACTTACAGTTTGATCAAGACTTGGGCTTGTTGCAAGAAGATTTGCGTATTTTTCTTCGCCATCTCCTCTAACTTTTGCTGAAAAATTCGCAAGTGGAGCAACCGCTGATACATCTTTAATTTTCGAAATTGTACTAAGATCTTCATTCGTAATCGAACTTTGCGTAAAGTTTTTCGAAGTCGCCAAGCTCGTAATTACATTTTTATTATTTGCAGTTAATTCTTTTGGTCGAACAACCGCTAAAGCACCACCTTCAGCAACAATTTGATTTGAAATCATTGAGCCCACACCGCCAGAAAGTGAAAAAATAACCACAACACTAGCGATACCAATCATTACACCAAGCATCGTCAAGAAAGTTCTCAAACGATTTGCGTGGAGCGATTCTATTGCATTTTCAATATTCGTTTTTAAAACTCTCGGACTCATTCTAAACTCCTAATTCCTCTTTAATTTCATCGATTTTTTCTTCCATCTGCTCAAGTTTATCTAGCGTGTTTGGCTCTTCATCTTTTTTCGAAGAATTTTTAGCGGATTTCTTTTTGGTATCAGTGTCGATTTTTCCATCAAACATTGTAATGATTCGCGTAGCATATGCCATTAATTCAGGGTTGTGCGTTACCATAATAATAGTATTACCTTTTTTATGCACATCGGCTAATTCTTCCATAATAATGTGTGAACTCTTTGAATCTAGATTTCCAGTTGGCTCATCAGCAAGAATAATTGACGGCTTATTCACAAGAGCTCGTGCAATTGCTACACGTTGTGTTTGACCACCCGAAAGTTGCCACGGCATATAAAATTCACGTTCACCAAGATGAAATTGTTTCAAACTTTCTGAAGCTTGTTCAAGGCGTTTAACCTTGCCAACACCTTTATAAACAAGGGGAAGAGCAACGTTTTCAATCACCGTTAAGCGAGGAATTAGATTAAAATTCTGGAAAATAAACCCGATTTTTTCACTTCGAATTTGCGCTTGCTTTGAACGCGACATTCGCGCAACATTTCGCCCATCAAAAATATAATCTCCTTCCGTCGCACGATCAAGAAGCCCGATCGTATTAAGAAGAGTGGTTTTTCCGCAGCCAGAAGGCCCCATAATTATAATGAATTCGCCCTGTTTGATAGTTAAATTAACACCGTTCAAGGCATAGTTTTCAGCGTCGCCAACACCAAAACGCTTCTTTAAATTTCGCAGTTTAACAATTTCTTTTTCATTTTTCGCCATAGTAATTCTATTATATATTTTTTTGCGATTTTTAGCAATTGCTTTAGCTTATTTTTTAATACATTTTTTGGAAATTTTCCACAGTTTTTTCCACAAAATAAAGTTATTCGTGATGATATTTTCCGCCAGAAGAAATTTCTTGCGCCCGATAAATCTGTTCAATTAAAATTAGTCGCACAATTTGGTGCGGAAAAACCAATTTCGAAAGACTCCAAACAAAATTTGCACGTTTTCGAAGCTCTTCCGTAACCCCGAAAGCGCCACCAATCACAATCACAAAATTTTGCGAATTTACAAAACCGTTCGAAAGCAATTTCGCAAATTCTGGACTAGAAATATTTTTACCGCGCTCATCGAGTAAAATCACAAAATCATTCGGCTTAATTTTCTCTAAAATTCGCAAAGTTTCTTCTTCACGAGCTTTTTCTTCGGCAAAATTCGAATGCGCCAAAATCTGCCATTCCACCCCAAACGGCTTTTTTAACCGTTTTTCGAACATTTCAATTCCACTCGCAACCCATTTTTCATGTTTTTTACCAATCGCAATAATTTTCATTTTCATATTCTTATTTTAACATTTTTTTGAGTTTTTTCGAATTTGACTTTTTATTATAATTATGCTATAATTAACAGAGTTGTGGTTATTGCAAGCACAACCGAACATTACCAGAATTGAGCTAAAAAAATATTGTTCATTTTATTATCTTTTTACTGCTTAGCAATAAGTTTTTAAAGATTATTTAAAGATTTTTTGCTAAGTAGTAAACTTGGTAAAATAATAGAAGGGCCTCGAAAGAGGAAGTAAATAAAAATGACAAATATCATTAACTTGACACCGCACAGAATCAACATCGTGGATAAAGAGGGCGATGTAATTAAAGTCTTCGAATCTGCGGGCGTGGCAAGAGCTGCACAAAAGGATGTTGAAATTGGGACACTTGAAGGTATTCCAATTGTCAAAACGACATTTGGCGAACCAGTTGATTTGCCAGAATATAGCCAGGGAACTTACTATATTGTAAGCGCCTTAACCGCTAAAGCCGCAAGTTTAAGCGGTCGGAATACGCGAGATTTACTTCTTACTGGTAAGACAGTGAGAAATAGCGATGGCCAAATTATTGGCTGTCAAGCCTTGGCTAAGTACAGCTAAATACAGCTCAATTCTTAAATCAAGCCTTGTTTTTGCAAGGCTTTTTCTTTTTTTGTGATATAACTATTGACTTTTTTATTTTTTTGTGATATAATTTAAAAGCTTGTGTGGAACAAGGGAACATTTCAGAAGTGAGAAATTGGCTATTTATCGATTTTTAGTTTCGAAAATTGAGTTTAAAAATTTGAGCTCAGCTTTCGAAGCTAAAAAGTTTCGAAAATATTCTATAGCCATGCGGGCTTTAAGCGCGGAGAACCTATATGTCTAAACTCGGAGTTTACACAAAGTTTGAAAAACAACCTGATGGCACAGTCATTTTGAAATTACAATCAAAAGACAAAGGCAAACCTGATTGGAAAACAGTAGAAGGTGTTGACTTCTCTAAAGCTTCAGATGAAAACCGGTACGATTTCTTAAAATTCTATCCACGTCAGCTAGAAGAATACGTATCAAAAAATCAGACTGGAAACTTTTCAATGCATGTCGAGGACAAGCATGATGGAGGATATGCACATACCGTCCGGGAAGAAATTGAATTTTGGGCACAAAAAGACATCGTTATGCTTTAAAAAACGCAGCTTAATCTAACATCTCACTTATTTAAACCCCACAATTTGTGGGGTTCTTTTTTATTTTTCGAAAGCGATTTTTGCGGCAATTTTTGCAAGTTCTTCTGGTGAAGTTTCAGCAGGGTAGCCGTGATGGAGTTGCAAAACATTTTGATCATAAAGTGGCACAAGGTGAATGTGTGCATGTGGCACGCCAAAACCTTCAACTACAACGCCAACACGAATCGGTTTCATTTCGGCTTGAATTTTTTTAGCAATTTTTTTAGCAATTTGCCACAAATAATCATAATCATCTTGCTCTAAGTCCCAAAGCAAATCAACTTGCTTTTTCGGAAAGACCAAAACATGGCCGTTCGAAAGTGGTTCAATATCAAGCATCGCAAAAACTTTTTCGTCTTCATAAACCTTATGGCAGGGAATTTCGCCCTCAATAATTCGCGTAAAAATTGATTTTTCTTGCATTAACTCATTCCTTAAAATATTAAATAATTATATCTGAAATTATAGCACGATTCATTTAAAAAGTTTAGTATATATTTAATTTGGACTAATAGTTTTAGCGTGTTATAATATTTTCATGGAGAGATGGCCGAGTGGTTTAAGGCGCACGCCTGGAACGCGTGTTGGGCGCAAGCTCTCGCAGGTTCGAATCCTGTTCTCTCCGCCAAAAAACTATTTTTTGAAAAAATCCTTGACTTTTCGAAAAATATCAGTTAAAATAGTAAAGTAATTTTGCACGAGTGGTGGAATTGGTAGACACGCATGCCTTAGGAGCATGTGCCAATCGGCGTGAAGGTTCAAGTCCTTTCTCGTGTACCAGAAATTATTTTTTAAAACAGTCTTCGAAAGAAGCTGTTTTTTTGTTTTGCAATTTGCTCTGATCTCAAAAAAGTGATATAATTTAAGTATGAGCATTAAGAATACTTTAGCTAAAACCGCTCGAAAAGTTTTGCCAAAATCGGCGCTTATTGAGCTTGAAAGAACTTATCGAAAATCTCGCGCAAAAGTAGTTGCAGCGCGTTACGGAAATCCCGCTCGTGATTTGCGAGTGATTGCTGTGACCGGCACCAACGGTAAAACAACTACTGTTAATTTTCTTAATGAGATTTTAAAAGAAGCTGGCTACAAAACAGCAATGTTTTCAACTGCAAATATCGAAATTGCAGGTATTCAAACAGTTAATGACACCAATTCTACAACTGCAACAGTTTCGAAATTGCAAAAATTCTTTTATGATGCAAAAAAAGCCGATGTTGAATTTGCGCTAATTGAAGCAACTTCGCACGCACTCGACCAGTATAAATTCGCTGGCGTACCAATTGAAATGGCAATCATGACTAACCTTACTCAAGATCATCTTGACTATCATAAAACAATGGAAAATTACGCTGCAGCAAAAGCTAAGCTTTTCGAAATGCAACCACGCTTTATCGTTTTAAATACCGACGACAAATACTTTGATTATTTTAATAAATTTGATGCTGGCGACCAGAAAATCACTTATGGCGAAAGCGATTCGGCAGAAGTTAAAATTAAAAGCTTTAAACTTTATAAAAAAGGAAGTGAAGCTAAATTGCGAATCGATAACAACGTGGCGCTTGAAATTGCTACGAATTTGCCGGGAGAATTTAATGTTTACAACATGACTGCGGCGGCAGCTGGTGCGTATCTTTTAGGAATTTCACTGCAAGATATTCAAGAAGGAATCGCGAACCTTGAAGGCGTTCCTGGACGTTTCCAATATGCAACATCAAATCTTCCTTTCGAAGTTGTGGTAGATTATGCTCACACACCTGACGCGCTCGAAAAACTTCTTCAAACTTCAAAGAAAATCACTAAAAATCGAACTATTTTAGTTTTCGGTGCTTGTGGCGATCGCGATCGCGAAAAACGCCCAATTATGGGAAAAATCGCTCAAGATTTGGCCGATCGAATTATCGTAACAGATGAAGAAAACTACACTGAAGATGCGAAACAAATTCGTGAAGAAATTATTGCAGGATTTTCGAAAAAGAATGGAAAATTGCCAGCAAATATTCAAGAAATTCCAGATCGAAAAGAAGCAATTCGAAAAGCTCTACAGATTGCAGGAAAAGGTGACACCGTGTTAATCACTGGCTTGGGTCACGAAGTTTATCGCATAATCGATGGCGAAAAAACACCTTGGAACGATACCGAAATCGTTCGTGAAATTTCGAAAGAAATCTTTAAAAAATAGCTTTCGAAAAATTACAATTACCATAAAATCGCTCAAACTCTGGGCGATTTTTTAAAATAAAAACCGTTCACATGAACGGCTAGTTTTAGATTTGGCTATAGATTTGGATTATCCTTTTATCCTCAAAAAAAGCTGCAGAAAAAAATTTACGGATATACCAATCTTTAATTTCTCGGTTTCGAAAAGCTTTTTTCGCTTCTTTTAAATTATTCTTATTTAGCACAAAAAAGAAGCTTCTTCTTCTAAAAACTCCCATTGGCTCATAAAGTTCAATTTCTAAAAACAAAAAATCGAAGTTTTTCTTGTTCGATAATAGCCGTGTTTTTTCTATATTGTTAACTCGGTGAGTATAGAAAATAGCGTTTAAGCCTAAAAATAAGTTTGTTGAGCCAAATCTTTTTAAAAGTTCTTTCGAATTCATAAAAAACACCCCTTTCGAAAAGTGTTACTATTTTAGCACGGTATTGATTTTTGAGCAAATTCACAGTAAAATAGACTTAAGCAAAATAGTTTAAAAGGGAATAGGGAATGAAAGTAAAAAATCATAAAATATTAGTGCCCACAATGGCTGTGGCTGTTTTAGCTCTAGGCGGCGGATATTACGGAACACAATTACTTAACAAACAAAACTTATTTTCGAAAGCATTAGCTTACACTTCAGCAGTTAATCCTGTTGATCCAAGCAATGCACCAGATAGTTACGAAATTAAATTTACAGATAATAATTTTAAGCGTGCGTTAAATTCTGTTTTAATGAAAACCGACGCTTCTCGAAATCTCGATAGTCCAATTACAGTTGGTGCAGCTAAAAAAATGACTGTATTTTGGCCAGATGCACCTTATCGTAATTTTACAAATCTTGAAGGAATCCAATATTTTACAAATCTTGAAGGAATTCACGTTGCTGGAATGAGTAGCTTGAAAGATATATCTGCAGCCGAAACATTAACTAAAATTAAAACGGCTTATTTGAGTTCTTCAAATATTACGGATATGTCGGCTGTAAAAAATTGGAAACAAGTTGAATTGCTTTGGATTCACGATAATCCTATTACTGATTTTTCATTCCTTAAAGAGCTTCCACGTGCTTCGGTTTGGGGAGTTCGTTCAAATGCAAAAATTAAAGTTCAAAAAGGTCAAAGAGTTTTCAAAAATCCGTTCATTAATTTTGACGGAAAAGCTATGCCAATTGTAGAAAATGATAATTTTATTAATGTTGACGCCGATGGAAATCCAAAACAAGATGGCGGATATGTTAAAATTATTAAGCCTGTTCTAAAAGGTAATTTTAAATTTGAAGTTCACGAAAAAAATGATACTTTACCAAGTGGAAATAAATTCAGTTTGAATTTTAGCAAGTCTGGAATTACAGTTGAAGGAATTGATGTAAACTCTAATGAAAAACCTGTGATCAAATTCGAAAATACCCCACTTAGCGAAAATTCAACCTTAACTATTGATAAAACTTCTACAAAGCTAACCGAATCAGTTTTAAACGATATAAAAAATAGTTTAGCAGCTGAGATTTCGAAAACATCGGGCTATTACGCAACAAGCGCAACAACTAAAATTACTTCGTTCACAAACGATGCCGAAAAAGTTCTAAATGATCAAAAGAATCAATTAAACGGCGATTTTGTTATAACTTCAACAGCAATCAATGAATACGGAAATTCGACTACTGTTAAAGTTCACCTCATTCTTGGAACAATTTCACGCGATCTAATCAAGGATGCACTTAAAATTCTAGATAATCAGCCAGATTATATCAAAAATGATATACCAAAAAGTTTAATTGACGCTGCAAAACAATTAGTTGATAAACCTTTAACAACAGAGGATGAAATAAAAACTGCGGCCGATAATCTAAAAAATAAGATTAAAGAATTGCTGGATAAAGAAACTGAGAATCAGAAAAAAGCTGAAGATTCATTGAAAGATATCCAGAAAAATATCGATGACGATACACTTAAAACTATTGATTCAGAAATTACCAATGCCGAGAATTTGATTTCGAAAGTTAAAGATGAAAATAAGCGCAAAGAATTAACTGAAAAGCTTCAAAAGATTAAAGAACTAATTGATGCTAAAAAAGTAAAAGTAAAAGCTGAAGCTGAAGCTAATAAACCTAAACCAGCAGAAGAAAAACATAGCCCTGAAGTTAAAAATCAGCATGTTAATTCACCAGAAACAGGATTCTTGCGAGAAAGTAAAAGGCAACAAGATAAACAAAACAACATTCTAATCCTCGTTGGTTTGGTTATAGCGATTATCGCTCCCATAGCTATTGCGTTAATTTCTAGAAAGAAGAAAAATCCTAAGAAATAAAGTATTCGAAAAACTATATTGCTATTCTACTACAAAAAATCTTGCTAAATAATAGTAATATAGTGAGCAAATATTAGAGATTAAGGAGATATTTATGGCTTTTTTAAGCTACAATAAAGATAAAAAATTAGAGTTTAACTACAAGAAAGCGTGTGGATTGTGGCTAATTGTAATAGCAGCGATTATCTCAATAGCTACTTTAATAGGAGGAAAACAAATAATAAATATGCAAGTATTTAGCATTGGATATGTTATTAGTTTTTTCTCGATCAACATGAATAAAAAGGTGTTGAATAGATTATCTGCTGGCTCTTCGAGTGAATTTCAAAAGAAAGTATCTTTATATGCCGTTATTTTATTATTTATCTTAATGGTTCTACTGGGTGGACCATTCTTTGCGACTGAAAATTGGAGATTGATTTGGTTAGGGGCGCTGATGGCGACCGCACTGCATTTCTTACCGTATTATTTTGTGCATGGAAAATCAATGATATATCTAGGTCTTATTTGCGCCGTTAATATTTTTATAGGGTATATTTTTATCACTATCCCATTAGGGGTGATAGCATATATTGACTCAGTGATTAAACTTGTGTTTGGAATATATTTATTATTTTTCTCAAAACCAACAAAACAGAGATATTATGTGGATTATAGCTGACCACTGTAAGATTTATTTGAGACGTATAAAGAAATTAATAAAATAAAAGAGGTATTATGTCTATTTCGTTTACTTATTGTGGAGTTGTATGCGGAGTCCTTTCTATTGATAGCAAGGTAAAACGCTGGCTCAAACCGACGGTATTTTTATGTGACGTGCCGGGTTCGAACCGACTAACGCTCGCTTCACAGGCGAGTGGCGCACCATATTGCCCTACGTCACCATAACGATGTAGTTGATGTGCTCGTTTGCTATATTAAACTAAGACCTCGTATCGTAAAGTACATTTGCACAATAAGAAAATCCGCGAAGATAAACGATCCGAATGTACCAGGTCGTGAATTCAAAAAACGTGTTGGTTAAAAGGTTCTCCAACACAAGGAATGCTAGATGCGTTAAAAGCATTCAGTTTTGTCAAAGAAAAGACGTTAAAACTCAAGTCGTGCTGTAAAGCACGCAGATTGCGATGGTACCAATACATACTGCTTTAGCCCGTCAGCTAAAGAGTCCCTGTAAAACCATTTGGGTCATTTGGAGAATGACACTAAATAACTCCCATTACCAAATCGGTGCGCAAGATGCGGTAGAGGTCTAGCCCACCTCAGATAAACGGGCAACTTAATAGGGTATAGCCAAGCGGTAAGGCAAGGGACTTTGACTCCCTCATGCGTTGGTTCGAATCCAGCTACCCTAGTAACTAAAAAGAAATTCTTAAAAAGGATGGAAACGTGAAAGCTCGCAAAAAACCAATCGAAGTCTTTGCCATAAAATACGACAACAATATCATTTTGGAAGAATTTTTAAAACTTCTAAGAACCAATAAAAAAGAACCCGTTCGGTATGATGAATCAGATGGAACAATTTACATTATCAAAGAACGAGGCGAGATTGCTTTACCGAAAGGCAATTGGGTCATCCGTGAAGACAATACCGACGGTTGTTTTTGGTCGATAGACCCGGATATCTTTTTGCAAACATACCATCGAGTAAAAGGAACTGTAAATACATTTATAAAAAAGGTATATGACGTAGATTTTGTTAAAATTGATACAAACGATACTAAAAATGTTATTGAAGTCCTTAATTTCTTAGGATATAAAATTGCCACTCCTTTAGAAGAACTACAACAAGATAAACTAGTGAAATCTGTAAAACAACAGGGATTTCTTGAAATAAACACCCTAGAGGGTACTGAACGTTTATTCTCAGGAGAAGTTGTAGTAAAAGGTATTGAGGGCGAGTTCTATCCTACATCTTACGATAATTTTATTAAAGTTTATGATATTTTAGAATAAACTGTCAAACATAAATAAACAAAAGGAATACGGTTGACCCAGTCTAATTATGAAAAACTTGATTTTATTAAGTACTTTATCAATACCCATTGAATTTACAATGGATTTGAAAATGCTAAACCAAATGAATGATCTATTTCAACCTAAAAATATTTATCCAATTCATATTGAGGATTATAGTCATTACAATACGACAAATAAAGAAGTCAAAGCAGCAGGTTATAGGGTTTTAGCTATCAAAGAGACTGTTAATCTACAGTCAATCATATAAAACTTATAAGGATATTTCCTTTAGATATTTCCTTTAACTATCAGTATATCTCTAATAAAAAAACTACACCGGTTAACTCCAGCGTAGTTTTTAAATCTATAATTATTTTGATTTGAAGTAATCGATTTCTTTAATTACATCTAGTAGAGCATTCGCACGCTTTGTTTCATCTTCGATTGCACGAGCAGCATTATAAGCTGGTTCAATCAAAGTATCATCATCACTTGAACGAAGAAGTAGAAGATAAATATCGAATTTTTCTTCATTTGTAACTGTTAATTTATCAACCAATGGACGCAAATCTTCAAGTGCATGACTTTTAATTCCGTCTAGATCTAAACCAGCAAAACTTGTCATAGGCACTGTTTGTTCAACTGGTTGTTCTGGTTGAATATCTTCTTGCGCTTCTGGCATTTGCTCAAGACCTTCATACTGCAATCCGTCGTTTGTCGTATCATCATTTGTAGCATCATTGCTACTTGAACCATTAACACCAGAAAGAATCTTAGCGAGCTCTGGGTCGTCGCTAACTGGCATTTTGCTTGATTGACTCATATCAATTTCCATAACCCACCTTTTCTTAATTGACTTTACTTTTTATTAGTTATATTGTATCATAGAATTAAAGCATAATCAAGATTATTTTTTCGAAAGGGTGGAAATGTTAGATAATTTCAATATATTAGTTCAGCGCGATCCACAAAATGCACTTTTAGTTGCTAGCGAACAGTGGAAACAAGCGCTTTTTCAAGCAGAAGTTCTTTCTCCTGAAAATGATGGGAGGGAAATTAAAAATATTGTAATTGCTGGAATGGGTGGTTCAGCACTCGCTGGCTTGATTGTTAAGAAATGGCTCGAAAATGAGATTTCTTTACCGATTGAAGTTATTCGAAACTATACTTTACCAAAAAATGTTTCGAAAAATACACTTGTAATTATTAGTTCTTACTCTGGAAATACTGAAGAGACAGTTTCAGCGCTACATCAAGCTATTGAAATCGGTGCACAAATCGCAACCGTTTCTTCACATGGTAAAATTGAAGAAATCGCTCGAAGTCGTGATATTGCGCACGTTAAACTACCAGCTGGCCTACAACCTCGAATGGCCGTAATCTATAATTTCCGCGCTCTAACAAAAATTTTAGTAAATTTTGGAATTATCTCAAACGAAAAGCATGAAGAAATCGAACATTATGCCGACTTTTTACGAAAAGAAAGCGAATCTTGGACAGCAAATATTTTAACTGAAAGAAACTACGCCAAACAATTAGCGCTTTATTCGGCAGGGCGAAGTGCAGTTTTTCTAAGTTCAAACGAATTTTCGCCGCTAGCTTACAAATGGAAGATTTCTTGGAACGAAAACGCTAAAAATGTTAGCTTTTATAACGAATATCCGGAATTCAA
The DNA here is from genome assembly GCA_934717805.1 of uncultured Candidatus Saccharibacteria bacterium. GTDB lineage: Bacteria > Patescibacteriota > Saccharimonadia > Saccharimonadales > Saccharimonadaceae > Nanogingivalis. The sequence goes on along the minus strand of CAKUZG010000001.1, from coordinate 5,664 downwards.
TCACAATGAATTTATCGGTTGGAGCTCGCACCCAGTTGAAAAACTCTTTGCAATTTTTAATCTTCGAAGTAATTTAGATCATCCGCGAGTGCAAAAACGCTTTGAAATTTCAGATAGGCTTTTAAGTGGAAAGCGCCCAGCCGCACGCAATATCGAACTTAAAGGTTCAACCTATCTTGAGCAAATTTTCTGGGGTTCGATTTTAGCAGATTTTGTCAGTATTTATCTTGCAATTTTGAATAATGTTAACCCAACACCAGTGGAATTAATTGAAAAACTAAAGATTGAATTAGTAAAATAATTTTAAAAACCGCCATTAAGTTTCAAAATGGCGGTTTTTATTTTTCGAAAATAAAAAAGCCAGCTTCTGCTGACTTAGAGAGGTTATTCTTCCGGATTCGTCAAACTTAAAGTTTTATGTATTATAACAAGCTTAAATATTAAATAACTAGATTGGATAATAACAGCTATAGGAATTATTGAAGTCATCTTAAAAAAGACACTTAATAATAAGATAATTACCATAATAATCCACCAATATGTAGAATCTTCAGGATAATCTTCAGGATTAAATGCAGGATTAACTGCAGCATTTTTAAAAATTTTCTTTGTTAGCCATACAGTAAATCTTGGAGCAAAACATAACATGCCTGTCAATACACCGCACCAAAAAAGTACAAGTTGTACTACAAGATAGTTACCTTCTGAAATTCTTGATTTAAAAATTAACAGTAATGCCGCAGCAATTAGTGAAATTTCATAAACAAAAATAAGCAGAGAAATCATCTTTTTCATTTTTCTAACCTCGTTTCTAAAGAACTATAGTTGCATTATAACATAGTCTAAAGCTAATGTCAATAAATACGAAAAAAGCCCGCAAACGCGAGCTACTTTCGTGGCGGAGAAGGGGGGATTCGAACCCCCGATACGGTTGCCCGCATACACGATTTCGAGTCGTGCGCCTTCAACCACTCGGCCACCTCTCCAATATTCCTATTTTATCATAATTATAGATTGAAATAAAGACTATTTTCCGGAATAATAGATCTGACCAGCCTGTAATCCGCCCAAAAGTTGGCTAACCGTTACAAAACGAAATCCGCGAGATGTTAGGTTTTGCAAAATACATGGAACAGCATCAACCGAAGTTGGATGAATGTCGTGTAATAAGATAATCGATCCCGAACGAGCGTTCGAAACTGCACGGTTACAAACCACCGCCGAATTTCTATCTGCCCAGTCGCGAGTATCTACCGACCACAAAACAGAAGCCATACCGAGAGCAGCAGCATTAGCTTGAACACGAGAATTTGTTGCTCCATAAGGAGGGCGGAGAGCTTGTGGTCGAACGCCTGTTATACTTTGTAACACATTATTTGTAGATGAAATTTCATTTTGAACTCGAGCGTCAGGTAAGCTAGTTAATGAAGGGTGCGACCATGTGTGATTTCCAATCTGGTGACCATTTTCGAAAACACGTCGAGCCACGCCCGAATATCGTTGAGCGTTAGGGCCAATCATAAAGAAGGTTGCTTTTGCGTTATAATTTCGCAAATATCCTAAAAGTCGATCAGTATAAATTCCTGGGCCGTCATCAAAAGTGATAGCAATACAATTTGGGCAATTACCCGAAACAACTGGTGCTCTTGAAATAACTGGTGCGGGTTGTGGTGCTGGCTTCGGAGCTACAGCTTTAGGTTTTGGTGGTTCTGGAACATCAAAAGTTTTGCGCGCAAAATCATTTTGTAGAAATTCGTAAATTTCGCTAATTTTTAATTGAATTTGAATATCACCATAACTAGACGGCAAAATATCCGATCGAGAAAATGGAAAATCAATAGTTTGCTTATCTAAAATAATAAAATTCTCAAGATTATCGAAAGTTAATTCATCCAAAATATCTTTCGAATATTCTAGATTTTTACTCTTTAAAAATTCGAAAACTTTATTTTTAAAAATTTCTAGGACTTTTGGTTTAAATTTATCCTTATCAGTTAAGAAACTACTTAATTTTATAATATCACCACTATTTTTATCAAAAGTCCAAAAAAGATTTTCATCAATTAAGTTTGCTCCATGAGTATCTTGTTTAACTGAAAGAACTAACGAAAGAAGATTATCTTGGTTGTAGTAAACTTGATAGCTCATTTTTTCAGTTGCAGGCTTATCAAAAAACGGTTTTTTGGCATCTGCACGAAAAGTATCATCGATTTCTTTAACTTTTTTATTAATAAAATCATTGATTTTCGAGTTTTTTGTTACTGGAATTTCCAAAGAAGCTTCTTCTTTTTTAGTTTTCCTTTCGATAAATTTCGAAGCTATTCCTTCATATTTTGAATCTTTAAAATAATATTTAGAAACTTCTTGAGAGTTTTCAGCCTGAGGAGTAGATTTTTGTTGATTATTTTTGTTAATCATATAAAAAGCACAGTAAGAAATGACTGCGATAACTAAAACTATTAACGCCGAAAAAATCAAAATTTTTCGATTTTGCTGATTATTTTTAATTAATTTTTGATATTTCTCACTCATTCCTTTAACCATAAGTTTATTATACTACTAAAATAGAAAAAACACCAGATTTCTCTGATGCTTTTTCTATGGTACACCTGGCAAGATTCGAACTTACGACCTTTGGCTCCGCAAGCCAACGCTCTATCCAGCTGAGCTACAGGTGCATATGCTACTTTTCAGTAGCTAACTTTTGAAGTTCTTCCACATTAATGGACTTTTCAATTCTAGCATATTTTTTATATTTTTGCAAGAATTAAAGCTTGATTTTACGGATAATCTTATCAATAAGATCGAATTTAACTTCTTCCATTGGTAGGCGTGCACCAATAATATCAGTGATCTTTTCACCATAATCTTTAGGGAAGTAAATTATAGTGCTTGGCGCAAAACGTTTTTTAGGAAGAAATACGATTGAATATACCGAACTTTCTTTACGCACACCAAAAGCACGAAACTCATCATACGCATGAAAAGTATTTCCCATATAAACTCCGTGATTCGAAAGACTATATGAAATAATCTGTGAACGATCTGATTTTCGAAGAACGAGAATCCCAATTGAAGATACAATTATTAGTGCAAGAAAAGTCCAACTTTGTGCCCAAATCGCAAATCCACATAATAGTAAACTAATTAGGAAAAAGAATAAATACCAAACCTTGCTTTTATCACCAATAATCAAATCTTGCGCTTGCCAATTAGCAATTTCCCGTTCTTCAGTTATATTATCAAGATTTTGCATTTCATTATTTTCAACAGGCCTATAATCTTGAGTTTGAAATGATTCATCCTCATAACTATGGTCTGTATTATCGGCCATAAAATAACCTGAACTTGGAGTTTGAAACTGCGATTCAGGTAATCCGGTCACGCGAGGGGCGCTGTTTTGATTCTCGTTATCAAAATTCATAATATTTTTATTATAGCATAAGCTATTTAATTTTACAAAAAAATTGCACAAAAAGATAAAACCTCACCGAATGGTGAGATTCTATCTTCTGGCGGAGAAGGAGGGATTCGAACCCTCGATACGTTTTACCGCATGCCGGTTTTCAAGACCGGTGCCTTCAACCACTCGGCCACCTCTCCAGATAAAAGCCATTATAACATACTCTTTCGAAAAGCTCAAGTTATTTTTCTTGTTGAAGTAAATAAAATGCCCAAATTTCTTTTGCGCCATTTTTGCGGAGAATTTTTGCAATCGAATCTAAAGTTGCGCCCGTTGTTCGAATATCATCAAGAATAACATAAATTTTATCTTGCGAAAGCCTCTCGCTGATAAATTTATAAGATTTTTTAGCCTGAATTTGCCGAGTTTTAAAATCTGCACCTCGTTGTGAAGTTTTTTCAATTTTTTGGACAATTTGCGTTTTCTGAACATTAAGCATCTTCGAGAGATATTTTGCTAGCATTTCAGTATGATCAAATCCACGTTCACGAATATGATTCGAAAGTGTTGGAACGGGAATTAAAACTATTTTATCACGATTCTCAACAAAAACCTTTTTCGAAAGTAAAAAATTAGCCAAAAGTTGCGCTAGTGGCCGACCATTTTGCCGTTTACTTTGAAGCTTAAACTCATCGACCATTTTTTGAAGCTCACCTGAACGCTCTGAAAGATAAAATTCTTTCGAAATTACAGAATTTGGTTTCGAAAAAGATTTTCCAAACCCGCAATTGTCCTTAAAGCATTTTTCACAAATGGAATCACCGAGTTTTCCACAAAAATAACACTTTTCAGGCGCAAAAGAATCTAAAATTATTTCGTATATGCTTTTCTTCATAAAAAATCGTTTCTACCTCTTGATTATACAACAAAAGTGCGGTATAATAAAGTAAAGTTAAGCCTATTTAGGAATTAATGTGGAGGAAAAATGGCTAGAAGACAAAATGACGACAGCTTTTTGAACGATGAGCTAGAAGCTGCTTTCAACTTTGGTGACGATCTAATGGAAACTTCAAAAGACGAAGGTTTCACAGAATCTGAACAAATTGAAATGGCTGAAGAGGAAAATGAACTTCCAGGTCAGCTCGCTGTTGATGTTTACGAAACAGAAGATAAACTTTTCGTTAAAGCGCGAACTGCAGGTGTAAATAAGAACGACTTGGATGTTTCGCTTTCAGACGGAACTTTAACAATTAGTGGAAGCTTAAATCCTGGTGATCAAGAGGGAATTATCGCTCATCACGCGCAAGAATGTTACTGGGGAGAATTCAGTCGAACATTAACACTTCCAGTTCCAATTAAGGAAGATGAAGTTGAGGCGATGTTGAAAGATGGAATTCTAACAATTAGCTTTACAAAGCTAAAAACTCAAGCAACACGAATTAAAGTTCTATAATTCTAAAAATCTCGAATTAATTGTTCGAGATTTTTATTTTTCTTATAAGCAATTAAACTAACTAAAAAAGAGACCTCGCAGGAAAGTCTCTTTTTTAGTTTTATCAATTTTAGTTCTTGTTTGTAATCGAACCAATAACGAAGTTAACGATAGCGTAAGCTAAGATAGCGATAACAAGACCGATAATAGCATACATAATTGTATTTTTAGCATTTGTTACGGCACCAGAGTCACCACTTGAAAGAACGTATCGGATACCACCGTAGATAAGCATAATCACGCTAAGAATACCAATAATGAAGAGCATAATGTTAATTGCTGTTGTGAAGATTGGTGAGTCACCGTCAAACAAGCTTGTTGGTCCACCGTTTTCTTCTTGAACACCTTTAGCACAGCTATCGGCTGCTTTTAGACCACCTGTAACTTTACAGTCAGCAGCATATGCTGGAATTGTGAGTGTTGTAGCACCAACAGCAAACACTGTTACGGCAGCCAATAAAGCTGTTTTTACGAAATTTTTCATTTTAATTAATTTCCTTTCTTAAAAAGTTATTTTATACTTAAATTATATCAAAATTTTATTTTTTTGCAATAGTGGTAATGACAAAATTGACAATAGCGTAAGCCAAAATTGCAACTACTAAACCAACAACGGCATAAAGAATTGTTTTCTTTGCTGCACTAATTGCACTGCTATCTCCACCGGATAATACATATCGGATACCACCCCAGATAATCATGATAACCGCCAAGATGCCAATTGCAAAGAGCATGATATTTACAAAGTCCTTAGCAAGATCACCAGCTG